>DDKG01000209.1 GCA_002339265.1 Massilia sp. UBA2604 | reverse complement strand
ATGTTCGTGTTCCTGCTGCTGGGCAGCCGCTACCTGGAACTGGGCGCGCGCCGCAAGGCGGCCGGCGCGCTCGAGCGCCTGCAGCAGGGCTTGCCGCCATCGGCGCTGCGCCTGCGCGGCGATCCCCGCGCACGGGACACGGAACTGGTGACGGCCGGCAGCCTGCGGGTGGACGACCTGGTGCTGGTGCGGGCCGGCCAGGCGGCGCCGGCCGACGGCGTGATCGTCGAGGGCGACACCGAGGTCGACCTGGCGCTGCTGACCGGCGAGAGTCGCACCCAGCGCCGCGGCGTGGGCGACCTGGTGCCGGGCGGCGCCGTCAATGCGGCCGGTGCCATCGTGCTGCGCGTGACCTCGACCGCGCACGACAGCACGCTGGCAATGCTGGTGCGGCTGGTCGAACGCGCGGGGCAGGGCAAGCCGGCGCTGGCGCTGTGGGCCGACCGGGTCGCGGCCTGGTTCGTGCTCGGCCTGCTGATATTGACCGTGCTGGCCTATTTCTCCTGGCTGCAGGTGGACCCTGGCCGGGCCTGGCAGGTGGCGATCGCGGTGCTGGTGGTGTCCTGCCCGTGCGCGCTGTCGCTGGCCACGCCGACCGCGCTGGCCGCCGCCACCGACCGCCTGCTGCGACGCGGCGTGCTGTCGGTGCAGCCGCACACGCTGGAAACCTTCGATCGCGCCACCCACGTGGTGTTCGACAAGACCGGCACGCTTACCCACGGCCGCCCGGTGCTGCGCCAGACCCTGTCGGTGGGCAGCCTGGCCGGCTTCGACTGCCTGCGCATCGCCGCCGCGCTGGAGGCCGACAATCCGCACCCGCTGGCGCTGGGGATCCGCGAGGCGCTGACCACGTCCAGCAATGAGCCGGCACGCGCCGAGCGTACGCAGTTCACGGTCGGGCAGGGCGTCGAGGGCTGGGTCAATGGCCGTTACTACCGCCTGGGCAGCGCCGCCTGGGTCGCCGGCGTGGCCGGCGGCGTGGCGCGCGCGGCGGCGCCGGTGGGCACCACCTCGGTCTGGCTCGGCAACAGCGAAGGCTGGCTGGCGCGCTTCGACCTGGCCGACGGCCTGCGCGCGGACGCCGCGGACGTGGTGCGCCGCATCCGCGCCAGCGGCAAGACCGTGGTCCTGCTCAGCGGCGACGAGCAGCACGCGGCGCAAGCCGTGGCGGCGCGGCTGGGCATCTCGACCGCCATCGGCGGCAAGCTGCCGCAGGAAAAGCTGGCCTATGTGCGGCGCCTGCAGCAGGACGGCGCGATCGTGGCGATGGTCGGCGACGGCATCAACGACGCGGCGGTGCTGCGCGGGGCCGACGTCTCGTTCGCGATGGGACGCGGGGCGGAGCTGGCGCAGCTGCATGCCGATGGGGTGCTGATGGGCGACAGCCTGGCGCCGCTGGCCGACACGCTCGAGACGGCGCGCCGCACCCTGGCCGTGATCCGCCAGAACCTGACCTGGGCCACGGTCTACAACGTGGCGGCGATTCCGGCGGCGGCGACGGGCCTGCTCAATCCCTGGCTGGCGGGGATCGGCATGGCGGCCAGTTCGGCCGTGGTCGTGCTCAATGCGCTGCGCTTGCGAAAGGACTAGACGATGGAAGCCTTGTATTTGCTGGTCCCGCTCAGCGTGGTGGTGGTGGGCGTGGCCTTGTGGGTGTTCTTCGGGGCGGCCGAAAGTGGGCAGTTCGACGATCTGGAGGGGCCGGCGTATCGGGTGTTGCAGGATGATGACCGCGGTGGAGCATGATGTGGGATGGACGGCATAGCCGCCCATCCTACGGTCGATTACATGGTTGGGCCGCGGCCGACGCCGCTTTCCTTCTCGATGCGGTCCTGGCATTCGATGCAGGTGCGCACCGTCGGCGTGGCCAGTAGGCGCGCATCGGGGATCTCGCGGCCGCACGACTCGCAGATGCCGGCGCCGCCGGCTTCCAGCTTACCGAGGGCGACGTCGATTTCGTGCAAGGTGTTAGCATCGTGCTCGGCCAGGTGGACTTCGTCGTGGCCGATCATCTCGGCGGTATTGCGGTCGTCGCCCTGCGCTTCGTGCGCGAGCGGGCCGATCGGCGGGGCGTCGCCCTCGTCGGACGTGGTGCGCGCACGGACGGCGCCGAGCAGGTCTTCACGCGCCGCGTTGAGGCGCTTGGACATTTCTTCGTGAACGGATTGGGAAAGAGGCGGCATAGCGATTCCTTGTTGGTTAGGTGAGGAAAAGCCCCCCGGAACTCGGTGGGCCGTCTAGTTTTGGACTTGATTGGTCTCAAAACGATGCCCGTGGGATCGTGGAAGAAAACGTCGCCGCTGAAGGACAACAGCGCTACAACAGACGTTCCCCATACTCTATCCATCAAGGAACATTTTGATACACATCAAGGATTTTTAAGGTTCCTAAACGCACACTCCTGACTGTCACTACATCGTGTCATTTCAGGAGAGCATCTTGGACAGCAGTCTAAACTATAACTACAAGATCGTGCGCCAGTTTGCCATTGCGACCGTGGTCTGGGGCGTGATCGGCATGGCGGCAGGGGTGTTCATCGCGGCCCAGCTGGCCTGGCCCGCGCTTAACTTCGATATCCCATGGCTCAGCTACGGACGCCTGCGTCCGCTGCATACCAACGCGGTCATTTTCGCCTTCGGCATCTGCGGATTGTTCGCCACCTCGTACTACGTGGTGCAGCGCACCTGCCAGGTTCGCCTGTTCTCGGACAAGCTGGCCGCTTTCACCTTCTGGGGCTGGCAGGCGGTGCTGCTGTGCGCCGCGGTCACGCTGCCGATGGGCTTCACGCGCGGCAAGGAATACGCCGAACTCGAATGGCCGATCTCGATCCTGATCGCCATCGTCTGGGTCGCTTATGCCGTGGTGTTCTTCGGCACCATCGTCAAGCGCAAGGTCAAGCACATCTACGTCGCCAACTGGTTCTTCGGCGCCTTCATCCTGGCGGTGGCCATCCTGCACATCGTGAACGGCATGACCTCGCCGGCCTCGCTGACCAAATCGTACTCGGTGTATTCGGGCGTGCAGGACGCCATGATCCAGTGGTGGTACGGCCATAACGCGGTCGGCTTCATCCTCACCGCCGGCTACCTGGGCATGGTCTATTACTTCATTCCGAAGCAGGCCGAGCGTCCGGTGTACTCGTACCGCCTGTCGATCGTGCACTTCTGGGCCCTGATCTTCACCTATATGTGGGCCGGTCCGCACCACCTGCACTACACCGCGCTGCCCGACTGGACGCAATCGCTGGGCATGGTGTTCTCGATCATCCTGCTGGCGCCATCGTGGGGCGGCATGATCAACGGGATCATGACGCTGTCGGGCGCCTGGCACAAGCTGCGCTCGGATCCGCTGCTGAAGTTCATGATCGTCTCGCTGTCGTTCTACGGCATGGCCACCTTCGAGGGCCCGATGATGTCGATCAAGACCATCAACGCGCTGTCGCACTACACCGACTGGACCGTCGCCCACGTCCACGCCGGCGCCCTGGGCTGGGTCGGCTTCATCACCATGGGTTCGATCTACTACATCATCCCGCGCGTCGCCGGTAAAAAACAGATGCACAGCGTCTCAATGGTTGAAACCCATTTTTGGGTCGCCACGATCGGCGTCGTGCTGTACATCGCCTCGATGTGGATCGCCGGCGTGATGCAAGGCCTGATGTGGCGCGCCGTGAATCCGGACGGCACCCTGACCTATACCTTCGCCGAGAGCGTCAAGGCCACCTGGCCGTATTACGTGATCCGCGTCACCGGCGGCGCCCTGTACCTGACCGGCATGGTGCTGATGGCCTGGAACACCTGGATGACGATGCGCGGCACGAAGAGCGTCGACGTCCCGATCCCGCTCGGGCCGAAGAATCCGCGCGGCGTGATTGACGCCGAGCACGTCGTCCCAGCCTAAAGAAACCAGGAGTTTGCAATGAAATTCACCCATGAGTGGATAGAGAAGAATGTGTGGCTGCTGATCGGCCTGGTCCTGCTGGTCATCTCCTTCGGCGGCCTGGTCGAGATCGTGCCGCTGTTCTTCCAGAAGTCGACCACCGAGCCGGTCGCCGGCCTGAAACCGTATTCGCCGCTGCGCCTGGCCGGCCGCGACGTCTACATCCGCGAGGGCTGCTACGGCTGCCACTCGCAGATGATCCGGCCGTTCCGCGCCGAGACCGAGCGCTATGGCCACTATTCGGTGGCCGGCGAGTCGGTCTACGAGCACCCGTTCCAGTGGGGCTCCAAGCGCACCGGCCCGGATCTGGCGCGCGTGGGCGGCCGCTACAGCGACGAATGGCACCGCACCCACCTCGACAATCCACGCGACGTGGTGCCCGAGTCGAACATGCCTGGCTATCCCTGGCTGGCCAATACGAAGCTGGTCCCGGGCGAGATCATGCCGAAGATGCGTGCGCTGCAGCGCGTCGGCGTGCCCTACACCGACGAAGAGATCGCGGCTGCGCCGCAAGACCTGGTCGACAAGACCGAGCAGGACGCGCTGGTCGCCTACCTGCAGGGCCTGGGCACCCAGATCAAGACGAGGAACTGAGCAAGGAACCGACATGGCACTTCAACACTTTTTCGACGACGCCAGCAGCGTCATGACCGTCATCAGCTTCGCGACCTTCATGGCCATCGTGGGCTGGACCTACCTGCTGCACAAGAACAGCGATTTCGACGCGGCGGCGCGGCTGCCGTTCGCCGATGACACCATCGAAGGCGGGGAGCATTGACATGGCCGACTTCTTCAACGATTTCTGGCACTACTACGTCGCGGTGATCACGATCCTGTCGATCGCCGGCTGCGGCATCCTGCTCTGGTCGCAATCCAAGTTCAAGGTCAAGCTCGATGCCGACGGCAAGCCGCAGACAACCACCGGTCACGTGTGGGACGAAGACCTGACGGAGCTGAACACGCCGATGCCGCGCTGGTGGATCATCCTGTTCTGGCTGTCGATCCTGTTCGCCGCCACCTACCTGGTGCTGTACCCGGGCCTGGGCGCCTGGCGCGGCACATTGAAATGGAACCAGGTCAGCGAATACCAGGCCGAGCTGAAACAGGCGAAAGCGGAATATGGCCCGCTGTTCGAGCAGTACAAGAAGCTCGACCTCAAGGCGGTCGCCGCCGACCCGCAGGCCCACGCCATCGGCGAGCGCCTGTTCCTGACCTACTGCTCGCAGTGCCACGGCTCGGATGCGCGCGGCAGCAAGGGCTTCCCGAACCTGGCCGACAGCGATTGGCTTCATGGCGGCGAGCCGGACGTCATCAAGACCACGATCATGAACGGCCGCACTGGCATGATGCCGCCGATGGGCGCGGCGCTGGGCTCGGACAAGGACGTCGAGAGCGTGGCCCACTACGTGCGCTCGCTGTCGGGCTTGTCGGCCGATCCGATCAAGGTCGCCTTCGGCAAGCCGAAGTTCGCCACCTGCGTGGCCTGCCATGGCGCCGAAGGGAAGGGCAACACGATGCTGGGCGCGCCGAACCTGGCCGACAAGACCTGGCTCTACGGCGGCAGCGTCGAGACCGTGATGGAGACGATCCGCAAGGGCCGCACCAACACCATGCCGGCCTTCGGCGACTTCCTCGGTGAAGAAAAGGTCCACGTGCTGGCCGCCTATGTGTGGAGTCTGTCGAATCCGACCGCGCCCGCGCCAATCAACGCAACGAAAGCGACGGCAGCAAAATGACGGACCCTGCTGGAGCGCCGCGCGAAGCGGTCGTCCGCATGTACGCCGCGCGGGAAGACATCTTCCCGCGCGAGATCAAAGGGCGCTATGCGACGTTGCGCTGGGCCTGCGTGTGGCTGACGCAGATCCTGTTCTACGGCCTGCCATGGCTGAACATGAACGGCCGCCAGGCCATCCTGTTCGACCTGGCCAGCCGCAAGTTCTATCTGTTCGGCATGGTGTTCTGGCCGCAGGACTTCATCTACCTCGCGGCGCTGCTGATCGTCTGCGCCTATGGGTTGTTCCTGGTGACGGCGGTGGCGGGCCGGGTGTGGTGCGGCTTCGCCTGCCCGCAGACGGTCTATACCGAAATCTTCCTCTGGATCGAACGCAAGATCGAAGGATCGCGCAGCAGCCAGATACGGCTCGCGCGCCAGCCGTGGAACCTCGAGAAGCTGTCCAAGCGCGGCGCCAAGCACCTGTCGTGGGGCGCGGTCGCGCTGTGGACCGGCTTCACCTTCGTCGGCTACTTCGCCCCGATCCGCTCGCTGGGCGGCGAGATCGCGGCCTTCGGCCTGGGGCCGTGGGAAACCTTCTGGATCCTGTTCTATGCCTTCGCCACCTACGGCAACGCCGGCTGGCTGCGGGAGCAGGTCTGCAAGTACATGTGCCCATACGCGCGCTTCCAGAGCGCGATGTTCGACAAGGACACCCTGATCGTCACCTACGACGTCGACCGCGGCGAACCGCGCAGCGGCCGCAGGAAGGGCGAAGCCCAGGCGCCTGCCGGCAAGACCGGCGACTGCATCGACTGCAGCCTGTGCGTGCAGGTGTGCCCGACCGGGATCGACATCCGCAAGGGACTGCAATACGAGTGCATCGGCTGCGCCGCCTGCGTCGACGCCTGCAATATCGTGATGGACAAGGTCCAGAAGCCGCGCGGCCTGATCCGCTATGCGACCGAGAACGGATTGATGCAGAAGCTCGGCGCGAGCGAGATCCGGCGCCGCATGCTGCGTCCGCGCGTGCTGGTCTACAGCGCGGTGCTGGCAATGCTGGTGGCGGCGATGGGCACCTCGCTGGCGCTGCGCAATCCGCTCAAGCTGGACGTGATCCGCGACCGCGGCTCGATGGGGCGTGAAGTCGAGGACGGCCGCATCGAGAACGTGTACCGGCTGCAGGTGATGAACACCAGTGAGACGCCGCAGACGCTGCGGGTGGGCGTGAGCGGCATCCCGTCGGCCACGGTGGTCGATGACGGCCCGATCGTGATGGACGGCGCCACCACGCGCGCGGTGCCGGTGCGGGTGCGCATCGACCAGGGCGCCGGCAAGCCGGGCTCGAACAAGATCGAGTTTACGATCACGTCGAACACAGACCCGGACTTGAGCGTCAGCGAAGGCGCCGCGTTCATCGTACCCAAATGAGTGTCCCCAAATGAGGCCTTGATATGAACAAGGAGAAGGATATGCAAGCGACCAACCCCAACTTCCCGCGGGGCGCAGCGGCGCCGTGGTACAAGCACCGCTGGCCGTGGTTCCTGATGATCGGCCCGGTGGCCGTGATGATCGGCACCGGCGTTTCGGCCTGGCTCGGCGCGCAGCAGCCCGATGCGATGGTGGTGGCCGACTACTACAAGCAGGGCAAGGCCATCAACCAGGACCTGCGGCGCGACCGCGTGGCTACCGAGCTGGCGCTGACCTTCGAGGCCAGCCATGATGCGAAAGCGGGGCGCCTGGAGGGAAGCCTGGCCAGCGGCGGCCAGCCGGTGGTGGCGCCATTCCACATCCGGCTGGCGCATCCGACCCTGCCGCAGCGCGACCTGGAGCTGGAGGCGCTGCCCGACGCCCAGGGACGCTTCTCGGCCGAGCTGCCGATCCTGGAACCGACCCACTGGCAGGTAGTGGTGGAGGGCGCGGCGCGCGACTGGCGGCTCGCGCGCAGCTGGAGTCCGGCGAAGCAGGAACTGCTCGTGATCGAGGCCGACGCCCCGCCAGCGCCGGGCGCCGCCGTCAAGGAGCAATAAAGACCGTGACTGCGGCGGTGAGCACGACGATGGCCATGAAGATGCCTAGGGCGCTGAACACGGTCCTGCTCCAGGGGCGGCGCGCATAACCGCCGCCCTTCAGCGCCGCGATATAGCGCTCCTGCCCGCGCCCGCACAGGATGTGCCAGGCGGCCACGATGCCCAGCGCCGCCGACGATGGCGGCGACAGGTCGCGGCCCAGCATGTCGCTGGCGCCGGCCAGGAAGCAGCTCACCACGATATAGGCCATGATGATGCAGAACCAGGCGCGGGCCTCGGCGGCCTTGTCTTCCTGGCCGAGCGCCTGCCAGTTGCGCATGTGGATGTAGGCGCTGAACGCGGGCGAGAGCAACAGGCCCCACCAGGTTGCCGCCCGTGGATTCCACAAGGGCTGGGGGCCGCTGCCGGCGGTGACCTCGCTGGCGATCGACGATTCTGCTGGGAGCGATATATCCATGATGGTCCTTTCGGTGATTTCCGTGTGGAAACATCATGCAGGGGTTGTTCGCTGCCGCATTTGATTGGCGCCAGCTGGCTGGCGAACGCGCTGCCGGCCCCTGTGCTGGATCAGGCGCCGGCCGCGCCGCCAAGGCGTGCGATGGCGCGCACATACACCAATTCCGCGACCAGCTCGACCAGCGTTTGCGTCACGATGATCGCCGGCAGCAGCGGCACCGCGCCCGGCACGGCCAGCGCCAGCGGCAGCACCACCAGCGAATTGCGGGTGGCGCCGCTGAAGGCGACCGCGCGCCCTGCGGGCGGCGCCAGGCGGAACAGGCGCGCCACCAGCCAGCCGGGCAGGGGGGCCAACAGCGCGAAGGCGGCATACACCGGCGCTACCTGCAGCGCCGCGTCGAGCGCCCGGCCGAGTTGCGGCAGCACCGACGCCACCACGATGAACAGCACCAGGGCGGTGGCCGGCACCGGCAGCAGGCCGAGTACCGAGGATGCGCGCGCGCCTGCCTGGCTACGTCCAGCCCACAGCTGCACCACGACCGCCAACAGCAGCGGCACGGCGATCAGCCACACGAAAGCGTCGATAAAGGGACCCGGCTGGACCAGGCCAGCCGCCTCAATGCCCAGCAGGATGCGCAGGTAGACCGGCAGCATCAGCATCTGCGCGACCAGCAGCACTGGTGTCGCCGCCAGCAGCAGGCGCGCATCGGCGCGGCCGAGGTGGGAGAACGTCACGACGTAGTCGATGCAGGGCGCCAGCAGCACCAGCAAGACGCCCAGCCGGATCAGCGGATCGGCAGGCACCAAGGGCAGCAGGGCGACGACCAGCAGCGGGATCACGGCGAAGTTGGTCACCAGGAGCGCGCCGAGGAAGCGCGTGTGGGTGAATGCGCGCCCCAGTTCGGCCAGCGGCACCTGGAGGAAGGTCACGAACAGCATGAAGGCCAGGGCGGGGTTGACCGCCGATTCCAGGGACGTGGTGCCGGGCAGCGCGAGTCCGGCCAGTGCGGCCAGCGCCACGGTGGCGAAATAGATGCCGATCTGATTGTTTTCGAGCTGGTCCCTGATGTTCTGCATGCGGTGTCGAGGCTTTCTTGCGTGGAGGATGGCGGGCGCGCCAGGTGCGCATTATACGGAGCGCGCACCGGTCCCGCGGGTGGTCGTGAGGTAAGATGCCGTCCAATGGAATTCATCGGGAGAGGAAGTGCAGTACCGGAACCTGCTGTTGTATTGGCTCACCATCGGCATCCTCGGGATGCTGGCGTTTCGCGTGCCCCTGGCCGGCTTTGCGCTCGGTATCGGCGCATTGCTGTACTTCGTCTACGCGATTCCCTATTGGCTGCTGTTCGTGGTGTTCTTCCACCAGCGTTCGCACAGCCGCCTGGTGTTCGGCAGGACGCGCCGCACCTTCGCGATCCGGCTCGCCGCTGGCGCGGCGGTGGTGTGCATCGGCAGTCTGCTGCTGGAGTGGAAGGTGCTGGCCTGCCTGGGTGCGGCCGTGCTGTACTACTGCGGTGAGATCGAACTCAAGGACCGGATGATTGCCGCAGCACGCGCCTATCCTGGCTGACCTGGCTCGCGACCGCGTTAATCCCGGGGGAGACTGACGGCGATCGTGCCATCGGTCGGCAACGGCGTCCACGCGGCTGGCCCGTTCATCTGGCTCAGCGCGGCGGCAAACACCGTCTTTTTCACTTCGACAGGGACGACGCTTTCGGTCGATGCGTGCATCCACGCGCCGTTCTCGAGCCGGAATTCGACCCGGGTAAGCTCGCGTTTGCGGGCATGTTCGATATCGACATGGATGCGCTGCGGCTCCATGCGGGCCGTGGCCAGGCGCTGGCCGACAATGTCCGGGTCGACCAGGCAGGTGCGGCCCAGCTTGTCGAAGCGGCCCGCGATGTCCCCGTGCCGTGCCTGCAGCTGCGTCTGCACATCGGCGGGCAGGGACGCGACGGCGAAGACGTAGCGGACTTCGTCCTCTGGGGCGGATGCCCAGGCGGACAGGGATAGGGTGGCGCAGGCAATCAGGAATGGATAGCGCATCGTGAGGTCTCCAGGTAACCGTCCAACCTAGTGTAGCAAGCTGCGGGCCTGCCGTCTGTGTTTACTTGCGCCGTCGCACGTATGCCGCAGTACGTACGCCGTGCGACAACACCAGCGTTGTCGATCTGTTTACTTCCATGTTAGATTCGTCGGCGGCAATCGCCGCATTCACGAGATGCGGCCGCCGCACATCATCAATCACAAGAAAGAGACCCAGATGCCATCGACCCGCCTGCGCGCCACCATCGCCGCCCTGTTCATCCCCGCCATGCTCGCCGGCGTGTCGCTGCCAGCGGTGGCCGCGCCAGCTGCCACCCAGGCTGCCGCCGTCGCCCCGTACAAGGCCTTCGACGCCTGGAGCGACAAGTTTGCCGAGGATTGGGTGCGCCTGAGCCCGCAGCTGGCGACCTCGACCCAGTACTTCAGCGGCGCCGAGCAGGCCAAACTGGACCGCGAACTGACGCCGCTGACCGCGGCCCACCGCCAGAAGGCGGTCGCGATGGCGCGCGAAGGCATCAAGCGCCTCGACGGCTTTAAAACGCAGCCCCTGAACGAGACCCAGAAGATCTCGGCGGCGGTGATGCGCTGGTCGCTGCAGAACGTGATCGCCAACGAGCCGTTCGAAGACCACGCTTTCGTGTTCTCGCAGTTCAGCGGTCCGCAGATCAGCCTGGTCAACTTCATGACCAACACCCATCCGATGCGCAATGCGGCCGACGTCGACAGCTATCTGGCGCGCCTGGACCAGGTCGGCGCTCGCCTCGACGAAGCGCTGGTGCGCGCCAAGGGTGCAGCGGCCAAGCAGATGATCCCGCCGCGCTTCATTCTGGAGCGCGCCCAGTTCCAGGTCGATCACTTCCTCAAGCCGGCCGCCGCCGAGAACGTGCTGGTGACCACGCTGGCCCAGCGCACCGCAGAGATGAAGGACCTGTCGCCGGAGGCGCGCAGCGCCGCCATCTCGCGCGCGACCGCGACCGTCGAGAAGAAGATCCGTCCTTCCTACACCCGCGTGCAGGCCTTCATGGCCGAGATCCATCCGAAGACCGGGGACGTGGCTGGCATCTCGCGCCTGCCGAACGGCGCCGCCGCCTACAAGCGCGCGATCGAGAACTTCACCAGCACCCAGCTCACCGCCGACGAGATCCACACCATCGGCCTGCGCGAAGTGGCGCGCATCGAAGCCGAGATGGACAAGCACCTGCGCTCGCTCGGCCTCACCGAGGGCAATATCGAGACCCGCATGAAGCAGCTCGACGCGCGCTTCCAGCCGAAGGGCGAGGGCGACCCGCGTCCGGCGATCATCGCCAGCTACAACGAAATGGTGCGTGACGCCGAACGCCGCAGCGCCTCGCTGTTCAACCTCAAGCCGCGCGCGCCGGTCGACGTCCGCCGGGTGCCGCCGCTGACCGAGCCGTCGGCCGCCGCCCACTACACCTTGCCGGCGCCGGACGGCAGCCGTCCGGGCATCTTCTGGGTGCCGCTGCGCGGCCCGACCTTCGACATGATCCGCATGCGCAGCCTGGCCTACCACGAAGCCGTGCCGGGCCACCACTTCCAGCTCGCGATCCAGCAGGAGATGAGCGACCTGCCGAAGTTCCGCAGCCAGCGCATCTTCAGCGGCGGCAGCGCGCACTCGGAAGGCTGGGCGTTGTACACCGAGCGCCTGGCGGTGGAGCAGGGCTGGTACCAGGACGACGTCCCGGGCCTCTTGGGCGCCCTGGGTTCGGAACTGTTCCGGGCCCGCCGCCTGGTGGTCGATACCGGCCTGCACACCAAGGGCTGGACCCGCCAGCAGGCGATCGACTACGGCATCGGCGCGCAGGAAACCGAGCGCTACGTCGTGTGGCCGGGCCAGGCCAACGCCTACATGATCGGCATGCTGCGCATTCTCGAACTGCGCGAGAAGGCGCAGAAGGAGTTGGGCGACAAGTACTCGCTGCCGGCCTTCCACGACCTGGTGCTGGGCGCCGGCTCGGTGCCGCTCGACGTGCTGGGCGAACTGGTCGACAACTGGATTGCGCAGCAAAAGAAGGGTTGATCACCATCCGTGTGCGGCTGCCTGCCGTACACGGTCCTTTTCACCGCTAGCCTGTAAACCGTCATCCCCGCGCAGGCGGGGATCCAAGTTCTACGCATTGCCACTAACGCCTACCGCGGTGGCTCTTCGACGGACTTGGATCCCCGCCTTCGCGGGGATGACGTTCTTACGCCAGCAGTTGGAGCGGATTTTGTTGGCTGAGGTAGATGATCCCTCTTAAGGAAGTGTGGCGTGAACGCGAATGATAATGATTATCGTTTACATGTATTGACGTTCTCGGTAGAATCATTGTTTTACTTGCAGTGTTTCACTAGATACCACTCACCTGAGAGAGACCGCCTCGCCATGAAAGCAATAAAAAGCCGCAAGCACCCATCCACCCGCAGCCAGGTCGCCAGCACCGCGCTTGCCGCAGTGCTGCTGCCGCTCGGCGCCCACGCGGCCGACGACGCAACCGCCGTCAATGCGCCAGCGGCCACCGTCGCCCCGCAATCGACCGTCGAAATCGTCGGCGCCTACGAGAACCCGTTCCGCGCCGAGCATGCCTCGTCGCCCAAGTACACCGAGCGCCTGGTCGACACCGCCCAGACCGTGCAGGTGATCAAGAAGGAACTGTTCGAGCAGCAGGGCGCCCTGACCCTGACCGAGGCGCTGCGCAACACCCCCGGCGTCGGCGCCTTCTTCCTGGGCGAGAACGGCAACACGAACACCGGCGACGCGATCTTCATGCGCGGCTTCGACACCTCGAACAGCATCTACGTCGACGGCGTGCGCGACGTCGGTTCGATCTCGCGCGACGTGTTCAACCTGGAGCAGATCGACGTGCTGAAAGGCCCGGCCGGCACCGACAACGGCCGCAGCGCCCCGACCGGCTCGGTCAACCTGGTGACCAAGAAGGCGAATCTCACCGACCTGGTGACGACGTCCATCACCGGCGGCAGCGGCGACCAGAAGCGCATTACCGCCGACGTTAACAAAGTCCTGGACGAGCAGCGCGGCATCGCCGTGCGCCTGAACGTGCTGGCCCAGGATTCCGGCAGCGCCGCGCGCGACGTGGTCGAGAACAAGCGCTGGGCGGTGGCCCCGAGCATCGGCTTCGGCCTGAACGGCCCGACCCGCGTGCACCTGGACTACCTGCACGTCGACCAGAACAACATCCCCGATGGCGGCGTGTTCGTGATCGGCCTGCCCGGCTATACCAGCCCGGACCGCGCCCGGCCGTGGATCGCCGACGCGCCCAAGGTCGACCCCAAGAACTTCTATGGCTCGGTCGACGACTACGACGACGTGAAGGCCGACATGGCCACCGTGCGCATCGAGCACGACTTCTCGCCGACCATGAAGCTGCAGAACACCAGCCGCTACGGCAAGACCAGCCAGGATTACCTGCTCACCGCCTTCCTCACCAGCGCCGCCAACCTGGCCACGCCGGTGCAGGCCGACCCAAGCACCTGGACCCTGGCGCGCAGCATCCGCACCGGCAAGGACCAGGAAAACAAGATCCTCACCAACGTCACGACCCTGACCAGCCAGTTCAACACCGGCGCCGTGTCGCACACCCTGGTGACCGGCCTGGAAATCACCAGCGAACGCCAGACCACCTGGGGCCTGACCGGCCTGGGCACGCTGCCGGCCGCGAACATCTACAACCCCGATCCGAACCAGGCGCCGACCACGCCGGTCAACGTGCGCCGCACCGGCGCCTACAACGAGGGCGAGATCGACACCCAGAGCGTGTATGTGTTCGACACCGTCAAGGTCGGCGAACGCTGGATCTTCAACGGCGGCGTGCGCCTCGACCACTTCCGCGGCGACTATTCGGTGGTGGCGCTGACCAATAACGTTCTCACTTCCACCCGCTTCAAGGTCGGCGAAAACCTGGTCAACGGCAAGCTGTCGGCGCTGTACAAGCCGACCGCCAACAGCAGCGTGTACGCGATGGTGGCCAGCTCCCGGCAGCCGCCGGGCGGCAGCTTCACCGCCTCGGGCAGCGCCAACAGCGCCCAGAACCCGATCTACGATCCGCAGAAGACCGTCACCACCGAAGTCGGCGGCAAGCTCGATCTGCTCAAGTCCAAGCTGTCGCTGTCGGCGGCGCTGTTCCGCACCGAGGTCGAGAACGAGGTGGAGCAGGATCCGGCCGACCTGCAGTACTACCAGACCGGCGAGAAGCGGGTGCAGGGCGTGGAACTGGGCGCCACCGGCGAGCTGGCCCCGCACTGGCTGCTCAGCGCCGGCTACCTGTACATGGACACCAGCGTCGAGCGCGGCCGCAACGTCACCGCCGCTGGTGAGAACAGCCTGACCTATACGCCGAAGCAGTCGTTCACCGCCTGGACCTCGTACGACCTGCCGTGGGGCCTGCGCATCGGCGGCGGCGCGCGTTTCAGCGACAAGCTGGCGCGCGGCACCGACGGCGCGATCGGCACCCCGTTGTACACCGACTCGTATTGGGTGTTCGACGCCATGGTCGGCTACAAGGTCAGCAAGAACTTCGACCTGCGCCTGAACGTGTACAACATCGGCGACGAGAAGTATGTCTCGGCGATCAACAAGAGCGGCTACCGCTATACGCCAGGCACGCCGCGCTCGGCCAGCCTGACGGCGAACGTGCGCTTCTAAGCAGGTAGCGGATCACGGGGCGGGCCAGCAGTGCGTCACTGCCGGCCCGCTTCTGCTATGTTGAGCCCACCTTCATGGAGGCTCGACATGGAACGATTCCTGATCATCTATCGCGGCGCATCCGAACCGGGCGAGCGCCAGGACGACGCATGGCGCGCCTGGTTCAACACCTTGGGCCCGGCGCTGCTCGATCCCGGCAGCCTGACCCAGGACAGCGTCGAGATCCCGAGCCGCCTGATCGGCCCCAAGCTGTCCAGCAGCTCGCTGTCTGGCTACTCGGTGGTCGAGGCGGCGGATTTCAATGCGGCGGTGCGCATGGCGCAGGACTGTCCGATCTTCGACGAGCGCGGCTCGGTCGAGATCGCGCGCCTGGGGCAGGGGTTCAACGCAAGCGCAGCCTGAAGCCGGGCGCCGCCTGCGTTATACTCGGCGCCCATGCGCATCCAGCTTTTCTCCGACCTCCACCTCGAACGCTATCCCGGCTTCCAGCCGCTCATCCTGCCCCACACCGACGTGGTCGTGCTGGCCGGCGACATCGGTTCCTACCAGGCCGGCTCGCGCCTGGACACCCAGGATTTCGGGCTCGAGCGCTTTTCTACTTCACTGCCGGCGCTGGCCGGCAAGACGGTGCTGTTCATCCCCGGCAACCACGAATTCGATTCGCTCGACCACGACGCCGCCTATGCGCGGCTGCGCGCCACCTGCGAGCGGCTCGGCATCGTCTGGCTCGACCGCGAGATCGTCGTCATCGATCACGTGCGCTTTATCGGCACTACCCTGTGGAGCGATTTCGACGCCCTGGCGCTGCGTGAAACAGACCTCACCAAGCAGATGCAGCAGCGGAACAAGGCCTTCCGCGCGGCGAACTACTACCTGAGCAAGAACACGACCCTGAAGGATGGGGAACAGGTGCTGGCCGAGGGCATCCGCGCCATGTCGCTCGATTGCCAGGACTGGCTGCGCGCGGCGCTGGCCACCCCGTTCGAGGGCAAGACGGCCGTGGTGACCCATTTCGCCCCGAGCCTCATGAGCGCCGATCCGCGCTACGGCCTCACGCCCGGCACGGCGGGCTTCTGCAATGCGCTCGACGGCCTGTTCAAGCACGCGCAGCTGTGGATGCACGGCCACCTGCACTGCCTGAACGACTATGTGGTCGAGGGCCGCGACGGCGCCCACTCCTGGTCGTGCCGGGTGGTGGCCAATCCGCTCGGCTACCTGAGCAAGGGCGAGCAGGAGGGCTTCCGTCCCGAACTGGTGATCGAGCTGTAAGCAGCCTTATTGCATCGCCTCGTCGGACGACGAGAGGGTCCCCATCAAAGCCTCGAAGCCATCCGCCGCCTCGGGTGGGTGTTCCTGTTCCGCATACTCGGCATACACCCAGTCGCCGCCAGCGCGCGCCACGCCTTCCGGCGGCTGTGGCTCGTGCTGCGGCGTCTTCGCCAGCGCGACGCGCATGAAGTCGACCCACATCGGCAGCGCCAGTGTCGAGCCGAATTCGCGGCCACCCAGCGAGCGCGGCTCGTCATAACCCATCCAGGCCACCGCCGCCACACTGCCGCCATAGCCAGAGAACCAGCCGTCGATCGCATTGCTGGTGGTGCCGGTCTTGCCGGCCAGGTCGTAGCGCTGCAGCTGGCGCGAGGCCGCCGCCGCGGTGCCGACGCGGGTCACGTCGCGCAGCATGCTGTCGACGATGAAGGCGTTGCGCTCATCCAGCACCCTGTCAGTTTCCTGCCGCGGCTGCGGCGCCGCGTGCTCGAACAGGACCTTGCCGTCGCCGTCCTGGATGCGCGCAATCAGCCACGGCTCGACCCGGTAGCCGCCGTTGGCCAGCACCGCATAGGCGCCGGCCATCTGCAGCGGCGTGACGGCGCCGGTGCCCAGGCCGAGCGTCAGGTTGCGCGGCTGGCGTGCGGCGTCGAAGCCGAAGCGCGCCAGGTGCTCGCGGGTGTAGTCGACGTCCAGCGCGCGCAGCATGCGCACGGTAGGCACATTGCGTGAGCGCGACAGCGCATGGCGCACCGTGACCGGGCCCTCGAACACATTGTCGTCATTGCGCGGCGACCAGTTGGCATAGGCCTTTTCGGCGCTGAAGTCGAGCGGCTCGTCGAGGATCTGCGTGCCGGGGAAGAAACCGCGTTCCAGTCCGGCCGAATAGACGAAGGGCTTGATGCTCGATCCCGGCTGGCGCCAGGCCTGGGTCACGTGATTGAACTTGTGGACCGAGTAATCGAAGCCGCCGACCAGCGCGCGGTAGGCGCCGGTCTCGGTATCGAGCGCGACGAAGGCGGCGGCCACCTCGGGCAATTGGGCGATCGACGGGATGCCGTCGGCTGACCTGGCCACGCGGATGACGGCGCCGGGCGCCAGCTTCAGGGCGGGCTTGGCCTTGCCGGCCAGGGCGCCGGCGGCGAAGGCCAGGCCGGCGCCGGTGATCTCGACAGTGTCGCCGTTGGCGAGCAGGGCGCGTACCCGCTTGGGCGAGGCGGCGACGACTACTGCGGCCGCGAGGCCGTCGACCAGGGGGCGCTTCTGCAGGGCGGCGGCGACCGCATCTCCCCGTTCCTCGGCATCGGCCGGCAACGCGATGCGGGCTTCCGGGCCGCGGTAGCCGTGGCGGCGGTCATAGGCGAGCACGTTGCGGCGCACCGATTCATGGGCCGCATCCTGCTCGGCGGCGACGATGGTGGTGGTGACCGTGATGCCGCGCTCGTAGGCCGCCTGGCCGAAGCGGGCATGGACGGCCTGGCGCGCGATCTCGGCGACCCAGGCCGCGCGGCCATTCAATGTGGCGCCATAGCTGCGCACCTGCAGGCGTTCGGCCAGGGCGCGGCGGTACTGGGGTTCGCTGATCATGGCCAGTTCGCGCATGCGCCGAAGCACGACCTGCTGGCGCTTGCGCGCCGCCTGTGGGTTCGACACCGGATTGCTGCTGGAGGGATTCTGCGGCAGCCCGGCCAGCATCGCGATCTCGGCCAGCGAGAGTTCGCCCAGCGGCTTGCCGAAATAGGTGCGCGCCGCGCTGCCGAAGCCGTAAGCGCGCTGGCCCAGGTAGATCTGGTTCAGGTAGACCTCGAGGATCTGGTCCTTGGTGAGCGCTTTTTCGATCTTGTAGGCGAGGGCGACCTCGGTGAGCTTGCGCGGCAGGGTCTTGTCGCGCGACAGGAAGAAGTTGCGGGCGACCTGCATCGTGATGGTGGACGCACCCTGGCTGCCGAAGTCGCCGATATTGGCCTTGGCCGCGCCGAGCGCGCGGATCCAGTCCACGCCGCCATGCTCGTAAAAGCGGGTGTCCTCGATCGCCAGCACGGCCGACTTGAGCAGCGCCGGTACCCTGGCGATCGGGACGAACTCGCGCCGCTCTGCGCCGAATTCGCCGATCAGGACCTTGTCGGCGGTGTAGACGCGCAGCGGGATCTTCGGGCGGTAGTCGGTGACGGCCTTGATGTCGGGGACGTCCGGCAGGATCGAGGCGGGCGCCGTGAGCGGCAGCAGCGCACTCGCGGCAAGCAGGATCGCGGCGCGGGACGGCAGGAAGCGGAATGTGGTCATGGCGGCACTGTCAGAAAGAAGTGCGCCGATCATAAGGGCGGTGGGCCGCGCGGGCTTGCGATAACGGCCGGGTAGCGCCGCCCGGCACCCGAGGGTGCAGGCGGCGGTACTTCAGGCCGCGCGGGCGGCTGGCGCCAGGTCCATCGTGGCCAGCAGCGCATCCCGGTTCGCCGCGAGCTGGCCGGGATCGAGGAAGGCCGTCGCCTGGAGCGGCAGGAACTGCAGCGAGTGCAGGCCGATGCAGCCGAAGGCCGCCTTCAGGTAGGGCGTGAGGAAATCGGGCTGTCTGGCCTGATCCCCACTGAACACGCCGCCCGAGGCGATCCCGACGTACACCGGCCGGTCGGCGAGCAGTCCGATCTTCTCGCCGCTGGCCGACATGCCGATCGTGCGCCCAACCCGCAGCAGCTGGTCGATCCATGCTTTGAATACCGACGGCAACGTGAAGTTGTTCATCGGGGTGCCGATCACCAGCACGTCGGCGGCTTCGACTTCCTGGATCAGCCATTCGGATAGCTGCAGGTCGCCGTTCGCCTGGCCGGCGGCCAGGGATGCGGGCGAGGCGAGGGCGGCGGCATAGCCGGCATCGGCGTGCGGGATCGGTTCCAGGCCCAGGTCGCGCCGCAGCACCTCGGGGCCGGGATAGCGCGCCAGCAGCTGATCGACCATCGCCGCCGACAGCTGGCGGCTGTGGGATTCCAGGCGTGGGCTGCAGTCGATATGCAGGATAGTGAGAGCCTGTGTCATTGGCGCATCCCGATCGCGAGGCGGTTGAAGGCGCTCATCAGGGCGATGGCGAAGGTCAGGTCCGAGACTTCGACGTCGCTGAAAAATTCCCTGAGCGGCTCGTAGTCGGCGTCCGGCGCGCCGGTGCGGTCGACGTGGGTCAGCGCCTCGGTCCAGGCCAGGGCCGCGCGTTCGCGTTCGCTGAACCGCTCGCTGACGCGCCAGCCGGCCAGGCTATCGAGTTTGGTCTGCGACACGCCGTCGCCGCGCAGCGCCTTGGCATGCATCTCGAGGCAGTAGGCGCAGCCGTTGATCTGCGACATGCGCAGCCACACCAGCTCGATCAGCTCCTTGCCGAGCGGACTGCTTTCGAGCGCCTTCTTGGTGGCGCCCAAGCCCTGGTAGGCGGCGGGGGACAGGGAATAATAAGGAAGGCGTTGCGGTGCACTCATCAAAAATCTCCGGTAAGGGGGCAGCTGGTCTAACGCATACATGGCGCTTGGTCATTGTCATTCAGTACGGATACTATAGGCGGGTCATGGCCTACGCAGTAGGTGCAAGAATCGAAGAAATGAGTGGGACATCAAGATGGACCTGAATAACCTGACGCCGAGCCGCGAGCACGCGGAGCCGATCTACCTGCAACTGTACCGCCGCTACTGCGAAGCGATCGCCACGGGCAAGCTGAAGGCCGGCGACCGGGTGCCGTCGGTGCGCAGCCTGGCCAGCGAGTTGAACCTGGCGCGCGGCACCGTCGAAGCGGCCTACCAGATGCTGGTCGGAGAGGGCTATTTCGTGGCGCGGGGCGCGGCCGGGACGGTCGTCTCGCCGCGCCTGGCGAAACTGGCCGAGCCGGCGCGGCCAAAAATCGCGGCGCGAAGCGTGTCGGACGCCGCTTCGCAGCAAGGCATCCCGGGTGAAGCCATGCCGTTCCAGCTCGGATTGCCGGCCCTCGACGCCTTCCCGCGCAAGACCTGGGCGCGCCTGGCCGGCCGCACCTTGCGCACGCACGAGGCGCTGGCGATGACCTATCCCGATCCGGCCGGCTTCGCGCCGCTGCGACGCGCCATCGCCACTTATCTCGGCATCGCGCGCGGCATCGACTGCTCGCACGAGCAGGTCTTTGTCACGGCCGGCTACCACGGCGCGCTGGAGCTGGCGCGGCGCGTCCTGCTGCGCGACGGCGACGTCGGGTGGTATGAAGATCCGGGCTACGTGCTGGCGCGGCGTTTCCTGGCGCAGTCCGGCCTGCGCCTGGCGCCGGTGCCGGTCGACGACGAAGGGCTGGACGTGGCGCGCGGCCAGCAGCGCGCGCCGGATGCGCGCTTCGCGGTGGTGACGCCTACGCACCAGAGCCCGATGGGCATGGCGATGTCGCTGCCGCGCCGGCTGGAGCTGCTGGAATGGGCCGACGCTGCCCGCGCCTGGATCATCGAGGATGACTACGACAGCGAGTTCCGCTACCACGGCCGCCCCTTGCCGGCCCTGAAAAGCCTGGATCGCCACGGCCGGGTGCTGTACACCGGCACCTTCAGCAAGGTGCTGCTGCCTGGGCTGCGGCTGGCCTACCTGGTCGTGCCCGAAGCGCAGGTGGGGCGGATGCGCGACATGGTCGACCATCTTCCCGGCCCGGGCTCGATCCTGCCGCAGGCGACGGTGGCCGCGTTCATGGAGCAGGGCCACTTCGCGCGCCACTTGCGCCGGATGCGCACGCTGTATGCCGAGCGGCGCGGCTACCTGGTCGATGCGCTGGCGCAAGAGATGGGCGACGAGGTGATGGTGCAGCCGCAGGCTGGCGGCATCCATGTACTGGCGCGGCTCGATGCTGGGCGGGACGACCGGGCGCTGGCTGCGGCGGCACGGGCGCGCGGGATGGGGTTGCAGGCGCTGGGTGACTGGAGGGTGGGCAGGTCGCGCCGCGGCGGTTTGATCATGGGCTTTGCCAACTTCGCGACACCGGAGGCGGCGACCGATGCGGTGCGTCGACTGCGCGTCGTGATGGGCCAGACCTGAGGGTCTGACGAACGCTCCGTTGACTCCATGAATAAGGACTTCGCAGATCGGGCCACACCCGCCAGGTCTTGGCATACTATGTCGGTCTTTTATTTACCCGATCGTATGAATTTTCCATCGACCCTCAGGCGCTTGCGCCATCAAGCAGCTCTCCTGGTTTTGGTTGGCAGTGCCCAATTGGCCTACGCCGATGACGGGGACGCCATCAATCCCGACCGCCCCAACGTCGCCAACTCAAGCCAGGTGGTAGGCCAGGGCCGCGTGCAGCTCGAGATTGGCGCCAGCTGGGACCGCCAGCGCGACGACGCGCTGCACGTGCGCACCTTGACCACGCCGGTACTGCTGCGTATCGGCCTGGGCGATACGGCCGAGTTGCGCGTCGAAAGCGACGGCCGCAGCATCGAGCATGAGGTCGATCGGACTGCTGGCATGCGCAGGACGAATGCGGGCTGGGAGGCCACTTCGATCGGCTTCAAATGGCGCTTTGCTGACGGAGAGGACGGACGACCAGCATTGGGGCTGATCGGCAATGTGGCGCTGCCTACCGGCAGCTCGGCGCTGCGCGTTCGCGGTCTTCTGCCGCAACTGGTGCTGGCGGCTGAATGGGACTTGCCGAAAGACTGGTCGCTGGCCGTGACGCCGGGCGCCGGCGCCGATGTGGACGAGGACGGCGCGCGCTACAACTATGGCGTCCTGGCGGCCTCGCTGGGCAAGAAATTCAACGAACGGGTCCAGGGATTCTTCGAAGTGGCGGCGCCGCAGATCGCGTCCGCATCTCACGGCGGCAACCGGGTCCAGGTCGACGCGGGCGTGAGCTGGCTACTGAACAAGAACTGCCAGGTCGACGCGATGGTGGTGCATGGGCTGAACAGGAATACGCCCGATCTGGGCCTGGCGTTCGGGCTGTCGGTGCGCCGCTGATGCAGCCGTCCCATGCGGCGCGCTCAGGCCGCTGAGCGCGCACTGCGATGCGCCGACGCACACAACACCACCCCCGCCACCAGCAACCCCAGCGCCGCCGTCTCGAACCCACTCGGCCAGCGCGCCTCCCACAAGAATCCATACAACGCCGCGAAGATTGTCTCGAACACGATCATCTGTCCCATCATGGTGAGAGGCAGCGCGCGGCTGGCATGGTTCCACAGCGCGTTGCCAACCACCGAACACAGGATCGCAACCGCGCTGACCAGCGCGCCGAACTGTAGCCAGGCCGGCAGGGTATGCTCGCCCGGCGCCAGCACGAAGGCCGGCACCGCCAGTACCAGCGCCATGGCGCCCGTGACCACGCCCACCAGCAGATTCCATTCATGCGACGACACGCCTTCAATGCGCGCCAGCCAGCGGCTGTTATGCACCGCGAAGATCGTCCACGACGCCAAGGCGCCGAAAGCGCAGGCCAGGCCGGCCAGCGATCCTGATCCGGACGCCGACAGCGACTCCCAGCCGATGCAGGCCAGCCCGGCGCCACTGAGCAGCAGCGACGGCAGCAGCCGGCGCAGCGGCACCGCGTGGCGGTCGCGCGAGCCTACCAGGGTAACCGCGATCGGCAGCAGCCCGATCACGATCGAAGCCATGGCGACGCCGCCCAGTTGCACCGCGTTGGCGAGGAACAGGTAATAGACGATGTTGCCGGTGAGGCTGAGCCCGATCAGGGCGCGCCAGGCCGGCCAGCCGAGATGGCGACGCAGGCGTCCCCATGCCGGGTAGATGAGGATGGCGGCGATCAGCCCATAGGCCAGGTAGCGCCCGGCCGAGAGCTGGATCGGCAGGAACTCGGGCGCCAGTTCCGGGGCCAGGAAGACCAGGCCCCACAGCGCGCCGGCGGCGATCCCGGCGCCGATGCCGAGCAGGGTGGAGCGGGAGTGGCCGCTGATGGTGGCGGGGACGAACATGCGTTGAATCTCCTTCGTGGATGAAGGATTGTCCCCGCCGCGGTCGGCGGCTGTCTTGGCGCGGACTACTGCTTTCTTGTCAGTATCTGCTGGCCTCAGACCGCCAGCGGCAGCTTGTCCAGCAGCTTGTCGAGCGTGAGCGGATAGTCGCGCACGCGCACGCCGGTGGCGTTGTAGATCGCATTCGCCACGGCTGCAGCCACGCCGCACAGGCCCAGTTCGGCGATGCCCTTGGCCTTCATCGGCGACGAGTACTCGTCCTCTTCGTCCAGGAAGATCACTTCCTGGTGCGGCACGTCGGCATGCACCGGCACCTCATAGGTTGCCAGGTCGTGGTTGGCGAAGAAGCCGAGGCGCTTGTCGACCACCAGGTGCTCCATCAGGGCGCCGCCGATGCCCATCGCCATCGCCCCGATCACCTGGCTGCGCGCCTGCTTCGGGTTCAGGATCCGGCCGGCCGCGCATACTGCCAGCATGCGTCGCACGCGGGTCTCGCCGGTGATGGTGTCGACCGCCACCTCGACGAAGTGGGCGCCGAAGGTGGACAGCTGGTTCTTCTTGTCCAGGTCGCCGAACTCGATCTTGTCTTCGACTACCAGCTCGCCATCCGCCGCCGCTTGCGCCAGCGGCAGGCTGCGTCCGCCCGCCACCACTTTTCCATCCACGAATTCGGCGTCGGCCGCGTTCACGCCCAGCCTGGCGGCTACGAGTTCGCGCAGCTTGACGCAGGCCGCGTAGACGCCGGCGGTGGCGCTGTTGGCGCCCCATTGGCCGCCCGATCCGGCCGAGGTCGGGAAGTCCGAGTCACCCAGGCGCACGGTGATGCGCTCGACTGGTACGCCCAGCATCTCGGCGGCGGTCTGGGCGATGATCGTGTAGCTGCCGGTGCCGATGTCGGTCATGTCGGTTTCCACGGTCACCAAGCCATTGCTGGCCAGGCGCACGCGTGCGCCCGAGGTCAGCACCGGGCTGTTGCGGAAGGCGGCGGCCACGCCCTGGCCGACCAGCCAGCGGCCTTCGCGTACCTGGCCCGGCTTGGGATTGCGCTTGCTCCAGCCGAAGCGGGTGGCGCCGGTGCGCAGGCACTCGGCAAAGCGGCGCTCGGAGAATGGGCGGATCGGCTTCTCAGGGTCGACCTTGGTGTCATTCAGGATTCGGAACTGGACCGGGTCCATGTTCAGCTTCTCGGCCATCTCGTCCATCGCGATTTCGAGCGCCATCATGCCTGGCGCCTCGCCCGGCGCCCGCATCGCATTACCCTCCGGCAGGTCGAGCTCGGCCACGCGGGTGGCCGTCATGCGGTGCGGCGCCGCGTACAGCAGGCGGGTCTGCAGCGTCGAGTGCTCGGGCTTGCCCTTCGGCAGATTGCCGTTCCAGGTTTCGTGGCCCAGCGCCATGATGCGGCCGTCGCGGCCGGCGCCGATGCGGATGCGCTGGATCGTGGCCGGACGGTGGGTAGTATTGTTAAAGATGAGGTGGCGGTGCAGGGCCACTTTTACCGGCCGCTTGGCAGCGCGTGCGCCGAGCGCCGCCAGCACGGCGTCGGCGCGCAGGAACAGCTTGGCGCCGAAGCCGCCGCCGACGTAGGGCGACACGACACGCACCTTCTCCTTCGGCAGCTTGAGCGTGCGCGCCAGGTCGGTGCGGCACCAGTCGATCATCTGGTTCGAAGTCCAGACCGTGACCTTGTCGCCGTTCCAGACGGCGGTGGAGGCATGCGGCTCCATCATCGCGTGCGACTGGTCCGGCGTGGTGTAGCTCGCGTCCAGCCTGACGGGCGCCAGTTCGAAGTTGCGCTCGAAGTCGCCGACGCGGGTGTCGGACTTGTCCTGGCCATCCGGCGCCGGCTTCGCGCTGCCCTTGACCGCGGCGAGGTCGAAGCGGCCCTGCTCCTGGGCATAGTTGACGTGCACCAGGGCGGCGGCGGCGCGTGCCTGCTCGAAGGTCTCGGCCACCACAAGGGCCACGGCCTGGTGGTAGTGCTCGATGCGCGGGCCGCCCAGCAGCATGGCGGTATTCTTGCTGCCCTTGCCCAGTTGACCGGCGGTGGCGGCCGTCACGATCGCCAGCACGCCGGGAGCGCGTCGCGCGGCGTCGAGGTCGATCGAGACGATGCGGCCTTTCGGGATGGTCGCTCCGACCACGTAGCCGTGGGCGGCATTCGGCACTTCCTTGTGGTGCTCATAGGCGTAGGGCGCGTTGCCGGTGCACTTGAGCGGGCCGTCGATGCGGTCGTAGGGGCGGCCGACGTAGCGTTCGCGGTCGATGACGTTGGTGGTAGCGGGTGTCGTGAATTTCATGGATCAGCCTTTCTTCGCTGCGTTCATCGCTTCTGCCAGGGTGCGGTGCACCAGGGCCACCTTGAAGGCATTGTCGTCGGTGGTGCGGGCGCCGGCCATCAGGCGGTCCGCTACCGCCTTGGCGCCTTGCGTCATCTGCCGTTCGGCTTCTTCGACGCGCCATGGCTTGTGGGCCACGCCGCCGACCGCCACGCGGCCGCTGCCGTCGGGGAGGATCACGGTGGCGACCGAGACCAGCGCAAACGCATAGGAGGCGCGGTCGCGCACCTTGCGGTAGGCATGCACGCCGCCCAGCGGTTTCGGTAACTTGACGGAGGTGATCAGTTCGCCCGGTTCGAGCACGGTCTCGATGTGCGGCGTATTGCCCGGCAGGCGGTGGAAATCTGCGATCGGAATGCTGCGCATGCTGCCGTCGGCCTTCACGGTCTCCACCTCGGCGTCGAGCAGGCGCATGGCGATCGCCATATCGCTAGGATGCACGGCGATGCAGGCCTCGCTGGCGCCGACCACGGCATGGTGGCGCGTGAAACCGCCGATGGCGGCGCAGCCGGTGCCCGGCTGGCGCTTGTTGCACTTCTGCGCGGTGTCGTAGAAATAGGGGCAGCGGGTGCGCTGCAGCAGGTTGCCGGAGGTGGTCGCCTTGTTGCGCAACTGGGTCGAGGCGCCGGCCAGCAGCGCGCGCGACAGCACGGCGTAATCCTTGCGCACGCGCGGGTCGGACGCCAGGTCGGTATTGCGCACCAGGGCGCCCACGCGCAGGCCGCCGTCCGAGGTCGCTTCGATCTGGTCGAAACCCAGGCCGTTGACGTCGACCAGGGCGGTCGGGGTCTCGATCTCGAGCTTCATCAGGTCGAGCAGGTTGGTTCCGCCGGCGATGAAGCGCGCGTTCGGGGTGCGGGCGACCAACTGCGCGGCCTGGGCCGGGGAGGTGGCCCGCTGGTAAGTAAATGCCTTCATGCCTTGACTTCTCCCACTTCGGTGATCGCGTCGATGATGTTCGAGTAGGCGCCGCAGCGGCAGATATTGCCGCTCAGGCGTTCGCGGATCTCTTCCACGGAGAGCAGGGGCTTGGCGTTCAGGTCGGCGGTCACGTGGCTGGGGATGCCCTGGCGGATTTCCTCGATCACGGACACGCTGGCGCAGATCTGCCCGGGGGTACAGTAGCCGCACTGGTAGCCGTCGTGCTTGATGAAGGCGGCCTGCATCGGGTGCAGCTTGTCCGGCGTGCCGAGGCCCTCGATCGTGGTGATGTCGGCGCCTTCGTGCATGACCGCCAGCGACAGGCAGGAATTGATGCGGCGGCCGTCCATGATGACGGTGCAGGCGCCGCACTGGCCCTGGTCGCAACCCTTTTTGGACCCGGTCAGGTGCAGGTGCTCGCGCAGCGCGTCGAGCAGGCTGGTGCGGGTGTCCAGCTCCAGGGTGACCTGCTTGCCGTTGACGGTGAAGGTGACGCCGGTGGTGACCGGCTCCGGGGTCGTGCCGGCGGCCTGCGCATTGGCGGGCTGGGCATTGGCGAGCGGCACGGCGGCGGTCGATGCCGACAGGGCGCCTGCGATCAGCAATTCGCGCCGGGACAATTTAACGTCGCTGAGTTTATCCATGTTTTCGGGTTTCTTTCTGTATTCATGAAAGCCGTGCCTCGAATAAATACCGTATTCGTGCCTCGGCTGAGAATCGGGCAGCAATTGCCGCGCTGATTCTAGCTCAACTAAAAGAAATTGAACGCTTATTTAAGTTTCAATTAAGCGCGTCTTTCAAATCATCAATACACGCTCAGCGTCGTAGTAATGACAAAGACCCCGTCGAAAATAATGTTTGGATTGAAGGTTATTTGCTGGTACGGGAGATACTTACGTAGTGCTACGTATTGATGCGCACCCGAGATGTGCAGGAACTGCTTATCAGAAACTAGGATAAGTAATTACGCGATCATTCAAACTTGCTGCGATCTCGATATTTACCGGCAGCGCGTATTAACACTGCCGGGAAACCAAAGAAGATTCGGTTCGCCGCAATAACACACGAACGTGAAAGGATTTACATTCGCCACATGAGCGATTATCGCGACGCACACCCGATTAGATCGAAGGAACTCGAATGATTTATTGCCTGGATTCGCGGCGGTAAGCGGCGGGAGTGGTATCGAGGGTGCGGCGCATTGCACGCGTCAGGCTGGCCTGGTCGGCGAAACCCGCGCCGACGGCGATATCGGCCACGCTGCGCGTGCCGCGCGCGAGACAGCTGCAGGCGAACTCCAGGCGGCAGGCCAGCAGCCAGGCGTGCGGCGTGCTGTCCAGCTCTTCGCGAAACAGCGCGTGCAGGCGGCTGACGCTCAGGTTGGCGGCGCGCGCCATCGAATCGGTGGTCCAGGCCAGGCCGGGTGCGGCCTCGATGCGCGCCAGCAGCGCGGCCAGGCGCGAGGTGGCGCGCGGCGCGTCCAGGGTCAGGGTGTCGAGCAGCAGCGGCACCCAGCCCTGCACCAGCGCGCGGGGCGGCGTGGATTCACGGGTCATCAATCCCATGAACTCGACCAGCTTGCGCGCGGCGGGGGCCAGGGTGACGAAGGGCCGCTCCAGCAGGCGCTGCCAGGGGCCGCTGTCGAAGGCGGCGCCGTCGACGTCGACGATCAGCGAACCGTTGGCGCCCGGGCTCGATTGCGCATGCCAGGCGCCGGGCGCGACCAGCGCGCCATGCAGGGGATCGAGCCGGCCGCGCCGCTCTTCGATGTCGAGCACGACTTCGCCGTGCACCGGCAGCACCAGCTGGGCGAAGTCATGGCGGTCGCCCCAGTGCACGCGGTCGTAGCTGCGCAGGTGCAGGTCGGGCGCCATGATGTTCTTCAGGCCATCGGGCTGCACACGTCGGTGCCGGCCGCCAGCGCCTTCAATTTGGCCGGGTCGAGCAGCGTCACTTCGCGCTTGTCGACCTCGAGCCAGCCCTGCTTCCTGAAGCGCGACAGCAGGCGGCTGATGCTCTCGATGGTCAGGCCCAGGTAGTTGCCGATGTCTTCGCGCGACATGCGTAGCTGGAAACGGTTGGCCGAGTAACCCCGGGTGGCGTAGCGCGCCGACAGGTTCACCAGGAACACGGCGAAACGCTGCTCGGCGCGCATATTGCCGAGCAGGAGCATGACGTTCTGCTCGCGCGTGATTTCCTGGCTCATGATGCGGTGGAAGTGGCGCAGCAGGGTCGGCACTTCGCCGAACAGGTCTTCCAGGCGCGCGAACGGGATCTCGCACACTTCGGAGTCTTCCAGCGCCACCGCGTCGCAATGGTGGGTGCCGCTGATGGCGTCCATGCCCAGCAATTCTCCGGCCATCTGGAAGCCGGTGATCTGGGCTTCGCCGGCGGCGTTCACCTGGTAGGTCTTGAAGTGGCCGAAGCGCACCGCGTACAGGTTGCGGAACGGCTCGCCCACGCCGTACAGGCGCTCGTCGCGCTCCAGGCGGCGACGGCGGCCGATGATCTTGTCCAGGCGGTCGATCTCGTCGTTCTCCAGCCCCATCGGCAGGCACAGCTGGTGCATGCTGCACTGGGCGCAGGATTTGAGGGCGTGGATGTTCAGGGGCGGCTCGGCTTGCCGGGTGAGAGGCTGGCTCATGAAGAATGGTCGCTATGATCAGTACACCGGGAATTATAGCCCCCTGCCGTCGCCATGCCGACCGGCAAGGCCAAAATATGCCCCGAAAAGGGAACTTTTGTTGCGATTAGAGCGGCATGTGTTCAAAAACCATTCAGCAATGATAAAAATGACATCGTCAATCGTGTGCGCTGGCCACCGTGTTTAACTGAAGCGATCGACACGAGGGAGCACGCATGTTTGGTCTCACAGCGCTGGAACTGGCGCGTATCCAGTTCGCCTTCACGATCTCCTTCCACATCATCTTCCCTGCGATCACGATCGGCATGGCCAGCTACCTGGCCGTGCTCGAAGGGTGCTGGCTCAGGACCAAACGCCAGGTCTACGTCGACCTGTACCATTTCTGGCTCAAGATTTTCGCCGTGGCCTTCGGCATGGGCGTGGTGTCGGGCATCGTCATGGCCTACCAGATCGGCACCAACTGGAGCTACCTGTCCGAGTTCGCCGGCAGCGTCATGGGGCCGCTGCTCACCTACGAGGTGCTCACCGCCTTCTTCCTCGAAGCCGGCTTCCTGGGAGTAATGCTGTTCGGCTGGAACCGCGTGGGGCCGCAGCTGCACTTCGTCGCCACCTGCATGGTGGCCATCGGCACCCTGATCTCGTCCACCTGGATCCTCGGCGCCAACAGCTGGATGCACACTCCGCAGGGCTATGCGATCGAGGGCGGGCGCATGGTCCCGGTCGACTGGCTGGCCATCATCTTCAATCCTTCCTTTCCCTACCGCCTGATGCACATGGTAGTGGCCGCCTACCTGGCGACGGCGCTGATCGTCGGCGCCTCCGCCGCCTGGCACCTGCTGCGCGGGCGCGACAACAAGAACGTGCGCAAGATGCTGTCGATGGCCATGTGGATGATCCTGCTGGTGGCGCCGATCCAGGCCGTGATCGGCGACTTCCATGGCCTCAATACCCTGAAGCACCAGCCGGCCAAGCTGGCCGCGATGGAGGGCCACTGGGAGAACGAGCCGGGCGAGGCGGTGCCGCTGATCCTGTTCGGCATTCCCGACATGGAGCGCGAAGAGACCCGCCATGCGGTCGAGATTCCCTACCTGGGCAGCATCATCCTCACCCATACCCTGAGCGGACAGTTCCCGGGACTGAAGGAATTCCCGCGCGAAGACCGCCCCAATTCCCTGATCGTGTTCTGGAGTTTTCGCGTCATGGTGGGCCTGGGACTGTTGATGATCGCCCTCGGCGCCTGGAGCCTGTGGCTCAGGCGCGGGGGGCGGATCTACGGCAAGCGCCTGTTCCTGCGCTTCGCCGTGCTGATGGGACCGACCGGCCTGATCGCCATCCTGGCCGGCTGGACCACCACCGAGGTCGGACGCCAGCCGTGGGTGATCTACGGCGTGCTGCGCACCGCCGACGCGGTGTCTCCCCACAGCGCGACCACGATGGGCGTGACCCTGGCGATGTTCGTCGTCGCCTACTTCTTCGTGTTCGGCGCCGGTACGGTCTACCTGCTGCGCCTGATTAACAAGGGACCGCAGCACTTCGCCCTGAACCGGCCGTCGGAAGGCGGGCCGGGAGAAGGGCGCACGCCGATGCGGCCGCTGTCGGCGGCCAACGTCGACAACGACGACAGCATCGAGGGCAATATCGACGACAACCCGGACCACGGCGCACATCGCGACGGCGGCGACCAACCGACGCGGAGCTGACACCATGGGCATCGACACATCCGTCATCTGGATCCTGATTATTTTCTTCGCGGTCTTCATGTACGTGCTGCTGGACGGCTTTGACCTGGGCATCGGCATGCTGTTCCCGTTCACGCCGAAAAAGCGCGACCGCGACACCATGATGAATTCGGTCGCGCCGGTCTGGGACGGCAACGAGACCTGGCTGGTGCTGGGCGGGGAAGGGCTGCTGGCGGCCTTCCCGGTGGCCTACGCCATCATCCTTTCGGGCCTCTACCTGCCGCTGATCTTCATGCTGATCGGCCTGGTGTTTCGCGGCGTCGCCTTCGAGTTCCGTTTCAAGGCCAAGGAAAACGAACGCCACCTGTGGGACAAGGCTTTCATCGGCGGCTCGGTCGCAGCGGCCTTCTTCCAGGGCGTGACCCTGGGCGGATTTTTGGACGGCATCACGGTCTCGGGCCGCAGCTTCGCCGGCGGGCCGCTCGACTGGGTCGCGCCATTCCCTCTGCTGGCCGGCGTCGGCGTGATGATTGCCTATACGCTGCTGGGCGCTACCTGGCTGGTGATGAAGACCGAGGGCGAGCTGCAGGCGCGCATGATCCAGGTCGCGCGGCCCTTCGCCTGGCTACTGCTGGGGGCCATCGTCGCGGTCAGCATCTGGACCCCGATGCGCTTCGCGGCGGTGGCCGAACGCTGGTTCACCTTCCCGAATATCGCCTTCCTGGCGCCGGTGCCGCTCCTGGTCGTGCTGTGCATGGTGCTGCTGCTGCGCGCGCTGGCGCGCCAGCCGTTCCGCCAGCCCTTCGTGCTGGCGCTGGCGCTGATCTTCCTCGGCTACAGCGGCATGGCGATCAGCATCTGGCCACACGTGGTGCCGCCCGCGATCACGATCTGGGAAGCCGCCTCGCCGCCGCAAAGCCAGGGCTTCGCCCTGGTCGGTACCCTGTTCATCCTGCCCATCATCCTGATGTACACCGGCTGGTCGTACTGGGTATTCCGGGGCAAGGTCAAGCATGACGCGGGATACCACTGATGACGGCGCGTCGCGAATGGCTGCGCCGGCTGGGCTGGATGGCGCTGTTGTGGCTGGGCGGCGTCGTCACCCTGGCGCTCATCGCATTTCTCATAAGAATCGTGATGCACGCTGCTGGAATGCGGTGAGGGCAACTGTGCGCGCTCCATGTCAATCGGGGTCTACACTGGCGATACAATTTGAACAACGGGAGTGATCCACAGTGTCATCTTCAAGTGCGAGCACGTCCGCCAACACCATTCTTGGCGCCATCGCCCCGGGCGCGGCGATGCCCAGCGGCGAAGACCAGGCCAGGGCCGACCTCTATGCCTTGCTCTCGCGCCTGCTGCTTGCGGCGCCCGACGCGGCGCTGCTGGAGGCGCTCGCGTCCAGCGATCCGATCCTGGCCGAGGGCGGCGACCCGGCGCTCGAGCGGGCCTGGGAGCAGCTGACCGTGGCGTCCGGCGTCATGGACCCCCAGCTCGTCCGCGATGAATTCACGGCGCTGTTCATCAGCATCGGCACGCCGCCGGTCGATCCGTACGGCTCGCGCTATATCGCGGGCTACATGAACGACACGCCGCTGGCGCAGCTGCGCGAAGACCTGGCAAAGCTCGGCCTGGCGCGCATGCGGGGCCGGGGCGAGTTCGAAGACCACCTGGGCGCGCTGTGCGAGACCATGCGCGTGCTGGTGGCCGGCGCGCCCGGCATCCGGCGCCAGCCGCTGGAAGTGCAGCAAAAGTTCTTCGAGGCCCATATCGGCTCCTGGTGCATGCGCGCGCTGGACGACATCGCCAATGCCGATGGCGCCAACTATTACCGCCTGGTCGCGCGCTTCGCGCAGGCCTTCCTGGCAATCGAGGCGGAAAGCTTTGCAGTAGGAGAGGAAACCGATGAACAAGCATGATCCACAGACAGGCGAACGGCCCGACCCGGCGCGGCGCGGCTTCCTGAAAGCCGCTCCACTGGGCGCGCTGGTAGTGGCCGCGGCCGCCGTCCCGGCGAGCGCGGCGCCAGAGGCCGCCCCGGCCGCGCCAGACCCGAAGGTCAAGCGCGGCTACCACGAGACGGATCACATCCGCCGCTATTACCAGACCGCCGCCTACTGGTAGGCAAGCAGAGGAATCGATATGTCACTGGTCAAGTCTACGCGCGACAGCGCCCTCAAACGGCGCCGCTTCCTGGTCGGGGCCGGCGTGGCCGCCGGCGCCGGCGCCCTGGCGCGCCACCTGCCGCTGAACGTGATCGAACCGGCCCAGGCCGACCCGGTGCCCAATACCCCGGTGCCCACCGAGGTCAAGCGCACCGTATGCAGCCACTGCTCGGTCGGCTGTTCGGTCGACGCCGTGGTCGCCAACGGCGTCTGGGTGCGCCAGGAAGCTGCCTTCGATTCGCCGATCAATATGGGCGCGCACTGCGCCAAGGGCGCCTCGGTGCGCGAGCACGCCTTCGGCGAGCACCGCCTGCGCTATCCGATGAAGCTGGTCAACGGCAAATACCAGCGCATCTCCTGGGACCAGGCGATCGACGAGATCGGCGACAAGCTGCTGCACTTGCGCAAGGAAGCCGGGCCGGATGCGCTGATGGTGATCGGCAGCTCCAAGCACAATAATGAGCAGGCCTACCTGCTGCGCAAATGGGTGTCGTTCTTCGGCACCAACAACTGCGACCACCAGGCCCGCATCTGTCACTCGACTACCGTTGCCGGCGTGGCCCAGACCTTCGGCTACGGGGCGATGACCAACTCGTTCAACGACCTTCACTACAGCAAGGCGGTGCTGTTCATCGGGTCCAACCCGGCCGAGGCGCACCCGATCTCGATGCTGCACTTTCTGCACGCCAAGGAGCTGGGCGCCAAGATGATCGTCATCGATCCGCGCTTCACGCGTACGGCGCGCTTCGCCGACCATTACGTGCGCGTACGGCCCGGCACCGACATCGCGCTGGTGTGGGGCATCCTGTACCACATCTTCAACAACGGCTGGGAAGACAAGAAGTTCATCGAAGAGCGCACCTGGGGCATGGAGGACGTGCGCGCCGAAGTCATGAAATGGACGCCCGATAAAGTGTCGGACGTAACCGGCGTGCCGGAGTCCGCCGTGCGCATGGCGGCCGAAATGCTGGCCACCAACCGTCCGTCGTCCGTGGTCTGGTGCATGGGCATCACCCAGCACCACGTCGGCACGGCGAACGTGCGTGCGCTGTCGATCCTGCAGCTTGCGCTCGGCAATATCGGCATTCCGGGCGGGGGCGCCAATATCTACCGCGGCCACGACAATGTGCAGGGCGCCACCGACGTGGGCCCGAATGGCGATTCGCTGCCCGGCTACTACGGCCTGGCCGAAGGCGCCTGGAAGCACTTTGCCAGCGTATGGGGCGTCGACTACGAGTGGATCAAGTCGCGCTTCGGCTCCAAGGAGCTGATGGAAAAGCCCGGCATCACGGTGTCACGCTGGTTTGACGCGGTGAATGAAGAAAACCAGTTCGTCGACCAGCCGAGCAATCTGCGCGCCGTGTTCTACTGGGGCCATGCGCCCAACAGCCAGACCCGCCTGCCGGACATGAAGGCGGCGATGCAAAAGCTCGACATGATGGTGGTGATCGACCCCTATCCGAGCATGACGGCCTCGATGCACGGCCGCACCGACGGCGTGTATCTGCTTCCGGCCGCTTCGCAGTTCGAGACCCAGGGCTCGTGCACCGCCTCGAATCGCTCGATCCAGTGGCGCGAGCGCGTCATCCAGCCGCTGTTCGAGTGCAAGACCGACCACGAGATCATGTACCTGTTCGCGCGCAAGCTGGGCTTCGCCGACGAGCTGTGCAAGAACATCAAGGTGGTGCACAACGAGCCGGTGGTCGAGGACATCCTGCGCGAGATCAACCGCTCGTGCTGGACCATCGGCTACACGGGGTGCTCGCCCGAGCGGCTCAAGCTGCACATGGAAAACAAGCACACCTTCAATCCAACGACCCTGCGCGCCGATTCCGGCCCTTGCAAGGGCGACTACTACGGCTTGCCGTGGCCATGCTGGGGCACGCCGGAGATGAAACATCCGGGCACGCCGATCCTGTATGACCTGAGCAAGAGCGTGGCCGAGGGCGGCTTGCCGTTCCGCGCCAACTGGGGTGTCGAGCACAATGGTTCGAGCCTGCTGGCGGCCGACGGCTCGACCAACAAGCACAGCGAGCTGGATTTCGGCTACCCCGAATTCGACCACGTGTTCCTGAAAAAACTGGGCTGGTGGGCCGAGCTGACCCCGGCCGAGCAGGCCATGGCCGATGGCAAGAACTGGAAGACCGACCTGTCGGGCGGCATCATCCGGGTCGTCATCGCCCACGGTTGCGCGCCGTACGGCAATGCGCGGGCGCGCTGCAACGTCTGGAATTTCCCCGATCCGGTGCCGGTGCACCGCGAACCGCTGGCCACGCCGCGGCGCGACCTGGTGGCCCAGTACCCGACCTACGACGACAAGGCCAATCACTGGCGCCTGCCGACCTTGTATAAATCGGTGCAGGCGGTCGACTATTCGAAGGACTTCCCGCTGATCATGACCTCCGGCCGACTGGTCGAATACGAGGGCGGCGGCGAGGAGACCCGTTCCAATCCCTGGCTGGCCGAGCTGCAGCAAAACATGTTCGTCGAGATCAACCCGCGCGACGCGGTCCAGATCGGCGCCAAGCTGGGCGAATACGTGTGGCTCGAGACCCCGACCGGTGCGCGCCTGAAGATGATGGCGATGGTCACCGAACGGGTACCGGTGGGCCTGGTCTGGGCGCCGTTCCACTTCGGCGGCTGGTGGATGGGCGAAGACCTCGAAAAGCACTACCCCGAGGGTGGCGCGCCGATCGTGCGCGGCGAAGCCATCAATACTGGTTGGACCTATGGCTATGACGCCGTGACCATGATGCAGGAAACCAAGGTGTCGCTGTGCCGCGTGGTGCGCGCCTGACACGACAGAGGAGACCGCTATGCCGGCAAGAATGAAATTCATCTGCGACACGGAGCGTTGCATCGACTGCAACGGCTGCGTGACCGCCTGCAAGAACGAGCACGAACTGGCCTGGGGCATCAACCGGCGCCGCGTGGTGACGATCAACGACGGCATCCCGGGCGAGCGTTCGGTGTCGGTCGCCTGCATGCACTGCACCGACGCGCCGTGCCTGGCGGTGTGTCCGACCAACTGCATCTATCACACCGAGGACGGCATCGTCCTGCACAGCAAGGACCAGTGCATCGGCTGCGGCTACTGCTATTACGCCTGCCCGTTCGGCGCGCCGCAATTCCCCGAGACGGGCCTGTTCAACCACCGCGGCAAGATGGACAAGTGCACCTTCTGCGCCGGCGGCCCGGAACCGGACACCTCGGAAGCCGAATTCAAGAAGTACGGCCGCAACCGCATCGCCGAAGGCAAGCTGCCGGCCTGCGCCGAACAATGCGGCACCAAGGCGCTGCTG
>DDKG01000177.1 GCA_002339265.1 Massilia sp. UBA2604 | reverse complement strand
AACCTGGCCGCGGCGCGCGCCGCGATCGAGGCCGGCCAGCCGCTGTCGAACGCGTTCGAGGCCAATGGATTGACCACGCCGATCTCGCTGCGCATGCTGCGCGTGGGCGAGCGCACCGGCGAGATGGGCCCGATGCTGACGCAGTCGGCCGCCTTCTATGACGGCGAGATCGGGCGCTGGATCGACCGCTTTACGCGCACCTTTGAGCCGCTGCTGATGGCCGCCATCGGCCTGGTGGTGGGCGCCATCGTGGTGCTGCTGTACATGCCGATCTTCGATCTAGCGGGAGACATGTCGTGAGCGCCGCTTTTAATACCGGTGACGCTGAAACCTTCGACACGGCATTGCTGGCGCGCGCCCGCGCCGCCGCCGCCGTCTCGCGGCGCGGCCTGGTGGCCGAGCTGGAAGCATTGACCGGGCGCGATCCGCGCGCACTGGTGCGCGAACTGGCCGCGCCGTTCGCGCTGCCGGTGATGGAGACCGGCGACATGTTGCTGCTGGCGCCGGCGTTCGAGCTGTTGCCGCTGGCCCAGGCGCTGTCGCGCCATTGCGCGCTGCTGCGCCATCCGGACGGATGCCTGACCGGGGTGCTGGCCGACCCCTTCGACCTCGACCTGCAGACCTGGCTCGGAGCGCAGGCGCGCGCCACGGCCAGCCGTCCGCTCGAACTGTGCCTGGCGCTGCAATCCGACATCCAGGCCTATCTGTCTAAGCAGGAAGAGTCGGCGCGCGCCGTCGATTCGCTGGTCGGCGGCGCCCAGGATGCGCGGCGCGACGGCAAGAGCGGCACCGTGCTGTCCTTCGCCTCGGTGTCCGAAGCCGGCAGCCCGGCCGTCAAGCTGGTCAACTCGACGCTGTACGACGCCTTGAAAGCCGGCGCCTCGGACATCCACCTGGAAAGCACCGCGGGCGGGCTGGCCGTCAAGTACCGGGTCGACGGCGTGCTCGATCATGCGGCCACCGTGGGCGGCATCGAACTGGCCGAGCACATCATCTCGCGCCTGAAGGTGCTGGCCGAACTCGACATCGCCGAGCGCCGCGTGCCGCAGGACGGCAGCTTCCGGGTCGAGGCGGGCGGGCGCGACATTGACCTGCGGGTCTCGATCATGCCCAGCATCCACGGCGAGGACGCAGTGATCCGTATCCTCGACAAGCGCGCCATGATCGAAGCCTACGGCTCGCTCACGCTGGAGGCGCTCGGCTTCGATGCGCCTTCCCTGGTGACCTTGCGCCAGCTGGCCCAGGAGGCGTACGGGATGCTGCTGGTGACCGGCCCCACCGGCTCGGGCAAGACCACGACCTTGTACGCCGCGCTGACCGAGATCCACAATGGCCGCGAGAAAATCATCACCATCGAGGACCCGGTCGAATACCAGCTGCCCGGCATCCTGCAGATCCCGGTGAACGAAAAGAAGGGCCTGACCTTCGCCAAGGGCCTGCGCTCGATCCTGCGCCACGACCCCGATAAAATCATGGTGGGCGAGATCCGCGACCGCGAGACCGCCGAGATCGCGGTGCAGTCGGCCCTGACCGGGCACCTGGTGCTCACGACCGTCCACGCCAACAATGTGTTCGACGTGTTCGGCCGGTTTACCCACATGGGCATCGATCCGTATGCCTTCGTGTCGGCCCTGAACGGCATCTGGGCCCAGCGCCTGATCCGCATGTGCTGCCCGCGCTGCGCCGAGCGCTATGAGCCGGACGAACGCGAGCTGGCCTCGGTGCACCTGCAGCGCGAAGAAGTCGCGGATTATGTCTTCATGCGCGGCAAGGGCTGTGGCGATTGCCGCGGCACTGGCTATAAAGGCCGCCGCTCGATCGCCGAGATCCTGACCTTGAACGACGAGATCCGCGAACTGATCGTCGACAAGCAGCCGATCCGCCGCATCAAGGCCGCGGCTCACGCCAATGGCACCCGCAGCCTGCGCCTGGCGGCGCTCGACCTGGTGCGGCGCGGCGCCACCACGATCGACGAGATCAAGCGGGTGACCCTGCATGCGTAGACTGAACTTTTCAACGAGCTTGCCGCGTCTGGGCCAGGCCCTGCGCCTGGGCGTGGCTGCGGGCGGACTTTCCCTGGTCAAGACCAGCCGCCTGTTCGGCGGCGCGCCGCTGGCCCTGTCCGAACAGCCGCTGGACCTGTTCGCCCCCGACGCGCTGGCACGTGGCCTCCCCATGTTGTTTGCCGACCTGCCGGTCAAGGGCTGGCCGGTGAGCGTGGTGCTGGCCGATGAACTGGTGCGCCTGTGGCAAGTGCCGCCGCCGCCGGGCGCGACGCGCATGGGCGACCTGGAAGCGGCCGCCGCGCTGCGCTTCCAGCACCTGTTCGGGGCCGCCAGCGCCGAGTGGAAGATCAGCGCCGACTGGGATGCGGTCGATCCCTTCCTGGCCGCGGCGGCGCCAAAGGCCTTGCTCGACGCGCTGGATGCCGCCGCCCGTGAACATGGTTTCCACCTGGTCGAGATCAGCCCGCAATTCGTCGCCGCCATGAACGCCTGGCGCCGCGAGCGCCGGCCAGGGGCCTGGTTCGGCCTGGTCCATGGCGGCGTGCTGTCGCTCGCGGCCTACGATGGCCGCAAGCTGGCGGCGGTGCGGAGCGCCCCCATTCCAGCGGGCGCCGATCGCGACTGGCTCGAATCCCATGTGGCGAGGGAAGCGCTGCGGGTCGGCATCGCGCGGCCCGAACGCCTGCAGCTCTCCGGCGCCGCGCCCGCCGCCTGGGCCAGCAGCCCGGGGCGGCTGAAATTCGCCTGCAGCCTGCTCGAGCAGCTGGATGACTGGTCGGAACTGGCGCGCCTGGCGCGCACCGGAGTGCCGGCATGAGGCGCACCCGCATCGATTTCGCGCCGCCGAGCCTGCGCCGCACGCTGTTCCGCGCGCCGCCGACCCTGGTGTATGTGCTGCCGGGCGTGCTGGCGCTGTGCATCCCGGCGCTGTTCATGACCCAGCGCTACTTCGAGCAGCAGGAAGAATTGCGGGTCTTAGAAGCGGCGCTGGCCGCGCGCAGCGCGCCGCCGCCAGTGGCCGCGCCGCCGGCCCCGAAGATTGCGGTCTCGGCGACGCAGGCCGGCGCCGTCAACGCCGCGATCCTGCAACTGAACCTGCCGTGGCGCGACCTGGCGGCGGCGCTGGGCGAAGCCACGCCGAACACGATCGCGCTGCTGGCCCTGGAGCCGGACGCGAAACGCCGCACGGTGCGCATCAGCGCCGAAGCGCGTTCGAGCGACGAGATGCTGGCCTATATCACCCGCCTGCAGGCCGAGGAATGGTTCAGCAGCGTGGTGCTATTGCGCCACGAAGTGATGGAGCAGGACCCGAATCGCCCGCTGCGGTTCCAGGTCAGCGTGCAGTGGGAGGCGTCATGACGGCGGGCGCCTTGCTGCTGCGCGCGCGCCTGCGGCTGGCGCGCATCGATCCGTTGACGGTGCTGGTGCTGGCGCTGCTGGTCGCGGGCGCCGCGGTTCAGGTGGCGCTGGTGCCGGCGCGGGCGCAACTGAACGCCGACTATGAAGCGGCGCGCCAGGCGGCGCGCACGCCGTTGCTGCCGCAGGCCGCTCCCGCTGCGCCGCCGCCCAGCAGCGACCAGAACCTGCAGCATTTCTATGCCACGCTGGGCGAGCGCCGCGGCGTGGAGCGCCAGCTGAAACAGGTGTTCGCGCTGGCCGAGCGTCACGGCCTGGCGCTGCGCCAGGGCGAATACCGCGCCACGGGCGACCGCAATGCGAAACTGGTCGCCTACCAGGTCAACCTGCCGGTGAAGGGCGCTTATGGCGCGATCTGGGAATTCGCGATGGATGTGCTGCGCGCGATCCCGCACGCCTCGCTGGACGACGTCGCCTTCCGCCGCGACAGCGTGGGCGAGGCCGGGGTCGAGGCGCGCCTGCGGCTGACTTTTTATCTTGCCGAAGGAAGCAGGCGGTGAAGCCGCGCCACATCGTGATGGGCGTGGCGCTGGCCGCGGCGGCCGGCCTCGTGCTGTTCGGCGACAACGCGCCCCAGACGGAACTGGCCGAGCCGGTCGAGCGCGCGGCCGCTACGACTGCCACTGCGCCGGCGCGCAGCGCCGCGCCATCCGCCAACAAGGCCGGCGGCGACGTCGCCATCGCGCGCCTGATCCCGCGCGAGACCTTGATCGGCGCCAGCGGCGACCGTTTCGGGGAGGGCGACAATAGCCTGTTCGCGCGCCATGACTGGACCCCGCCGCCACCGCCGCCATCGAACGAGCCGCCGCCCGAGCCGCCACCTCCAAGCGCGCCGCCGCTGCCGTTCACCTTTATCGGCAAGTCGCTGCAGGACGGCGTGTGGGAAATCTACCTGGCGCGCGGCGAACGCACCTATCTCGTGCGCGATGGCGAAACCATCGACGGCACTTACCGCGTGGACGCGATCCGTCCACCGGTGCTTACCCTGACTTACCTGCCGCTGGAACAACGACAGCAGCTCAATATTGGAGTATTCGACTGATGGTGCGAACCCGGATTCAAGGCCTGACGGTGCTGTTGCTGCCCCTGCTGCTGGCGGGGTGCGCGGCCCAGCGCGCCTACCAGGAAGGCAATGCGCTGGTGGCCCGGGACCAGGTGGGCGCCGGCCTGGCCAAGTACCAGGAAGCGCTGGCCTCCGAGCCGGACAATCCGGTATACCGGGCCGCGTTTTTGCGCGCGCGCGACAATGCCACCGCGCGCCTGGTGGACCAGGCCGAGCGCGCGCTGGCATCCGGCCACGCCGACCTTGCGGCCCAGGATTTCCGCCGCGTGCTGGCGATCGACCCCGTCAACGACCGCGCCCGCGCCGGCCTGCGCCAGGTCGAGGCCGAGCGCCGCCACGCGGCCGCCATCGGCGAGGCGCGCGCCGCCCTCGACAAGGACGACGTCGACGCCGCGCGCCAGAAGCTGGCGGCGGTGCTCACCGAACGCCCGGCGCACGAGGCGGCGCGCCAGCTGATGCAGGAAGTCGAGGAGAAGGTGGCGGCCGCGCCGAAAGGCCAGGCGGCGCTGGCGGCCAGCTACCGCAAACCCATCAGCCTGGAGTTCCGCGACGCGCCATTGAAGCAGGTGTTCGAAGTCATCGCGCGCCATTCGGGGCTGAACTTCATCTTCGACAAGGACGTCAAGGCCGACACCCGCACCTCGATCTTCCTCAAGAACAGCACGGTCGAGGCAGCGGTCTACTACCTGTTGATGACCAACCAGCTCGAACGCCAGGTCATGGACGGCAACACGGTCCTGATCTACCCGAACGTGGCGGCCAAGGTGCGCGAATACCAGGAGATGACGGTCAAGACCTTCTTCCTGGCGAATGCCGAAGCCAAGAGCATCGCCAACACCTTCAAGACCATCCTCAAGGCGCGCGACGTGGTGGTGGACGAGAAGCTGAACCTGGTGATCCTGCGCGACAATCCGGAAGCGATCCGCATCGCTACCCAGCTGGTGGCCCTGCAGGATGTGCCCGAGCCCGAGGTCATGCTCGACGTCGAGGTGCTCGAGATCCGGCGCAGCAGCGTGATGGACCTCGGCATCGCCTGGCCGACCAATCTGTCGTTCACCCCGCTGCAGACGCTGGACGGCGTTCCGTTGACGGTCAACGACCTGCGCGACTTCAACAGTCGCAATATCGAGGTGACCGGCGTTGCCGCGACGGTCAACGCCAACAAGACCGACGGCGACACCAACACCCTGGCCAATCCACGCATCCGCGTGCGCAACAAGGAAAAAGCGAAGGTCGTCATTGGCGACAAGATCCCGAACATCTCGGCCACGGTGTCCTCGGGCATCGGCGGCTTCGCCTCCGAGAACATCAACTATATCGACGTCGGCCTGACTCTCAACGTGGAACCGACCATCTACCTGAACAACGAGGTGGCGATCAAGATCGGGCTCGAGGTCAGCAGCCTGGGCGAATCGGTGCGCACCACCAGCGGCACCGTGGCCTACCGCATCGGCACGCGCTCGGCCAACACCTTGCTGCAGCTGAAGGATGGCGAGAACCAGGTGCTGGCGGGCCTGATCAGCAACGAAGATCGCAGCAGCGGCAGCAAGGTGCCCGGCATCGGCGACCTGCCGGTCGTCGGCCGCCTGTTTGGCAGCCAGCGCGATCAGCGCGACCGCACCGAGATCGTGCTGTCGATCACGCCGCGCATCGTGCGCGCCATCCAGCGTCCGCCGGCGTCGGCGTCGGAATTCGGCGCCGGCACCGAGGCCAGCTTCCGCCGCCGTCCTGATAATGTCGTGCGGGTGCAGGTGGGCGGAACGAATGTGCGCACGCCGGCGCCTGCGCCGGCCGTCGAGACAACTCCTGTGGCGCCGCCGCCGGACGCGACCCCGAGCTTCTCGGTGCCGCCATCGGCCCTGCCGGCCACGCCGCAACTGGGTTCGCCGCCGTCGGCGCCACCTGGTGCGCCGCCTCCGGCGCCGGCTCCAGAACCGGCGCCGGAGCCTGAAATCGTCCCCGCCGCCTATCCGCCGGGCGTCAATCCGCCGATCCCGCAGCGATGAACATGTCGGCGCGGCGCGGCTTCACGCTGATCGAACTGCTGGTCACGCTGGCCATCCTCGCGCTGCTGGGCACCCTGGTGCTGCCGGTGGCCGAGGTCACGGTGCAGCGCCGCGACGAACAGGAACTGCGGCGCGCGCTGCGCGAGATCCGCGCCGGCCTGGATGCCTACAAGAAGGCCGGCGACGAAGGCCGCGTCGGCAAGGCGGCCGACGCCAGCGGCTACCCGGAACGCCTGGAGCTGCTGGTCGAAGGCGTGCCCGACCTGCGCAGCGCCAAGCAGGCAAAAATCTACTTCCTGCGGCGCCTGCCGCGCGATCCGTTCAATCCCGATCCGGAACTGTCGGACGCCGCCACCTGGGGCAAGCGCAGCTACGCCAGCGAGCCGGACGAACCGAAGGAGGGCGACGACGTCTACGACGTGTATTCGACCTCGCAACGGCTTGGCCTGAACGGCATTCCCTACAACAGATGGTGACCTTGATGAGAAACGCGCGCGGCTTCACGCTGATCGAACTGCTGGTGGTGCTGGGCATCGTGGCCCTGCTGCTGACGCTCGCCGTGCCACGCTTCTTCCCCAGCATCGACAGCGCGAAAGAGACCATCCTGGCCGACAACCTGCGCAACACGCGCGCCGTGGTCGACCAGTACCGCTCCGACACCGGGCGTTATCCGGAATCGCTCGAGCAGCTGGTGGAGCAAAAATACCTGCGCGAGATCCCGCTCGACCCCGTCACCGAGAGCCGCGAGACCTGGGTGCTCGAAGCGCCGAAGGACGGCGAGCAGGGCGGCTTCGCCAACCTGCGCAGCGGCGCGCCCGGCAACGACCGGCGCGGGCGTCCCTACCTGGAGTGGTAGTGACGGCGCGTCGCCAGGCCGGCTTCACTTATCTCGGCCTGATCATCTTCGTGGCCATCATCGGCCTGGTGGGCGCGGCCACGCTCAAGGTCGGTTCGCTCCTGCAGCGCGCAGCGGCCGAGGAAGAGCTGCTGGAAATCGGCGCCGCCTATAGCGCGGCGCTGGACAGCTACGCCGCCGCCACGCCGCGCGGCGCCTCGCCGTATCCGCCCTCGCTGACGGAACTGCTGAAGGACCCGCGTTCGCCCGCCGTGCGGCGCCACCTGCGCAAGGTCTACGTCGATCCGCTGACCGGCAAGGCCGAGTGGGGCATTGTCTACCTGGGCGACGGCGAGACCAGGATCGTCGCCTTCCACAGCCTGTCCGACGCCAAGCCGCTGAAGATCGCCAATTTCGACAAGCGCTTCAAGGGCCTGGACAACAAGGAAAAGATATCGGAGTGGCGCTTCAGCGCGGGCGAGCGCAGCCTGGCGCCGGCGGTTGCGACGACGCAGTCTGGCGGGCCGGGCGCGCAACCGGCGCCGCCCGTTCCGCAGCCGGCCGTTCCGCAGCCGGCCGTGCCGCCCCCGCCGCCCGAGCCCGAACCCGAACCTGAATCCGAGCCGGCGGAGGAAGCCGCGACGCCGGCCTGAGCGACGTCAGACGAGTTCGAGCTCGATGCCGCGCAAGACCGCGCGCACGCGGTCGCGTACTCCCAGCTTGGACAGGATGCTCGATACGTGGTTCTTGACCGTGCCCTCGCTCACGCCGAGCGCTGCGCCGATTTCGGCGTTACTGAGCCCGCCGGCCATCAGGGCAAGGATTTCGATTTCACGGCGCGTCAGTCCGGCTGCACCGGTGGCCGCCGCCGTGCTGTGCGTGCGCTGGTAGGATGCCCGCACCCGTTCCGTCATGGCGGGCCGGAACAGGGTGGCGCCGCGTGCCACGGCGCGCAGGCCATCCGCCAGCCGCTCCAGCGAAATGTCCTTCAGCAGGAAGCCGCGTGCGCCGGCGCGCATCGCCTCGAACAGGACCTCGTCGTCGTCGAACGTCGTCAACATGATCGTCGGCGGCAGTGTGGTGGGCTGATGGCGCAGCAGTTCCAGCCCGTCGCCGCCAGGCATGCGCACGTCGAGCAGGAGCACGTCGAGGTCGTGCGTGGCCAGCATCGAACGGGCCGCGTCGACATCGGCCGCTTCCGCGACCACGCGGATATCGTCGGTCAGGTCCAGCAAGCCGCGGATGCCGCTGCGCACCAGGGTCTGGTCGTCGACCAGGCCGACGCGGATCATGCCTGGCTCCAGGCCCGCGGCACGCGCATTTCGAGCGCGAAACCGGCGCCACCGTTGTCCACGCAACGCAGTGCGCCGCCCAGTTCGGCCAGGCGCTCGCGCATGCCGAGCAGGCCGTTGCCTTCGGCGGCGCCGTTCTTGCCGCAGCCGTCGTCGGACACGCGGGCAACCGTCATGCCATCGTCGATGTCCAGGACGATGTCCAGTCGCCTTGCCTGGGCGTGACGCAGCGTGTTGGTAATGGCTTCCTGGATGCAGCAGAACAGCGCGTGCGCCGCCGGCGTTGGCTGGCGCGCAGCCTCGGCGTCGATGCGCAGGTCGACCTTCAAGGCAGGGAGCCCCGCGCACAGCATCCGCAAGGCTTGCGCCAGGTCGATCGGACGGTCGTCGCGCGTGCTGGTGACGACGCTGCGCACCTGGGCCAGCAGGTCATGGCTGACGGCGCGCGCCGTCGGAAGGGCGGGTGGAACGGCGCCGCCCGCCTGGCGCAGCGCCAGGTCGAGATGCAGGTTCAGCGCCGTCAGGTGATGGCCGACCGTGTCGTGCAGGTCGCGAGCGATGCGCAGCCGCTCGCCGCCACGGACGGTGTCGGCCAGCAGGGACTGGGTCGCCAGCAATTGGGCGTTGGCGGTGGCCAGCGCCTGGCGCGTGCGGCGCTCGTACAGGACCAGGCGGCCGACGGCGGCGAAGCCGGCGACGACGACCGCCCGCTCGGCGCACAGGTAGCCAAGCAGCGGCCATTGCGGCGGCTGTGCCAGGCGCTGCGCGAGGTCGAGCACCAGCAGGAGATCGATGCCGGCCCCCAGCAGGTACTGGGTCGCCAGCCATGCAAGCGCCGTGCGTAGCGGCAGCAGCATGCCGAGTTGCACGGCCACGAGCAGGTGGAACGGCGTGGAGTCGAGCGCCAGCGCGCACGCCATCTGCAGCGCCAGCAGCGCCGCGCGCCGTCGCGGCGAGCGGGTCGCGCAGGCGGCGGCCGCTGCCGGCACGGCAATGCATGCGACCGCGGTCTTCGCGATCGCATAGCACTGGAAGACGGATGCCCGTTGCGCGCCGCCGGTCCAGGCCATCCAGTCCTGCGGCCCGAGGACCAGCGCCAGCGCTGCCAGGCCGAGTGGGTTATGCAGCTCAGCCCGGTCCACGCCTGCGCTGAGCACGGCGCCGATCTCGAGGCCCGCGAACAGCAGCGCGGCGGCGAACGCGAACGTCCAGGGAGGGATGTGCGGCATGCGATTGGAGGTGGGCGCGGGCGTCATTGTCTTCAAGAGGGGCCAGGGAGCAGCATTTTCGCAGATGCCTTGTGGAAAGTCTGCTCGTTCTTGCCGTTCGCGTCAGAAGCCGAACTGAACGCCGATCTGAGCGCGGTTCTGGACGAAGCGGCGGCTCCCTTCGCGCACGCGGCCATAGTGTTCCAGCTCCGCCGTCAACGCCACCCGGTCGGTCACGCGCCAGGCGGCGCCCACCCCCACCATCGGTTTGGTGGCGGTCACGTCGAAGTCCCGTTCGCCGGCGCCGGTGAGCTCGAAACGGTTGCGCGCCACGCCAAGCTTGGCGAACAGGTCGACCGATGCCCCGACGGCGACCTTGCCGCGCAGCGCCACATAGTAGGCGCTCATGTCGGCGCGTGGGTCGTCGGCGGCGCCGAATCGGGCGCCGTCGAACCGCAGCTTGCCCGTCGTGCCGGCGTAACCACCCTCGATGGCGAAGTGCGGGTTCAGTGCGTATCCGGCATACCCCTTGAACGCGACGACGTCGTTTTTTTGGCTGATACGCTCGCCGTCGGCGTTCGTGACGCTGCCTTTCGAGGGCCCGAAGGCGAGGCCGATGTAGCCATTTTCCTGCGCTTGTGCGGCGCCGGCGCCGCAGAGGATGGCGATGAAGGCGGCGGCATGGACGATCTTTTGCATGGTTGTTTTTCCGGTTCTGGTTGAATCGCGGCGCCCCCGAGGCGCTGCGAGTGGGGCGATTATCGGGAGCCACGGCGAGGCGCGCATGTGCCGAAAGTCAGGATGCAGCAAGGAGTCTTTACAGTGCCGGGGTGATTGCCCGGGGACGCAGGAACGTGTTAGTTTTGTCACCGACCGTCGGACCTACTTATCTGCCAACCCATGCCCGGATCTTTTCCAATCGCCGCCTGGTCTTCCTGGCGCACCTTGACCACGGCACTGCTCTTTGTATTGACGCCGATGCTGGCCGTGGCGACAGAGAGCAATGTGCAGCAAAGCCCGCGCGCCACGGTGTCGCTGGTGAGCGAGTACGCCGCCGTGAGCCCGGGCCAGGAGTTGCGCATCGGCCTGCGCCAGCGCCTGGCGCCGCACTGGCACACCTACTGGAAGAATCCCGGAGACGCCGGCTCGCCGCCGAGCATCACGTTCGAGGCGCAGCCAGACGTCACGGTCGGCGAAATCGCCTGGCCGGGCCCCGACCGTTTCATCATCGGTCCTGTCGCCAGCTACGGCTACGAGAACGAGATTGTGTTCCCGATGGCCCTGACGGTGCCGCAGGATGCGCGGCCCGGCAGCCAGTTGGCGCTGGAGGCGAATGCCGACTGGGTGGTGTGCGAGAAGGAATGCATTCCCGAGGAAGGCAAGTTCCGCCTGGTCTTGCCGGTCGAGGCGAACGCACGTCCCGCGAGCGACGAGATCCGCGCCGCCTTCAGGACCGCCGATGCGCGCCAGCCGCAGGCGTCGCCGTGGAAGGCCACGGTCAGCGCAGGAGAATCGACGCTGCAACTGGTGGTCGAAGGAGAAGGCATCTCGACGACGACCGTGCGTTCCGCGCTGTACTTCCCGGACAGCTGGGGCATCGTCGACCATGTCGCCGACCAGGCCCTGAAAGTGGAAGAAGGCAGTCTCACGCTGGCGACGACGAAAGGCCAGGGTTTCACTCCCGGGCCGTCCGCCGGCCTGCTGGCGATTACGGACGGCGGCGGACAGAAACGCTGGTTCGCGCTCGAGCTCACGCCCGCAGCGGCCGCCACCACGACGACCGAGGCGCCAACCACGCTGCCGCTGTGGCAGATGGCCTTGTTCGCCTTCCTGGGCGGCCTGATCCTGAACCTGATGCCCTGCGTATTCCCGGTGCTGGCGATCAAGGCCACGGCGGTGGCCGGCATGTCGGGCGGCGACCGGCGTGAGGTCCGCCTGTCCGGCCTGTTCTATACCCTCGGCGTGCTGGCCGCCTTCATGGCGCTGGCGCTGGCCCTGCTGGCCGTGCGTGCTGGCGGCAGCGCGGTCGGCTGGGGCTTCCAGTTCCAGTCGCCGCTGTTCGTGGCGGCGATGTCCTGGCTGATGCTGGCGATCGGCCTGAACCTGTCCGGCGTGTTCGAGATCGGCGGCTCCCTCGCCGGTGCGGGCCAGGACCTCGCGCAGAAGAAGGGCCATGCGGGCAGCTTCTTCACCGGCCTGCTGGCGGTGGTGGTGGCCACGCCCTGCACCGCGCCGTTCATGGGCGCGGCGATCGGCTCGGCGCTGGTGGCGCCAGCCTACGTCAGCCTGGTGGTGTTCGCGATGATGGGTCTTGGCCTGGCCCTGCCTTTCCTGCTGCTCGGACTGTTCCCGGCCGTCGCCCGGCGTCTGCCGCGGCCCGGCGCGTGGATGGTGACTCTGCGCCAGGCGATGGCCTTCCCGATGTATGCGACGGCCGCCTGGCTGCTGTGGGTGCTGGCGCAGCAGGCGGGCGAGGCCGGCCTGCGCATGGCGCTCGCCGGGCTGGTGCTGGTGGGCCTGGTGGCCTGGCTGGTCGGCCTCGGCCAGCATCGCGCGAAGACCTGGTGGCCGCGCGGCGCGGCGCTGGCGGGCGTCGCCGGGATCGTCGGCCTGATGGCCGCGCTGCATGGCGCCGAACCCGTGGCCGCGGCAGCGCCCGCGCAATCCGCGCAGGCCGAACCGTATAGCGCCGAGCGGCTGGCGGCCTTGCGCGCCGAAGGCAAGCCGGTATTCGTCAACATGACCGCCGCCTGGTGCATCACCTGCCTGGTCAACGAGCGCACGACCCTGTCGACGGCCGCCGTCCAGCAGGCGATGCAGGAGCACGGCGTGGTCTACATGAAGGGCGACTGGACCAACCGCGATCCTGCCATCACGGCCTTCCTGCAATCGCTCGGGCGCGACGGCCTGCCGTTCTACGCCTTTTATCCGGCCGGGAAAGACGCGGTGGTGCTGCCGCCGGTGCTGACCCAGGCCATCGTCACCGAGTCGTTCCAGCAATAACCATTCTTTTCAAAGGAGATGTCATGAAAGCTTCCTCACGTCGCGCCATGCTGCGCACCACGATATCGATGGCCGCCCTGCTGGTGGGCGCTGCCCCGGCGCTGGCCGCTCCGACGGTCGGCCAGCCGGCGCCCGCATTCACGGCCGTCGACAGCAAGGGCAAGCAGCACAATCTGGCCGACTATAAAGGCAAGGTCGTGGTGCTGGAATGGACCAACCACGATTGCCCTTACGTGAAAAAGCACTACCAGGCGAATATGCCGGCCCTGCAGAAGCAGGCCAAGGATGCCGGCGTGGTCTGGCTGAGCGTGATCTCGTCGGCGCCGGGAGAGCAGGGCCATGTGGACGGCAAGAAGGCCGACGAGCTGACCGCCAGCCGCAATGCCGCCCCAAGCGCGGTGCTGCTCGACCCGCAAGGCACGGTCGGCAAGGCCTATGACGCGCGCACCACGCCGCATATGTACGTGATCGACGCCAAGGGCGTGCTGCGCTACGCGGGCGGCATCGACAGCATCGCGTCGGCCAAGCTGGAAGACATCGAGAAGGCCAGCCCGCTGTTCAAGACCGCGATGGAAGCGGTGGTGAAGGGCAAGAACGTGGCCCAGGCCACCACCCGCCCATACGGCTGCAACGTCAAGTACAAATCTTGATCGCGTTGTAGCTTAATTCGCGCGGCGGCGGAAGTCGCGCGGCCTGAAGCCCAGCACGGCCAGCACCGCGAAGTAAGCGAAGGCGCAGGCCGTGATAATGCCCAGCAGGGCGCCGACGCGCAGCGCCGGCGTCGCCTTCATCGCCGCCCAGTCGAACTGCGCCTGGCCGAACCAGGAGAGCAGCCCCATCACGCCGACCGCCACGGCCAGCTTGATGAAGAACTTCAACCAGCCCGGCTGCGGCGCATAGATGCCGCGCCGGCGCAATCCCACGTACAGGCAGGTGGCGTTGATGCAGGCGCCCAGGCCGATCGACAGCGCCAGGCCGGCCACGCCCAGGTCGAGCCAGAACACGAAGACCAGGTTCATCAACTGGGTGGCGAACAGCACCATGATCGCGATGCGCACCGGAGTCTTGACGTCCTGGCGCGCATAAAAGGCCGGCGCCAGGATTTTTACCAGGATGATGCCGAGCAGGCCGGCGCTGTAGGCCATCAGCGGCATGGCCGAGTTGGCCAGCGCCGCGTCGTCGAATTTGCCATAGTGGAAGAGGGTGGCGATCATCGGCTCGGCCAGCGTCGCCAGGCCCACCGCCGCCGGCAGCGCCAGCAGGAAGGTCAGGCGCAGGCCCCAGTTGAGCAGGGCCGCGTATTCTTCGGCATTGCCTTCGCTATTGGCTTTCGACAGCGAGGGCAGCAGGATGGTGCCGAGGGCCACGCCCAGCATCGCGGTCGGGAATTCCATCAGGCGGTCGGCATACTGCAGGGCCGAGACGGCGCCGGCCGCCAGGCTGGCCGCGATGCCGGTATTGATCAACAGGCTGATCTGGGCCGCCGATACGGCGAACACGGCCGGGCCCATCTTTTTGAGCATGCGCCGCACGCCGGCGTCGCGCAGGCCGTGCATCGGGTTGATCGAAATGCGCGGCAGCATGCCGATCTTGACCAGCGAGGGAATCTGGATCGCCACCTGCAACAGGCCGCCGACGCAGACCGCGATCGCCATCGCATAAATCGGCTGCTCCAGGTAGTTGACCAGCACCAGCGAGGCGAAGATGAAGGACAGGTTCAGCAAAACTGGGGTAAAAGCAGGCACCTTGAACTGGCGCCAGGTGTTCAGGATGCCGCCGGCCAGGGCCACGAAGGACATGCAGGCGATATACGGGAACATCATCTGCGTCATGATCACCGAGGCATCGTAGGCGCCGGGCGTTTCGCGCAGGTCGCCGGCGAGCAGCGTGATCAAGAGCGGGGCGCCGACGATTCCGACGATGCTGGTCAGCACCGTGGCCCAGATCAGGGCGGTGGCGACGTGGTCGACCAGGGTCTTGGTGGCCGCCTCGCCGTGCTGGGTTTTATATTCCGACAGGATCGGCACGAAAGCCTGCGAGAACGCGCCTTCGGCAAACAGGCGGCGCAGCAGGTTCGGCAGACGGAAGGCGATGATGAAGGCATCGGTATAGGCCGAGGCGCCGAAGGCGCGCGCGAACAGGCTTTCGCGCAGCAGGCCGGTGACGCGCGACAGCATGGTCATGCTGGAGATGGCGGCGAGGGTTCTGAGCAGGTTCATGGCGCAAGATTATACTTGTGCAACTCGTCCGTACGGACACGAATGACAGGCGCCGGACGATGCTCCGAAAGGCGCAGGAAACCGACAATGTCTGAATTATGAATTGCTCCGAATTGAAACCTTCGCTATAATCATGGGCTGTACTGAATTCTGTTAGCAGACACTAATCGTTGGGCAGGCTCCGCTAGGTAAGCCAAGGCGCCGGTTTGACAGTCGCTAATGTTTGCAAACGCAACTTGACCCCGATTTAGGAAATTCCATGGCAAATACCGCACAAGCGCGCAAACGCGCTCGTCAAGCAGTTAAGCAAAACGCACACAACTCGGCGCAGCGTTCGACCCTGCGCACCGCAATCAAGGCCGTCCGCAAAGCCATCCAGGCTGGCGACAAGGCTGCCGCGACCACCATCTTCCAGCAATCCGTGTCGAAGATCGACAGCATCGCTGACAAGAAGATCATCCACAAGAACAAGGCAGCACGTCACAAGAGCCGCCTGGCTGCAGCCCTGAAAGCACTGTCGGCTTAATAGCCCGCGTGCGACGCGGCCCTGAGGGGCCGCGACGGCAAAGTTCTGTGCAGTTGGAAAGACCCGCCCGACTTCGGTCCTGGCGGGTTTTTTTGCTTGGCGCTTCGTTTTTCTCTCGATATCTTGTCGAACGCTTAAAAACTGGTATCCCGTGCAAAGCTCGGGCATAATATGGCGCGTCTTATGTCTTATAGAAGACTTCGGCGCCAGCCGCCGCAGGGGTGTGTTCACTCCTTTGCGATCTGCCATCCCGGAGCCGGGAGGGGTAGAATGTCCGGCATCAGCGCGGTGCGCCCGGGTCTTGGCCTGTGGCCAATTGTCAGTTTTATAATCGCGACAGCGTTCGCGACTACCGAGGAAAATGTGCATGAGCAGTGATCAGACCATCATCTACACCCTGACCGACGAGGCGCCGCTGCTGGCGACCCACGCCTTCCTGCCTGTGGTCAGCACCTTCACCAAGCCGGCCGGCATCGCGGTCGAGGCCAGCGACATCTCGGTCGCGGCCCGTATCCTGGCCGCCTTCCCGGAGAGCCTGACTCCGGAACAGCGCGTGCCTGACGCGCTGGCCGAACTGGGCAAGAAGACGCTCACGCCGGAAGCCAACATCATCAAGCTGCCGAACATCAGCGCCTCGGTCACCCAGCTGACCACCGCGATCAAGGAACTGCAGGACAAGGGCTACAACATCCCCGACTACCCGGCCGATCCGAAGACCGACGAAGAAAAAACCATCAAGGCCAAGTACGGCAAGTGCATCGGCTCGGCCGTGAACCCGGTCCTGCGCGAAGGTAACTCGGACCGCCGCGCACCGCGCGCCGTCAAGGAATACGCCCGCAAGAATCCGCACTCGATGGCCCCATGGTCGCAGGCCTCGCGCACCCACGTGTCGCACATGACCCATGGCGACTTCTACCACGGCGAGAAGTCGATGACCCTCGACGCGGCGCGCGAAGTCAAGATGGAGCTGCTGACCAAGAGCGGCCAGACCATCGTCCTGAAACCGAAGGTCGCCCTGCAGGCGGGCGAGATCATCGATTCGATGTTCATGAGCCGCAAGGCCCTGCTGGACTTCTACGAAGCCCAGATCGAAGACGCGCACCAGACCGGCATGCTGTTCTCGCTGCACGTCAAGGCGACCATGATGAAGGTCTCGCACCCGATCGTGTTCGGCCACTGCGTGCGCATGTTCTACAAGGACGCCTTCGCCAAGCACGGCGCGCTGTTCGACAGCCTCGGCATCAACGTCAACAACGGCATGGCCGACCTGTACAACAAGATCGCCGACCTGCCGTCGTCGCAGCGCGAAGAAATCATCCGCGACCTGCACGCCTGCCAGGAACACCGTCCTGAACTGGCCATGGTCGACTCGGCCAAGGGCATCACCAACTTCCACTCGCCGAACGACGTGATCGTCGACGCGTCGATGCCTGCGATGATCCGCGCCGGCGGCAAGATGTACGGCGCCGATGGCCGCCTGAAGGAAGTGAAAGCGGTCATTCCAGAGAGCACCTTCGCCCGCATCTACCAGGAGATCATCAACTTCTGCAAATGGCATGGCGCTTTCGATCCGAAGACCATGGGCACCGTCCCGAACGTCGGCCTGATGGCCCAGCAAGCCGAAGAATACGGCTCGCACGACAAGACTTTCGAGATCCAGGAAGACGGCGTGGCCAACATCACCGACCTCGCCACCGGCGAAGTATTGATGAGCCAGAACGTCGAGCAGGGCGACATCTGGCGCATGTGCCAGGTCAAGGACGCGCCGATCCGCGACTGGGTCAAGCTGGCCGTGACCCGCGCGCGCAACTCGGGCATGCCGGCCGTGTTCTGGCTCGACCCGTACCGTCCGCACGAAAATGAGCTGATCAAGAAGGTCAAGACCTACCTGAAGGATCACGATACCAGCGGCCTGGACATCCAGATCATGTCGCAGGTGCGCGCGATGCGCTACACCCTGGAGCGCGTCAAGCGTGGCCTGGACACCATCTCGGTGACCGGCAACATCCTGCGCGACTACCTGACCGACCTGTTCCCGATCATGGAACTGGGCACGTCGGCCAAGATGCTGTCGATCGTGCCGCTGATGGCCGGTGGCGGCATGTACGAAACGGGCGCCGGCGGTTCGGCTCCGAAACACGTGCAGCAGCTGGTCGAAGAAAACCACCTGCGCTGGGATTCGCTGGGCGAGTTCCTGGCCCTGGCCGTCTCGCTGGAAGACCTCGGCATCAAGACCGGCAACAACAAGGCCAAGGTGCTGGCCAAGACCCTGGATTCGGCCACCGGCAAGCTGCTGGACAACCGCAAGTCGCCATCGCCGAAAACCGGCGAGCTCGACAACCGCGGCAGCCAGTTCTACCTGTCGATGTACTGGGCCCAGGAGCTGGCCGCGCAGACCGAGGACGCCGACCTGGCCGCCAAGTTCGCGCCGCTGGCCAAGCAGCTGGGTGACAGCGAAGCCAAGATCGTCGCCGAACTGCTGGAAGTGCAGGGCAAGCCGGCCGACATCGGCGGCTACTACAAGCTGGACGAAGCCAAGGTGGGCGCGGTAATGCGTCCTAGCACGACCTTCAACGCTGCGCTGCAATCGCTGGCATAAGCTGCAGGCCGCAATGAGAAACCCGCCGCACCGTGAGGTCGGCGGGTTTTTTTTATATCCTTACCTCGGTATATTCGCCGGGCATCAACGGATGCGTGGCCAATGAAAACGGGCCGATACTGCTGCGCACCAGGCGCAGGGTAGGGAAGCCCACCGCCGCCGTCATCCGCCGCACTTGCCGGTTCTTGCCTTCCTCGAGCGTGATCGCGATCCACGCGGTCGGCTTGTCCTGGCGCGCGCGAATCGGCGGATTGCGCGGCCACAGCCATTCGGGCTCGGCGATGCGCACCGCGCGGCACGGCTTGGTCACGAAGTCGCCCAGGTCGAGCGGCGCCTGCAGGCGCGCCAGCGCAGCGGCGTCCGGCACGCCGTCCACCTGCACCAGATAGGTCTTGGCTTCCTTGTGGTCGGGGTGGGCGATCTTGTGCTGCAGCTTGCCGTCGTCGGTCAGCAGCATCAGGCCTTCGCTGTCGGCATCGAGCCGGCCAGCGGGGTAGATGCCTGGAATATCGAGATAGTCGGCCAGCGATTCGCGGCCCTCCTGCGGCGAGAACTGGCACAGGACCTGGAATGGCTTGTTAAAGAGAATCAGGGGCATGGAAAGGCGTGTGAGCGGATGAGAATAGCTGAGGCATAATGCAGGGCAAGCCGATGTCTCGTGGCGGCATGCCGGGCGTCATTGTAAGCGAGTTCGCCCCGCCGGCCGCCGCCCTAATGGAGGAATGGATGGTCCAGCATATCACCGTCCCGGCCGCTGGCCGGAAGATCACCGTCAACGCCGACTTCACCCTGAACGTCCCGGACCAGCCGGTCATTCCCTATATCGAGGGCGACGGCACCGGCGTCGACATCACGCCGGTCATGATCAAGGTGGTCGACGCGGCGGTGGAGAAGGCCTACGGTGGCGCACGCAAGATCAGCTGGATGGAAATCTTTGCCGGCGAGAAGGCGATCGGGCGCTATGGCGCGGACACCTGGCTGCCGGACGAGACGCTCGACGTACTAAAAGAGTATGTGGTCTCGATCAAGGGCCCACTGACCACGCCGGTGGGCGGCGGCATCCGTTCGCTCAACGTCGCGTTGCGCCAGGAACTCGACCTGTATGTCTGCCTGCGTCCGGTGCGCTATTTTCAAGGCGTGCCGTCGCCGCTGAAGCACCCGGAAAAGACCGATATGGTCATCTTCCGCGAGAACTCCGAAGACATCTACGCCGGCATCGAGTGGGAAGCCGGTTCCGAAGGCGCGCAAAAACTGATCGCCTTCCTGACCGAGGAAATGGGCGTCAGCAAGATCCGCTTCCCGGATACTTCGGGGTTGGGCATCAAGCCGGTTTCGCGCGAAGGCACCGAGCGCCTGGTGCGCAAGGCGATCCAGTACGCGATCGACAACGACAAGCCTTCGGTGACCCTGGTCCACAAGGGCAACATCATGAAGTACACCGAAGGCGCGTTCCGCGATTGGGGCTATGCGCTGGCGCAACAGGAATTCGGCGCCGAACTGTTCGACGGCGGCCCGTGGTGCAAGGTCAAGAATCCGAAAACCGGGCGCGACATCATGATCAAGGATTCGATCGCCGACGCCTTCCTGCAGCAGATCCTGCTGCGCCCAGCGGAATACAGCGTGATCGCCACGCTGAACCTGAATGGCGACTATATCTCGGACGCGCTCGCGGCCCAGGTCGGCGGCATCGGTATCGCGCCGGGGGCGAATATGTCCGATTCGGTGGCCATGTTCGAAGCGACCCACGGCACGGCGCCGAAATACGCGGGCAAGGATTATGTGAATCCGGGATCGCTGATCCTGTCGGCCGAGATGATGCTGCGCCATATGGGCTGGAGCGAGGCGGCCGACCTGATTATCTCGGCGATGGGGCGGGCGATCGCCGCGAAAACGGTGACCTATGATTTCGCGCGCCTGATGGAAGGGGCGACCCAGGTCTCGTGCTCGGGATTCGGCGAAGCCATGATCGACAATATGTAGGCGTCGTTTAATCCAGTTCGCATAAGGAGACAGCATGAGCGAAGAATCAATCAGCCAGGCCAGATACGAAAGAATCGGACGTTTCATCTATGCGTTCCAGCGGCATGCCGATCCCGAGCAGTTGCGCGCGACAACGGCAACGGGCTTGCTTGCGCCCGACCTGGCCGAACGCGCCGCGTCGCTGGTGCGCCGTTACGACGAGGCGCTGGATGCACTGCAGCGCAACGGTCCGGACGCCGCGCCTGATGCGGTGAGCGACGACCAGTTGCAGGCGATTCTCGCCGACGCGGCAGCCTTCGTGGGGGCGAGCGGCTGGACGAATGAGGCAACGCAGGATCGCTAGGCGAAAAAAAACCCCGCCTGCGCGGGGTTCCTTGCTTCCGGGAGGGGAATGATTACATGCCCTGGATATTGGAAGCTTGCTTGCCTTTAGGGCCTTGCGTGACTTCGAATTGGACTTTTTGACCTTCTTTGAGGGTCTTAAAACCGTTCATGTTGATCGCGGAGAAGTGAGCAAACAGATCCTCGCCGCCGTCATCAGGAGTGATGAAGCCAAAGCCTTTGGAATCATTGAACCACTTAACAGTACCAGTTGCCATAAAAGAACTTTCAAATTTAACAAATCACACGAGCCATAAAAGCAAGAAGCTTCTTGCCCCCTCCTCAGCCTGCTCACTTCTTATCAACAAGTACATAAGTACAATGTCAATAACTGCATTGTTGGTGGAATAATCACTGAAGTCAAGCGCTTTTGCGTGCCCATTGCCAAATATTTCCGCGCCAACCTGCCGGTGCTCTTGATTTACTCAATCGGAACGCCATCTGCGCAAATATCCGAAAACGCGTAAGATGGAAGCACCAGAAAACGAGCTGATGTTTACGCTTGGCACCAACCTCGGAAGTATTAGAATAACCCCATGGCAACGAAGCACGATACCGAACAACTGCTTGAGCGGCAGACCGTCAAACCGCCTCCGCTGTACCAGGTGGCGCTACTGAACGATGACTACACGCCGATGGAGTTCGTGGTCGCCGTGATCCAGGAGTACTTCAACAAGGATCGCGAAACCGCAACCCAGATCATGCTCTCTGTTCACCGTCATGGTAAAGGGGTATGCGGGGTGTTTTCCAAAGATATAGCGTGTACCAAAGTGGAGTTTGTCTTAACGCATGCGCGCAAGGCCGGGCACCCCCTGCAGTGCGTGATGGAGGAAGTATGATTGCGCAGGAACTTGAAGTATCCCTACACATGGCCTTTGTCGAGGCTCGCCAGGCACGCCACGAGTTCATCACCGTGGAACACCTGCTGCTTGCGCTACTCGATAATCCATCGGCCGCCGAAGTCCTGCGTGCGTGCGCGGTCAATATCGAAGACCTGCGCAAGACCTTGACTAATTTTATCGGTGATAACACCCCGACCGTGCCAGGCACGGGCGAGGTCGACACCCAGCCGACGCTCGGTTTCCAGCGCGTGATCCAGCGCGCGATCATGCACGTGCAGTCGGCCTCGAACGGCAAGAAGGAAGTCACCGGCGCCAATGTGCTGGTCGCGATCTTCGGCGAGAAGGATTCGCATGCTGTTTACTACCTGCACCAGCAGGGCGTGACCCGCCTCGACGTCGTCAACTTCATCTCGCATGGCGTCCGCAAGGACCAGCAGATGGACACCCAGAAGGCGTCCGAAGGCGTGGAAGAAGCGCAGGTCGAAGGCCAGGCGAAAGAATCGCCGCTCGACCAGTTCACCCAGAACCTGAACAAGGCAGCTGCCGACGGCAAGATCGATCCGCTGATCGGACGCGAGGAAGAAGTCGATCGCGTGATCCAGATCCTGTGCCGCCGCCGCAAGAACAACCCGCTGCTGGTGGGCGAGGCCGGCGTGGGTAAAACCGCGATCGCCGAAGGCCTGGCCTGGCGCATCGTGCAGGAAGACGTGCCCGAGATCCTGCAG
>DDKG01000283.1 GCA_002339265.1 Massilia sp. UBA2604 | reverse complement strand
GCGCCGCCGCTTCGCCTTCGAACAGTTCGCCGACCACGACCGCCAGGCCTGGGCCGACATGAAGGCCGCGATCAAGCCGAACCCGCTGCCGAGCGAGCCGACCATCTTCGGCTCCGACATCTCGGGCGACATGGTCGCGATGACGCGCCATAACCTGAAAGTGGCCGGCATCCTGTTCGAGGTGCCGCTCAAGCAGATCGAGGCCCAGCACGTGGTGGCGCCGCTAGATGCGCCCGGCATCCTGCTGACCAACCCGCCGTACGGCGAACGGATCGGCGTGCGCGGCGACAGCACCGTGCCGCAGGACGAAATGGCGATCGGCTTCTACTCGGCTTTCAGCACCACGCTCAAGCAGCGCTTCGCCGGCTGGACCGCGTATCTGTTCACCGCCGATCTTGGATTGCCCAAGATGCTGCGCCTGAAGGAATCGCGCAAGACGCCGTTCTTCAACGGCGCGCTCGAATGCCGCCTGTTCCGCTTCGATATGGTGGCCGGTTTCAACCGCCGTGAAGAAGCCAAGCCAAAACAGGATTAACCCGCAACTGGACTGACGATGCTGCCGCCAACCGACCCGCCCGATCTTCCGAAGGACCCCGTCACACCGGTTCCGCTTCCCACTCCCCACAAGATCGCGATGCTGTCGGCCGGCGGCCTGGCGACCCTGCTGGCGGCCCTGTCGATGCTGGGGCCGTTCTCGATCGACGCCTACTTGCCGGCCTTCCCGCAGATCCAGGCCGAGCTGGCGGCCACGCCGCTCGAGGTGCAGCAGACGCTGACCGCCTATATGCTGGCCTTTGCCGGCATGGTGTTGTGGCATGGCGCGCTGTCCGACGCCTTCGGGCGGCGCAACGTGATCCTGGTGGCGCTGGTGGTGTTCGCGATCGGCACCTTCGGCTGCGCCTCGGCGTCCTCGGTGCACTACCTGTGGGTGTTCCGCATCATGCAGGGCGTGTCGGCGGGGGCCGGCGTGGTGGTGGGACGCGCCATCATCCGCGACCTGTATTCCGACACCGCAGCGGCGCGCCTGCTGTCGATGGTGACCATGATCTTCTCGATCGCGCCGGCCATCGCGCCGGTGGTGGGCGGCTGGATCGTACTGTGGTTCGACTGGCGCGCGATCTTCCTGGCGCTGTGCATCTACACCGTGCTGCTGGGCTGGTTCTGCTGGAAGCACCTGCCCGAGACCATTCCGAGCACCCAGCGCCAGCCGTTCAACCCGCGCTTCCTGGCCAAGAGCTATGGCGCCATCTTCAGCTCCTTCCTGTTCCACATGAAGGCCGGCGTGACCGCCCTGAACTTCGGCGGCCTGTTCCTGTACATCGCAGCGGCGCCGGTGATGCTGCCAGAGAGCCTGGGCCTAGGACCGTCGCAGTTCGCCTGGCTGTTCGTACCGACCGTGAGCGGGATCTTCCTCGGCTCGTTGATGGCCAACCGCCTGGCGGGCAGGATGGACTTCGCGCGCCAGATCCGCATCGGCTACTTCTTCATGCTGGGCGCGGTGGCCTTCAACGTCACCTACCACGCCTTCCTGCCGCCGGCGCTGCCGTGGACGGTGGCGCCGATGTTCTTCTTCACCTTCGGCAGCTCGCTGATCGCGCCCGGCGCGACCCTGCTGGCGCTCGACCTGTTCCCGCATATCCGCGGCACGGTGGCCTCGTGCCAGTCCTTTGTGTCGACCCTGCTGGGCGCGATCGTGGCCGGCGTGGTCGCCCCGATGCTGTCGCACTCGGTGCTGGCGCTGGCCGTCGGCCAGATGTTCTTCGTGCTGGTCTCGCTGGCGTTCTGGGATACGGCGCGGCGCCACCGGCGAAAACTCCGCGCCCGGGGCGAGCACGTGCCCTGATCCGCAGCCCGGCCTCGCCGGGTTTTTTTATGTCTAAAATCTACGATTTTTTATGCAACAGTCGTATTGATGCAACAAGCATGGGTTCGATTTTTCGTGATTGGACGTGTTAGAACTAACTCTCGGCAAGAGTTATTAGTGTAACTATTGTTCCTGATCAGAAATGTATATATGCTACGATACGCGTTTTTACATATGGAGCAGAGGGCGAATGACTCGCCTGTTCCATTGACTGACGTGCTACATATTGTGGCAAGCCCCCACGAGCGGCAGCGCCACCAACCCTCCTTCGACAAGTGGCGGCCGTGTTTGAAAACATGCACCAATCCGACCAGGACATCCGCAATCGTCTCCTGATTGCCCGTCTGCCGGCCATGCCGCAGATCCTGGTCAAGCTGATCGAGCACCTGCAGGCCGACGACCTCGGCATGCCGGAACTCGCCGCCCTGATCGCGAAGGATGCCGGCATGACCGGCAAGCTGCTGGCGGTCGCCAACAGCTCCGCCTACCACCGCCACACACGCAGCGCCGACCTCGAACAGTCGCTGGTGGCGCTCGGCACCGACATGATCAAGACCCTGGTCATCAGCGATTCGGTGTTCCAGACCTTCAACAGCTTCCCGCATTCGAACAGCATCGACCTGCGCGCGTTCTGGAAGCATTCGCTCAGCGCGGCGGTGCTGGCGCGCGACGCGGCGCGCGCGCTGGGCTACGCGCATCCCGAAGAAGCCTACCTGGCCGGCCTGCTGCACAACGTCGGCCGGCTGGCGCTGCTGGCCGCGGCGCCCAAGGAATACGGCTTCAACTTCACCGCACGCGACGACGACGACCTGTGCGCGGTCGAGCAGCGCACCCTGCAGATCACCCACACCGAGGCCGGCGCCTGGCTGATCGAGCGCTGGCAGCTCGATTCCTTCCTGGCCGACGCGGTGCTGTACCACCACGAACCGAGCGAGCGGCTCGAGTCCAGCCATCCCCTGATCCGCATCGTGCGCCTGGCGCACGTGCTGTCCCACCATGCGGACGACGAGACGATGGTGTTCGACGCCTGCGCGCTGTGCGGCATCGACGCCGGGCAGGCAGCGCAGCTGGTCGGACACGCCGCGCGCCAGGTCGAGCAGGCCGCCGCCCACCTGGGTATCGACCTGGGGGGCGCCGACGACATCCCGAGCCCGCCGGCCTACGCGCCGCCAGCGCCGGTCGATCCGGTGCAGCAGCGCCTGAACGAGGAAGTGCGCAATATGGTGCTGGTGTCCGAAGTCGGCCAGAGCCTGGCGCGCCAGCAGGGCGAATCCGGCCTGCTGGACGCGATGACGCGCACCGCGCGCATCCTGTTCGACTTCGACAGCGCCGTGGTGCTGCTGGAGAACCCGACCGGCCAGGCGCTGGCAGGCGCGCCGACCTTCGGCGCGCAGCGCATCGCCGAGTTCACGCTGCCGCTGTCGAAAGGCGGCCCGGTCGCGCGCAGCGCGCTCGAACGCCGCCCGGCCTTCGTGCAGCGCGACCGCCAGCGGGATCAGCTGGGCCTGGCCGAGGAACAGCTGCTGCGCATGCTGGGCACCGACAGCCTGGTGGTGGTGCCGCTGGTCGCCGGCCCGCGCTGCCTGGGCGTGCTGGTCGGCGGCGTGCCGGGCTGGCAGCTGCCGCATTGCCAGCGGCGCGAACGCTTCATGCAGGCCTTTGGCGCGCAGGCCGCCAGTGCGCTGGAAAACCTGCTGCTCGAGCGCGGCCACGCGCGGCGCCAGCTGGCCAGCGTGACCGAGGAATTCCGCGACGCCTCGCGCCGCGTGATCCATGAAGTGAACAATCCGCTGGCGATCATCAAGAACTACCTCAGTGTCCTGGACGGCAAGCTGGCGCGCCAGGAACCGGTGGGCGGCGAGCTGTCGATCCTGAACGAAGAGATCGACCGCGTCGGCCAGCTGATCGGCAGCCTGGCCGACCAGCGCACGCCGGACGCCGTCCCGCGTCCGCTCGATGCGGCCAAGGTGGTGGACGACGTGCTGCGCCTGTTCCGCGGCAGCGGCTACGTGCCGGCCACGACCCAGGTCGTGGCGCGCATGGAAGGCGATGGTGCGATCGAGGGCGATCCCGACGTGCTCAAGCAGATCCTGGTCAACCTGGTCAAGAACGCGGTCGAGGCCCTGGGCTCGCGTCCGGCGGGGCGGATCGAGATCGTCAACCGCGGCCACGTGAACCGCGAGCGCCAGGTCTACCTGGAACTCGTCGTCAGCGACAACGGCCCGGGCCTGTCGCGCGAGGTGCTGGCCAACCTGTTCTCTCCGGTCAGGAGCGCCAAGGGCGGCGCCGACGCCAACCGCGGCCTGGGCCTGTCGATCGTCCACGGCCTGGTCAAGCAGCTGGACGGCCACATCGCCTGCCGCAGCGGCAGCGCCGGCACCTCTTTTGAAATCCTCCTGCCGGCGTGGTCCGGCGCCGGCGCGGCGCCCGCGCTTCCGGCGCGCGCCCTCGGTTCCGCTTGACCTTCACCATGCACGCCCACCCCGCCACCGCCACCATGCTTCCCGGCGAACCCGCTCCCTTCTCCCAGACCCTCGAGACCGACAGCCAGCCACGCCTGCTGCTGGTCGACGACGAGCCACGCCTGCTGTCCTCGCTGTACGAACTGCTGCAGGGACGCGGCTATCGCCTCACGACAGCGCCGTCAGGGTCTGACGCTTTGGCACACCTTTCTCGCCAGCACTTCGACCTCGTCCTGCTCGACCTGCGCCTGCCCGACATCGGCGGCCACGAGATCATGGACTTCATCAACGAGAAGAGCATCGACGCCGACGTCATCGTGATGAGCGGCGAGATCGGGATCGACGCCGCGATCGGCGCGCTCAAGCGCGGCGCCTACAGTTACCTGCGCAAGCCCTACAGCTGCGAGGAGCTGCTGTCCACCGTGAGCAATGCGCTGCAGCGGCGCCGCCTGACGCTGGACAATGCGCGCATCGCGAACCAGCTCGAGAACTCCGAGAAGATGTACCGCTACCTGGTGGACTCGTCGCCGGACATCATCTATACCCTGAACCACGAGGGCCGCTTCACCTTCGTCAACGACCGCGCCTACCAGCTGCTGGGCTACACGCGCGAAGAGCTGATCGGCCAGCACTACTCGATCCTGGTGCACGAAGAAGACCTGGAGCGCGCGCGCTACGTGTTCAACGAGCGCCGCGTCGACGAGCGCGCTTCGCGCAACGTCGAACTGCGCCTGAAATGCCGCGGCGGAGGAAATGGCCTCGAGCGCCACGACCGCACCTTCAACACCACCCTGATGACGATCTCGCTCAACGCGATCGGCATGCACGTGCCGGACCAGGAAGTGAAGAAGCTCGAGTTCTTCGGCACCTACGGCGTGGCGCGCGACATCACCGACCGCAAGCGCGCCGAGGAGGTCATCTCCTACCAGGCCTACCACGACATCCTGACCGACCTGCCGAACCGCATCCTGTTCAAGGACCGCCTCGGCCTGGCCGTGATCCAGGCCAAGCGCAAGCAGACCGAGCTCGCGGTGATGTTCATCGACCTCGATCGCTTCAAGCTGGTGAACGACACGCTCGGCCACGTGAAGGGCGACGAGCTGCTGCAGCAGGCGGCAGGCCGCCTGAAGGAATGCCTGCGCAAGGGCGACACCCTGGCGCGCCAGGGCGGCGACGAATTCACGATCGTGCTGCCCGAGCTGCGCGACCGCGACGACGCGCGCATGGTGGCTGATAAGTTCCTCGAATGCCTGCAGGAGCCGTTCGACCTGGACGGCCACGAGGTGCACATCTCGGCCTCGATCGGCATCGCGATCTATCCGAAGGATGGCGAGTCGATCGACGAGCTGCTGCGCCATGCCGACATCGCGATGTACCAGGTCAAGGCGCTGGGCAAGAATGGCCACAGCTTCTACCACGACTCGATGCTCGAAGTGTCGCACCAGAAGATCGCGCTCGAGCAATCGCTGCGCCGCGCGCTCGAGCACGACGAGCTGGAGATGTTCTACCAGCCGCAGATCGACGCCATGACCGGCCGCATCACCGGCGCCGAAGCCCTGATGCGCTGGAACCATCCGACCCGCGGGCGCCTGTCGGCCGGCGAATTCCTGCCGTTCGCCGAAGAGAACGGCCTGATGCTGCCGATCTCGGACTGGATGATCGGCGCGCTGTGCCGCGACATGCTGCAGTGGAATGCAATCGGCGGCAGCGACATTCGTCTCTCGCTGAATCTGTCGCCCCAGTACCTCGATCGCGGCGACTTTTTTGAAAAGATGCGCGGCGCGCTGGCGCGCTACGGCATCTCGCCGCAGCAGATCGAGGTGGAGATCACCGAGAACATCTGCATCCGCAATCCGCAGTATGCGATCGAGCAGCTCAATAAACTGTGCCAGCTGGGCGTATCGATCGCGATCGACGACTTCGGCACCGGCTACTCGTCGCTGTCCTACCTGCACCGCTTCCCGATCCACACGGTCAAGATCGACCAGTCTTTCGTGAAAGAGATCCACCAGGAGGACGGCCATTATCCTGTGATCCTGGCGATCATCTCGATCGCGCGCGGCCTGGGCCTGAACCTGATCGCCGAAGGCGTCGAGACCGAGGAGCAGGCGCGCTACCTGCGCGCCAACGGCTGCCTGACGATGCAGGGCTACCTGTTCTACCGCCCGATTTCGCTGCACGACTTCATGGCCGCGCTGCGCACCCAGTCCGCCGGCACTCCGCGCGTGGTGCAGGCCTGACCGACCATGCTCGACGCCCCGCTGCAATCGAGCGCCACGCCCACGTATAGCGCAGAATTCCTTCGTGTGAAGGCGCAGGCCGAGCGCGGCGTGGCCCAGGCCCAGCACAGCCTGGGCTTCATGTACGTGAGCGGCCAGGGCGTGCCGAAGAGCGACGAGCTGGCGGTGGCCTGGTACCGGATGGCGGCGGCGTCCGGCTTGGCCCAGGCCCAGTACAACCTCGGCGTGATGCTGCAGAAGGGCCAGGGCGTCGAGCAGGACTTCGGCCAGGCGGCCCACTGGTATGGGCGCGCGGCCGAGCAGGGTTACGCGCCGGCCCAGTACAACCTGGGCTGGCTGTATGCGAAAGGCCATGGCGTGGCCAGCGACGTGGGTCGGGCGCTGCACTGGTTCAGCCAGGCGGCCGACCAGGGCGAGCCGGGCGCACAGCACAACCTGGGCATGATGTTCGAGACCGGCAAGGGCGTGGCCCAGGACCAGGAAGCGGCGCTGCACTGGTACCGGCGCGCTGCAGAGCAGGGCTATATGCGCTCGCAGTACAACCTGGGCCTGCGCTACGACGCCGGCCAGGGCGTGGCGCGCGATGCGCGCGAGGCGCTGGCCTGGATGCGCAAGGCGGCCGAGCAAGGCCATGCGCCGGCCCAGTTCAATCTCGGCCTGCGCTACGACAAGGGCCAGGACGTCGAGCAGGACAGCCGGCAGGCGATCCTGTGGTACGGCCGCGCCGGCGAGCAGGGACACGCCAGCTCGCAGTTCAATCTCGCGCTCATCTACGACACGGGCCACGGCGTGGCGCGCGACGAGGCGCTGGCCTTGAAGTGGTACCGGCGCGCCGCCGAACAAGGCCATGCCGGCGCCCAGAGCAGCCTCGGCATGCGTTATGAACACGGGCAGGGCGTGGCGCGCGACGCGGCGCAGGCGGCGACCTGGTACCGGCGCGCGGCCGAGCAGGGGCTGCCGGCGGCCCAGTACCAACTGGCGCAGCTGCTCGATGCGGGTCTCGGCGCAGAGCAGGATCCGGCCCAGGCGACGGACTGGTATCGCAAGGCGGCCGAGCAGGGACATCTGCGCGCCCAATTCGACCTGGGCCTGCGCTATGAAAGTGGCAACGGCGTTGGACAGGACAGCACGCAGGCGCTGGCCTGGTACCGGCGCGCGGCGGGACAGGATTACGCGCCGGCCCAGTACATGGTCGGCGCGCTGCTCGACCGGCTCGATTCCGGCGACCCGGTCGAGGCGACCGACTGGTTCCACAAGGCGGCCGACCACAAGCACGCGCTGGCGCAGTTCGAGCTGGGGCTGCGCTACGACTGTGGCAAGGGCGTGGAACGCGACTATGAGGCGGCCCATTTCTGGTACCTGTGCGCCGCGCGCCAGGGCCATGCGCGGGCTCAGTTCAACCTCGGCGTGATGTATGCGGCGGGGCAGGGCGCCCAGCGCGACCTGGTCGAGGCCTATGCCTGGCTGCACCGGGCCAGCGGCGCCGGGGTGGTGCCGGCCAGCGCCTACCTCGCAAAGATCGCCGGCCGGATGGAGCCGCAACAGTTGTCCCAGGCCGAACGCTTGATTTCCGTTTGATGCACCGCATTTGAACCGTCTGCAGGCGCGCACGGCTGCGCTGGCGCACCGTGCCCGTATGCACGCCGCGTTATACTGTAT
>DDKG01000284.1 GCA_002339265.1 Massilia sp. UBA2604 | reverse complement strand
ACCGACCGCCACAGCCTGGTCGACAACTACGTCTCGGCCCTGTACCGCGACCGGGTCGGCACCTTCTGGGCCGGCACCTGGTATGGCGGCGTCTCGCGCGTGGACCTGGGCAGCGGCGGCTTCGCGCGCCTCAATGCGCGGCCCGGCGTGCCTGATTCGCTGGCCGACAACAAGGTGCGCGCGCTGCTGGAAGAAGGGCAGCAGCTGTGGGTCGGTTCGGCCACCGCCTTGCAGCTCCTGGATCCGCGCACTGGCAGGGCCGAGGTGTTCCGGCACCGCAAGGACGATCCGAACAGCCTGATCGACGTGCCGGCGGCGGCCATCGTGCGCGACGGCGCCGGCCTGCTGTGGATCGGCAGCCGCTCCGGCATCACCTCGTTCGATCCGAAAACGCGCCAGTTCCGGCGCCAGGTGCTGCCGGGCGACGCCGACGCCAACAATGTGCGCTCGATGATGGTCGACCGCGCCGGCATGGTCTGGATCACGACCCGCGGCGGCATGCACCGGCTCGACCCGGCCACGCGCGCCGTGACCAGCTACCGCCACGATCCGTCGAAGTTCACCAGCCTGTCGGACGACATCGCGCGGCCGATGCTGGAAGACCGCCACGGCCGCTTCTGGGTCGGCACCTTCGCCGGCCTCGACCTGCTGGACCGCGCCAGCGGCAGGTTCCGCCACTTCAGGCACGATCCCTACGACCCGAACAGCATCAGCCACGACGAGGTGCACCACCTGATGGAAGACAGCCGCGGCGACGTCTGGATCGGCACCGCGGTGGGCCTGAACCGCATGGTGACGGGGCAGGACGGCGCGCTCAGCTTCACCCGCTTCACCACGCGCGATGGCCTGGTCGACGATTCGGTGGCGGCGATCGTGGAAGACCAGGATGGCCGCATCTGGGCCAGCACCTCGAGCGGCATCTCGAGCTTCGATCCGGCCAGTGGGCGCTGGCGCAGCTACACGGCGTCCGACGGCATCACCGAGGGCGCCTTCTTCGACGCGTCAGTATTACGCACCAGCGATGGAACCCTGTATTTCGGCGGCTTCAACGGCATCACCGCCTTCGACCCGCGCGCGATCCGCGACAACCGCATCGCGCCGCGCCCCGTGATCACCGGGCTGCAAATCTACAACCGGCCCGTCGAGCAAGCCTACCCCGGCCTGTTGCCGGGACCGATCGAGAACGCCAGCGCCGTGACCCTGCCGGCCGACGCCGCCGTGCTGACCCTCGAATTCGCGGCGCTGCACTTCGCCGCTCCCGAGCGCAACAAGTTCGCCTATCGCCTGGACGGCTTCGACAAGGGCTGGGTCAACGCCGGCGCCGACCAGCGCACCGCCACGTACATGAACCTCGATCCTGGCACCTATGTGTTCCGGGTGCGCGCGGCCAACAAGGACGACGTCTGGAGCGAGGACGTGGCGGCGCTGGCGCTGACGGTCGAACCGCCGCCATGGGGCACGCCATGGGCCCGGATCGGCATGATCCTGGCGGCGTGCAGCGCGGTCTACATCGGCCTGCGCGTGCGCCTGTCCAGCCTGCGCCGCCACAAGGAGCGGCTGGAGCACCAGGTGAGCGCGCGCACCGAGCAGGTGGAACAGCAGAACCGCATGCTCGAGCAGCAGACCCAGGAACTGCGCGAGCAGGAACGGCGCGGACGCCACCAGAGCAACGAGCTGGCGCGCGCCTACCGCGCGCTGCAGGAGAACGAAGAGGTCCTGCGCCAGGCCAAGGAGCGCGCCGAGGACGCGACGCGCCAGAAGTCCGAATTCCTGGCCAATATGAGCCACGAGATGCGCACCCCGCTGGCCGGCGTGATCGGCATGCTGGGCTTCGCGCTGCGCGACGCCGCACTCAGGGACAATACGCGCGAGCAGATCCTGCGCGGCCAGGCCAATGCCGAAGCGCTGCTGGCGATCATCAACGATTTGCTGGACTTCTCGAAGATCGAGGCCGGCAAGCTGACCGTCGAGCGCATCGACTTCGACCTGCACGAGAAGATGCGCAACGTGGCCAGCCTGTTCCAGGAACAGGCCGCGGGCCACAGCCTGGATTTCGGGGTGACGGTCGACGACAACGTGCCGCGCTTCCTGGTGGGAGACCCGACCCGCGTGCGCCAGGTGCTGGTGAACCTGATCGGCAATGCCTTCAAGTTCACCCGGTCGGGCAGCGTGACGGTGCAGGTCGAATGCCGCCCGGACGACCAGGACCGCCCGCCCGGCATGCACATGATCCGCTTCACGGTGCGCGACACCGGCATCGGCATCCCGCCCGACGCGCTGCCGCGCCTGTTCCAGAAGTTCGAGCAGGCCGACACCACCACCACGCGCCGCTACGGCGGCACCGGCCTGGGCCTGGCGATCTGCCGCCAGCTGGTGGAGCTCATGAAAGGCACCATCGGCGTCAACAGCGAAGAAGGCAAGGGCAGCGTGTTCAGCGTGCTGCTGCCGCTGCCGGACGGCGTCGAGCCGGCCCGCGTGGAGGACGCGCCGCGCGCGCCGCACAGCCATCGCCTGCAGATCCTGTGCGCCGAGGACTTCCCGACCAACCAGATCATCGCGCGCCTGATGGTCGAGGAGATGGGCCACGCGATCGACATCGTCGACAATGGCCTGGAAGCGGTGACCGCCTGCGCGCGCAAGCGTTACGACCTGATTCTGATGGACGGCCGCATGCCCGAGATGGACGGCGCCAGCGCCACCCGCCTGATCCGCGCCGGCGGCCCGCAGGATGCCCCGGTGATCGATCCGCATGTGATGATCGTGGCGCTCACCGCCAACGCCACCGACGAGGACCGTACGCGCTACCTGGCCTGCGGCATGGACGCCTTCCTGACCAAGCCGATCGACGAGGCTGCGCTGCACACCCAGCTAGCGCGCGCGATCGAGCGCCAGCTGCAGCGCGGCGTGCCACTCGACCCGATGCCGGCGCAGGGGACGCAGGACAGCCGTGCGCAGGCGATGGCGGCGCTGGATGCGATGTTCGAGGTGACCTTCGACGAACCGGCGGCGAGGCGCGCCGCGGAGCCGGCCCCACCCACCACGCCCACCACGCCCACCTCGTCCACCTCGTCCACCTCGTCCACCTCGTCCACACACGGCGACGCGCTGGCGGTGCGCCTGCGCGCCGCTTTCATTGCCGACCTGCCGCGCCGGCGCCGCGAGCTCGCGGCGGCCGTTGCGTCCGACGACCTGGACGCCGCCGGCCGCATCCTGCACGGCCTGCGCGGCAGCGCCGGCCACCTGGCGGAGCCAAGCCTGGCGACGCTGTGCGGCGAGCTGGAAGCGGCGGCCGACGCCGGCGACCACGTGCATCTGCGCGCCGGTCTACCGCAGCTGAACGCGCTGCTCGACGCCTTCGCGTCGCGCTGATCTGCCTATAATGCAGGTCTTGACCGATCAGGCGGAGAGCGAATGAAGGTGCTGGTAGTGGACGACGACATCGTGGCGCGCATGATGCTGATGCATCTGGTCGACAGCTGCGGCAACCATGCGATCCTGGAAGCGGAAGACGGCGCCGACGCCTGGCGCCAGCTGGAGGCCGGCCTGCGGCCCGACATCGTGTTCTGCGACCTGCGCATGCCGCACCTGTCCGGCCTGGAGCTGCTGCAGCGGGTGCGCGCCGACGCAGGATTGGCTGCGCTGCCCTTCGTGCTGGTCTCGGCGGCGTCCGACGCCGCCACGCTGGACGAAGCGGCGGCCCTGGGCGCCAGCGGCTACATCGTCAAGCCGTTCCGCCAGGAAGACGTGCGCGGCCAGTTCGAGCGCCTGTTTCCCGCTGCGAACCAGGAACTGCCGCCGGACGAGGCGCCGCACGATGTCGCACGCCGGCTCGGCATCGACGATGCGCGCCTGCGCCTCTACCTCGACGGCCTGGCGCGCCAGCTGCAGGTGGCGCAGCGCGAACCGGCGGCCGGCGACGAAGAAGCACAGGCGCGCCTGCAGCGTCTGCGCGAAGGCTGCAAGACCCTGGGCCTGTACGGCGCCGCCGCGGTGCTGGCGAAGGTAGCCGACGCGCCGTTGCCGGCGGCGCAAGAAGTCGCGGCGGCGCTCGCCACCGCCAGCGCCGCGGTGGCGCGCCAGGCCGAGCGCGCGGCCCGTGGCTGAGTCGACACCGCGAATCCGCTTGCCGATGGTTTGCTTTAGATTTAAAGTATCCCTGCATTGTTGCTTGAGCGCTTATTCTCGTCGCCTCGTTTCACGCAGCCGGGACCTTTCATGAACGACGCCACCTTTGCAACGTTGTCCCCGTCCGGCCATACGGACGGTTTCGCCCGCGCCAATTTGCCTCCGCCAGATGCCTGGCCCGAATTCCTGTTCGACCTGCCCGAACTGCATTATCCGCCGCGCCTGAACTGCGTCGCCGAATTGCTCGACGACGCCGTCAAGCGCGGCTGGGGCGGGCGCACGGCGCTGATCGGCGCGCACGAGCGGCTCACCTATGCCGAGCTGCTGGCGCGGGTCGACCGCATCGCCCACGTGTTGCGCCACGACCTGGGCCTGGCCACCGGCAACCGGGTGCTGGTGCGCGGCGCCAACTGTCCGACGATGGCGGCCTGCATCCTGGGCGTGATCAAGGCCGGCTGCATCGCGGTGCCGACCATGCCGCTGCTGCGCGCGCGCGAACTCGGCGCCATCGTCGACAAGGCGCGCGTGAACGCGGTGCTATGCGCCGCCGGCCTGGTGGGCGAGGTCGAGGCGCTCAAGCTCCCGCTGCCGGTGGTGGTATTCGACGATCCCTCTTCGGAGGCATTGGAAGGGCGCATGGCGCGCCACGACGCGCCGTTTTCTCCGGCCGATACCGCGCAGGACGACGTCTGCCTGATCAGCTTCACCTCGGGCACCACCGGCGTGCCGAAAGGGACCATGCACTTCCACCGCGACGTGCTGGCGATCTGCGACTGCTTCCCGCGCCACGTGCTGCGCGCCCGGGCCGACGACGTCTTCATCGGCACGCCGCCGCTGGCCTTCACCTTCGGGCTGGGCGGGCTGCTGTTGTTCCCGCTGCGGGTGGGGGCGGCCGGGGTGCTGATCGAGAAACTCACGCCCGAAACGCTGCTGGGCGCAATCGCCGAACACCGCGCCACGGTGTGCTTCACGGCGCCGACCTTCTACCGGCAGATGGCCGCCCAAGCGGGCAGGTTCGAGCTCGGGAGCCTGCGCGCCAGCGTGTCGGCCGGCGAAGCGCTGCCGGTGGCGACGCGCGAGGCCTGGCAGGCGGCGACGGGCCTGGCCATGATCGACGGGATCGGGGCGACCGAACTGCTGCACATTTTTATTTCGAGCGCGGGCGCCGACGTCCGGCCAGGGGCCACCGGCAAGCCGGTGCCGGGCTACCAGGCCTGCGTCCTCGACGCCCAGGGCCGGCGCGTGGGGCCGGGCGTGATCGGCCGGCTGGCGGTGAAGGGGCCGACCGGCTGCCGCTACCTGGCCGACGAGCGCCAGCGCGACTACGTCCGGGATGGCTGGAACCTGACCGGCGACGCCTACGAGATGGATGCTGACGGCTATTTCTATTACCGCTCGCGCACCGACGACATGATCATCTCGGCCGGCTACAACATCGCCGGCGCCGAGGTCGAGGAAGCGCTGCTGCACCATCCGGCGGTGGCCGAATGCGCGGTGGTGGGACGGAGCGACCCGGAACGCGGGCAGGTGGTCGAAGCCCATGTCGTGTTGCGGAGTAGCCACGTTGGGTCCGAAGCGCTGGCGCATGAACTGCAAGAATTCGTGAAAGGCCAGATTGCGCCTTATAAATACCCGCGCGCGATTCTGTTCAAGGAACAACTGCCGCGCACCGAAACCGGTAAACTGCAACGGTTTAAATTACGCACGGAAGCGGTTTGAGGGTTTTACATGGATGACGACAGGCGCAAAGAGGTTGCCGACGCCAATGGGGAAGAGGCGGCCGAGCTGGACCTGGAAAGCCGCCTGACGGACGAACATCACCAGTCGCTGCGGCTGTGGCTGCGCATGCTGTCGTGCACGACGCGGATCGAGAACGAGATCCGCAGCCGCCTGCGCACCACCTTCGGGATCACCCTGCCGCGCTTCGACCTGATGGCGCAGCTCGAGCGCCATCCGGACGGCCTGCGCATGGGCGAGCTGTCCCGGCGCATGATGGTGACTGGCGGAAATATCACCGGAATCACCGACCAGCTCGAGCGCGAGGAACTGGTGGTGCGGGTGCAGGATGCGCGCGACCGGAGGGCATCGGCGGTCAAGCTGACCGAGGCGGGCAAGGCCGCGTTTGCCGAGATGGCGGCGGTGCATGAGCGCTGGATCGAGGAGATGCTGGCCGATGTGCCGGGCGAGGACAAGGCCGCCATGATTGCCTTGTTGTCGACCATGAAGCGCAAGCTCCGTGTCGAAGACGAGGCCTAGCCGCCTGTCTTTCATTTCAGGTCCGGCACGCCGTCGATCCAGGTCGGCGGCAGCAGCGAGAACGCCGTTTTCATGTCGCGCGCTTCCTGGCGCGGACTGCGGCCGAAAAAACGCTTGAATTCGCGGTTGAAATGCGAAGGGCTTTCATAGCCCACCCGGGCCGACGCCGCCGCCGCGGTCAGGTCGTCGCGGATCATCATCAGCCGCGCCTGGTGCAGGCGGATCGCCTTGATGTACTGGATCGGCGTCGTCTGCGTCACCGTCTTGAAGTGCACGTGGAAGGCCGGCACGCTCATGCGTGCTTCCGACGCCAGCGCGCCTACGTCCAGCGGCTCGCCGAACTCGGCATGGATGCGCCTGATCGCGCGCGCGACGCGACTGAAATGGCCGTGATGCGCGAGCGCCGCGCGCACCGCGCCGCCTTGTTCCCCCAGCAGCGCGCGGTAGCACACTTCGCGCGCGATCGCCGGTCCCAGGATGGTCGCGTCGCGCGGGCAGGCCAGCGCCTGCAGCAGGCGCAGGGTGGCGTCTGCCATCGCGCCGTCGAGCGCGGTGGACACGATGCCCGCCGGCGGGGCAGGGGCAGGAGCCGGCGTGCCGGCCTGGTCCAGTGCCGGCACCAGGTCGGCCAGCTCGGTCATGTCGAGCCGGACCGACACCGCCAGCAGCGGATCGTCGGGCGTGGCCCAGGTCTCGGTGCACAGCGGCAGCGGCACCGACAGCACCAGGTAATGATGCGCGTCGTAGCGGTACATCGCGTCGCCGAGGAAGCCCTGCTTGGAGCCGGAACAGACGATGATGATGCTCGGCTCGTACAGCACCAGCGTGCGGCTGAGGTGACGGTCGGCGCGCATGAAGCGCACGCCGTCGAGCAGCGATGCGGTATAGCCCTCGTTCGGGGCCAGTTGCCGCAGCAGGGCGGTCATCTGACGGGCGGTGGTGACATCGTCCATTCTTGGAATCAATGCGATGCAAAGGCCCGATGGTAGCGCAGCCGCCCGGCCGCTGCGCGCGTGCCGCTCAAGAATATAGGAAAGTGCAATCCTCCGATAGGAACATGCCTGTCGGATAACAGGCGTCCTCCCTAGCATCTGTTATCTCATCGATAACGTTAAGGAGGTTTGCCATGACGCACAATACGCACACGAACAATGAATTTGACGGCAAGGTCGCCATCGTGACCGGCGCCGGCAGCGGCATCGGCCTGGCGACCGCGCGCCTGCTCCAGGAACGCGGCGCCAGCGTGGTCGCGGTCGACCGCAACGAAGAAGTGATGGCGCTCGAAGGGCCGGACATCGCGCCGCTGGTGGCCGACGTCGCCCGGGAAGACAGCGCGGCGCGGACCGTGGCGCTGGCCATCGACGGCTTCGGCAGGCTCGACATCCTGGTCAACAACGCCGCCATCCTGCTCAACAAGGCGGTGGTCGACATGTCGCTGGAAGAGTGGAATGGCGTGCTGGCGGCGAATACGACCGGGGCCTTCCTGTTCTCGCGCGAGGCCCTGCGCAAGATGATCCCGGCGGCCTCGGGCGCCATCGTCAATGTCGGCTCCTATGCCTGCTACCAGGCGTTTCCCACGCTCGCCGCGTATGCGTCGTCGAAGGGCGCGCTGGCGCAACTGACGCGGGCCTCGGCGCTGGAAGCCATCGAGCATGGCATCCGCATCAATGCCGTCGGCGCCGGCGACGTCGTGACCAACCTGGCGAACGATATCAAGGCCGATGGCCGCAAGTTCCTGGCCGAGCACGGCATGGGAGCGCCGATCGGCCGCGCCGCCGAACCGCGCGAGATCGCCGAGATCATCGCCTTCCTGGCGTCGGACAAGGCCAGCTTCATCGTCGGCGCGGTGGTGATGGCGGATGGAGGCATGAGCGTGGCGATCAAGTGATGCGCGCGGTTGGTGTGGGGTAGTGTCTTACGCTATAGAAATGACAGAGGACCTTGGTGGCTGGTACAATTCGCGCTGCGTGTCGCCATCGTACAATGGATAGTACGGGGTCCTCCTAAGACTCAAATGCAGGTTCGATTCCTGCTGGCGATACCATTCCTTCCTGGCAGTTCCCCAAGATATCCGAGATTTGGCGTCGCAATCCCGTTCAGTCGGTACAATGTGCGCCTTAATCAATCAACGCACATTTTTCCGACCCCGCGCCGGCAGCACCGCGCGACGGAACGCTTATCGAACATGGCAGTCATCTCCCTCTCTTCCGCGCAACTGGCTTTCGGCCACGTTCCGCTGCTCGACCACGCCGACTTTTCGCTGGAAACCGGCGAGCGCGTCGGTCTCATCGGCCGTAACGGTACCGGCAAATCCTCGCTCCTGAAAATCATCTCGGGCCGCTCGAAACTCGACGACGGCCTGCTGGTCATGCAGCAGGGCGTGAGCATCGCCTATGTGGAACAGGAACCGGTGTTCGACCCGCAGATGACCGTGTTCGAAGTGGTCGCGCTCGGCATGGGCGACCAGCAGGCGATGCTGACCGAATACGAGGAACTGACCGGCAAGTTCGGCCAGGGCGACGACGATGCGCTGATGGAACGCATGCACGTGCTGCAGACCAAGCTCGACGCCACCGACGGCTGGAACCTGGCGAACAAGGTCGAGACCACCCTCGGCCGCCTGAACCTGGCGGGCGACGCCAAGATGGGCACCTTGTCCGGCGGTATGCAAAAGCGGGTGGCGCTGGCCGTGGCGCTGGTGTCGGCGCCGGACGTGCTGCTGCTCGACGAACCGACCAACCACCTCGACTTTACCTCGATCAAGTGGCTGGAAAGCCTGCTGCGCGAGTTCCGCGGCTCGATCCTGTTCATCACCCACGACCGCAGCTTCCTGGACAATGTCGCCACCCGCATCATCGAACTCGATCGCGGCAAGCTGCTCTCGTTCCCGGGCAATTTCACGACGTACCAGGAACGCAAGCGCGAGCTGCTGGCCAACGAGGAAGTCGAGAACGCCAAGTTCGATAAATTCCTCGCGCAAGAGGAAGTGTGGATCCGCAAGGGCGTGCAGGCGCGCCGCACCCGCGACGAAGGCCGCGTGCGCCGCCTGGAAGCGTTGCGCCTGCAGCGCGCCGCGCGCCGCGACCAGCAAGGACAAATCAAGCTCGACGTCGCCACCGGCGAGCGCTCGGGCAAGATCGTCGCCGACCTCGAAGGCGTGTCGAAGCACTATGGCGACAAGGTCATCGTCGAACAGTTCACCGGCACCATCATGCGCGGCGACAAGGTCGGCCTGATCGGGCCGAACGGCGCCGGCAAGACGACCCTGCTCAAGATCATCCTGGGCGAAGAAACCGCCGATAGCGGCGCCGTGCGCCTGGGCACCAAGCTCAACGTGGCCTACTTCGACCAGATGCGTACCCAGCTCAACGAAGAGGCGAGCCTGGCCGACACCATCGCTCCCGGCAGCGACTGGGTCGAGATCAATGGCCAGCGCAAGCACGTGATGACCTACCTGAACGACTTCCTGTTCTCGCCGGAGCGGGCGCGTTCGCCGGTCAAGTCGCTGTCCGGCGGCGAGCGCAACCGCCTGCTGCTGGCGCGCCTGTTCGCCAAGCCGGCCAACTGCCTGGTGCTCGACGAACCGACCAACGACCTCGACATCGACACCCTCGAACTGCTGGAAGAATTGCTGGAGGAATATACCGGCACCGTCTTCCTCGTCAGCCACGACCGTACCTTCCTGGACAATGTCGTGACCCAGGTCATCGTCGCCGAGGGCGGCGGCAAGTGGCGCGAATATGTCGGCGGCTATACCGACTGGGAACGCGTCAGGGCGGCGGCCCCGGCGGTGCAGGCGCTAGCGCCAACCTCGGCCAAGGCCAACGCCGCCAAGGTGGAAGAAGCGCCGGCTCCAGCCGCAGTCAAGAAGGTCAAGCTCAGCAACAAGGAGCAGCGCGAACTTGACGAGCTGCCGAAACTCATCGCTTCGCTCGAGGACGAGCAGTCGGCGATCACGCAGCAACTGAATGCGCCTGATTTCTACAAGACGAATCCGGCCGACGCCAAGCGCATCAATGCGCGATTTGCCGAGATCGAAGACCTGCTGCTCGACGCGCTCGACCGCTGGGAACGCATCGAGGCGCGCGCCAGGGGCGAGTAAGCAAAAGTTCCTCGTGGATCCTTCATGCCGGTTGATCCGGCGCGTATTCCCATGGTTTGCTGCATCTGCGGCACCGCAAGCTGTGGTCGCCGATACTGGCTCACGCTATCACCAATGGATTGCCGGGAGTCCGGGTGGTGCTTACCGGAGGCTGGCAATCCTGGTAGTTCCTTCGGAGCAGCATCTACCGGGAAACGTAGAACATGCCTTTCAACCTTGCAGCGCATCGGCTTCGAACCGTGGCGGCCCTGGCGACGGCGGTATGTTCTTTCCCGGCAGTATCCGCGCCGTACGACGCGCGGCAAGAAGACGGCATCCGGCTGCTTGGCGGCATCGGCTGGGCCTACGACGACAATCTCTTGCGCGTCGCCGACAACGAGCAGCCGTTCGAAGGCCGGCGCAGCGATTCCTATCGCACGCTCGATGCCGGCGTGGTGCTCGACAAGACCATCAGCCGCCAACGCATCGCGGCGACGGCCAAGGTGTCGAAGGTCAAGTTCGACCAGTTCGACCAGCTCGACTATGACGGCCGCGACCTGCAAGCGAGCTGGTTCTGGCAAGCCGGTAAAGGGTTCGAGGGCCGACTCGAGGCGCTGTACATCAAGACGCTGGCGCCATACACCGACTTCGACAGCGACGAGCGCAACCTGCGCCGGCAGCGGCGCCAGCTGCTCGATGCCGGCTGGAAGCTGCATCCAAGCTGGAAGGTCCGCGCCAGCGCCGCGCGCGACAAATACACCTATGAGTTGCTGGCCCAGCGCTACAACGACCGCACCGAAAAGTCCTACGAGGCCGAGCTCCAGTACCGGCCGAAAAGCGGCAGCACGGTAGGCCTCGTCGCGCGCCGCGTGCAGGGCAGCTATCCGTACCGGCGGCCGTACAACAGCGCCGTGCTCACCGACGATTTCACCCAGGACGAGCTGAAGGCGCGGGTCGACTGGCTGGCCAGTGGATCGACCACCTTGCAGGGGCTGGTCGGCTACGCGCGGCGCGAGCAGCCTTCCTACGGCGAGGGCAGTACCAGTGGCCTCAACGGCCGCGTCACCTGGCTGTACAAGCCGCAAGGCAAACTCAGCTATGGCGCCTCGCTGTGGCGCGAGTTCGCGCCGATCGAAAGCGTGAACGTCAGCACCACCCTCAACAAGGGGGCGAGCCTGCAAGCCACCTGGCACGCGACCGAGCGCATCCGGGTGGATGCGCGCGCCTCCTACGAGAAGCGCGACTATACGGCGCGGGTCGTGAGCGCCAGTCCGGACGACCTGAACGACGCGATCCGCAGTGCCAGCGTACGGGCGTTATGGCAGGTCAGGCCGAAGGTACAAGTGATTGCCGGCTATGCCTACGAGTCGCGCTCGGGTTCGCCAGTGCTCGGCACCGGCAAGTTCGACGCCAATATGGTGCAGCTGAGCGCCAATGTGCTGTTCTGACCATCGACGTGGCGGCGCATGACGGTCAACGACATTCCCATCATTTCGTTCTTCCAGCGCGTGCTCGATCCGCTGATCGTAATGGGCAGCCTGTACCTGGCGACAGTGGCCTTTGGCGAACCGTTTTCGGGCTATTGCCTGGTGCTGATGGTCCTGGCCTTCTTCATCTCGTCGGCCGTCTACCAGCAAATCGATCCCTACCGCACCTGGCGCAGCGGCCGCATGCTGGCCTATGCGCGCGATACGGTGTTCGGCTGGTGCCTGACGATTGCCGTGCTGTACTTCCTGGGCTCGGCCAGCGGCATGAAATACTATTACGACCAGCGGGTGTTGCTGGTGTGGGCGGTGGCGACGCCGCTGACGATCCTGGCCAGCCACATCGCGGTGCGCTTCGCCACCGGAGGGCGCAAGCAGGCGCGTGAACTGCGCTCGATCGTCGTGGTCGGCGCCAACGAAGCCGGCATCAAGTTCGCCGGTGTCTGCGAGCGCCATCCGAACCTGTTCATGCAGGTGCAGGGATTTTTCGACGACCGTACCGACGGCCGCCAGCCGCCGGGCCTGCGCTATCCGGTGCTGGGCAAGATGGCCGACGTCGCCGCCCATGTCCGGCGCAAGAATATCAAGATGATCTTCATCAGCCAGCCGGTCTCGGCCCAGCCGCGCATCCGCCAGCTGATCGACGAGTTGAAGGACACCACCGCCTCGGTGTATTTCCTGCCCGACGTGTATGTGTTCGACCTGATGCAGGCGCGGTTCGATACCGTGGGCGGCATGCCGGTGATCGCGATCAGCGAGACGCCATTCATGGGTTTTAACAGCGTGCTCAAGCGCGGTACCGACGTCGTGGTCAGCGCGCTGGCCTTGCTGCTGCTGGGGCCGCTGATGCTGGTGATCGCGCTTGCCGTGAAGCTCGGCTCGCCCGGCCCGGTGCTGTTCAAGCAGCGCCGCTATGGGCTGTATGGCGAAGAAATCTATATCTATAAATTCCGTTCCATGACGGTGCTGGACGACGGGCCGACCATCGTCCAGGCCAGGGCCGGCGACGGCCGCATCACGCGCCTCGGTCGCTTCCTGCGCCGCACCTCGCTCGACGAGTTGCCGCAGTTTATCAATGCACTGCAGGGACGGATGAGCGTGGTCGGGCCGCGTCCGCATGCGGTCGCGCACAACGAGGAATACCGCAAGCTCATCAAGGGTTACATGCTGCGTCACAAGGTCAAGCCGGGCATTACCGGCTGGGCCCAGGTGCATGGCTTGCGCGGCGAGACGGCAACCCTCGACAAGATGGAGGCGCGCATCCAGTACGACCTCGATTACCTGCGAAACTGGTCGCTGTGGCTCGATCTGTGGATCATCCTCAAGACCGTCAAGGTCGTCCTCACGCGCGAGAACGCGCACTGATGCGCTCTCGCCGCCGGCCAGGTGCGGCGCGCGAAAATTGAACCGTCGGGCTTCGCGCGCATCGAATGGCAGGGTGGTTGGGATTCCCGGCCGACTCGCAAGCCAATCAATTTTGTCTTGGAAACGGATGAGCGCTTATCGACGCGCTCTTTGATCTGGACGATTGCCGACAAGCTTGCGCGGCCATCCGGGCTGGGTAAAATCGTTAACTGGAATGCAAGAACAATGGCCGATTTCTCCGCTGCAATTGGGCGGGGAATACAGGCATTGATCACGGGAGGTCAATGTGCGCACCAAGCCACGCATCTATGTTGCCGGTCACCGCGGCCTGGTCGGCTCGGCCATCGTGCGCGCGTTGCGCGCCGCAGGGCAGACCGAGGTCGTCACCCGCAGCCACGAGCAGCTCGAGCTGACCGACCAGGTACAGGTGCGCGACTTCTTCCGCAGCGAAGACATCGACCAGGTCTACCTGGCCGCGGCGAGGGTGGGCGGCATCCACGCCAACAACAGCTATCCAGCCGAGTTCATCTACGACAACCTGATGGTGCAGGCCAATGTGGTGCACGAGGCCTGGCGCGCAGGCGTGCGCAAGCTGCTGTTCCTCGGCTCGTCCTGCATCTATCCGCGCCTGGCGGCGCAGCCGATCCGCGAAGAATACTTGATGAACGGCATGCTCGAGCCGACCAACGAACCGTATGCCATGGCCAAGATTGCCGGCATCAAGCTGTGCGAAAGCTATAACCGTCAATACGGCACCGACTATCGCAGCGTGATGCCCACCAATCTGTACGGTCCCGGCGACAATTACCACCCCGAGAACAGCCACGTCATTCCCGCCTTGCTGCGCCGTTTTCATGAGGCAAAGACGAGCGAAGCGCCCCAGGTCGTGATCTGGGGCAGCGGCAAGCCGATGCGCGAGTTCCTCTACGTCGACGACATGGCCGCCGCCAGCGTCCACGTGATGGAGCTGGCGCCCGAGGCCTATGCGGCCGCTACTGACCCCATGCATTCGCACATCAATGTCGGCACCGGCCAGGACGTGACCATCGCCGAGCTGGCGCGCCTGGTGGGCCAGACCGTGGGCTACCGGGGCGACATCGTCTTCGACGCGAGCAAGCCCGACGGCACGCCGCGCAAGCTGCTCGACGTCTCCAAGCTGGCGGCGCTGGGCTGGCGCGCCAGCACGCCGCTGGCCGAGGGCTTGCAGCGCGCCTATCTTGCCTATCTTTCCTGCAGTGGCGAACCCGACGCACGATGTGAAATGCACAACAGAGAAGATGGCTCGAGCGGTCCAGAATGGCAGATTTCACCCCGGACCGCGCATGCCTGAGAGCCATGCCGTCCATACGCTGGAGAACACCATGCAGAGCTCGCATCAGAATGCCGGAGACTTGTCGCTTTCATTTGCAGCGGGGTTCAGCCCGAAGCCAGCCTTGCGTTCAGCCTTGCGCTCAGCCGTGTGCGCGGCCCTGGTCCTGGCCAGCGTCGCGCTGGTAGGCTGCAATCGGGACAAGCCGGTGCCCGAGACCAAGCCCGGCCAGGCGCTGGCCAGCGTGAACGGCGAAGAGATCACGGTGTTGCAGCTCAATGAAGAAATACAGCGCGCCGGCGTGCCGGCCGCCCAGCAGCAGACCGCCAGCAAGCAGCTGCTGCAGGCCCTGATCGACCGCGAACTGCTCGAAAACGAAGCGGCCAAGGAGAAAGTCGACCGCGATCCCAAGGTGATGCAGGCGATCGAGCGCGCGCGCTCCCTGATCATCGCTCAGGCCTATATGCAGAAGCGGGTGGGCGACGTCGGCCGCCCGACCGAGGCCGAGATCGAGGATTATTACAACAAGCATCCCCAGTTCTTCGCCAACCGCCGCCAGTTCGCGATGAACCAGCTCATCTTCCCGGCATCCGGCGTCACACAAGAGCTGCGCGCCGCCGCCGACAAGGCCCGGTCGCTCGAGGAAGTGGCGGCCTATCTCGACACCAGGCAGATCGCCTACGGCCGCGCCCAGGTCACGCGCAGCACTGCCGACCTCAAGCCCGAGCTGGCCGCCAAGCTGTTGTCGTTGCCGAAGGGCCAGCTGTTCCTGGTGCAGGAAGGGCAGCGCGCACTCCTGACCTCGATCGACGAGGTACGCGATGCGCCGGTGTCGCTGGCGATCGCCGCCCCGCAGATCGCGCAATACCTGGCCAACCGCAAGAACAAGGAACTGGCGCAGGCCGAGATCCAGCGCCTGCGCGCCACCGCCAGGATCGAATACCTGAACAAGGACCTGGCGCCCGACCCCGCCACACCTGGCGCGCTCCCGGCCGCGGCGCCGGCGGCGCTGGCGGGCATGTCCGCCGCAGCGGCGCGCACCGGCCTGGAAACGGGCGCGACAGTGGACGATGGCGACATCGGCCCGGTGGCCGACACCGTAGACGAGGACGCCCGCGCCGACAAGGCGGCGCTCGATCGCGGCGTGGCTGGACTCAAGTAAGGTTTTCGTAGGACTTCCCAACGACGTTCCTGGAGACTGACGATGAAACGCTGGATCAAGTGGATGACGGGCGCCGCCTTCATGCTGGGCATGGGCGTAGCCGGTGCGGCCGAGGTGCTGCTGGGGGCCGGCGACGTGGTCAAGCTGTCCGTGTATGGCAGCCCCGACATGTCGATCGAGACCCGCGTCAGCGAGAGCGGCCACATCACGTTTCCGCTGCTGGGCCAGGTAGCCGTCGGCGGCCTGTCGGTGGCGGCTGCCGAGAAGAAGGTCGCCGGCCAGCTCGAGAAGGGCGGCTACATCAAGCGGGCCCAGGTGAACATGCTGGTCACCACGCTGGCCAGCCAACAAGTGTCGGTGCTGGGCCTCGTGAACCGGCCGGGCCGCTATCCGGTCGAAGGCAGGCGCAAGGTGCTCGACATGCTGGCGCTGGCCGGCGGCATCCATGGCGACGGCGGCGACATGATCAGCCTGGTGCGCACGCGCGACGGCAAGACGACGCGCGAGACCATCGACGTGGTCGACATGGTGCGCAAGGGCGAACTCGACCGGGACTACGAAGTGGCGGGCGGCGACATCATCTTCGTGGAGCGGGCGCCGCGCGCCTACGTCACCGGCGAGGTCGGCCGTCCAGGGCCGTTCCGCCTGGAGCGCGGGATGACGGTGCAGCAGGCGATCTCGGCTGGCGGCGGCCTGAGCCCGCGCGGCAGCGACAACGGCATCAAGGTCTCGCGCCGCGACGCCAGCGGCAAGCCGGTCACGCTGGACGTCCAGGCCGGCGATCCGGTCCAGGTCGACGATGTGATCGTCGTGCGCGAGAGCTGGTTTTAACGTGGACGGCTCGTGATGGTACGGTGGGCGGCTTCGCCGTCCACGCGGTGATAGTTTGCAGCACGGTCATCCGGCACGTAATCGGAGCCGGTGTGATGTCCCACAGGACGCCCGCTGGATGTCCAAGCTGGTCCCGCAAGCAAAGGTGCCCCATGAACCTGCATCAATTTCTGCTGATCTTGCTGGCCCGAAAGAAAATCGTCCTGGGAACCCTCCTGGTCACGGTGCTGCTCGCCCTCGGCTGGAGCGTGGTGCAGCAAAAGACCTACGAAGCCACCGCATCGGTGCTGCTCAACTACAAGGGCGTCGATCCGCTCACCGGCCTGACCATGCCGGGACAACTGATGCCAGGTTATATGGCAACGCAAATGGACATCATCGGCAGCAAGAACGTGGCGCTGCGCGTCGTCGACACGCTGCGCCTGGCGTCCAGCCCGGCCGTCGTCCAGCAATTCCAGGAAGCCAACGAGGGCAAGGGGACGGTGCGCGACTGGCTGGCCGACCTGCTGCTCCAGAAGCTCGAGATCATGCCGTCGCGCGAATCGAGCGTGGTCGAAATCAGCTTCCGCGGCGCCGACCCCGTGTTCGCGGCCGCGGTCGCGAACGCCTTCGCCGAGGAATACCGGCGCGCCGGCGTCCAGCTCAAGACCGAACCGGCCAAGAATGCCTCGCTGTATTTCAATGAGCAGACCAGGCAGTTGCGCGACAACCTCGAGGCGGCCCAAGCCCGCCTGTCGAAGTACCAGCAAGAAAAGGGCATCGTCAGCCTCGACAACAACCGGGTCGACGTCGAGCTGTCGCGCCTGAACGACCTGGCCGCCCAGCTGGTCGTGGCCCAGGCCGCTGCGATGGAAGCGGGCTCGCGCGAGGGGGCGGCCGGGGCGGCCGGGGCGGCCGGGGCGGCCGTCGACTCGCCCGACGTCGCCAACAATGCCCTGATCCAGAACCTGCGCATGAACCTGGCCAGCGCCGATGCCAAGCTGGCCGAGGCCGCGTCTCGCTTCGGCCGCAACCACCCGCAATACCAGGCCGCCGCAGCCGAGGCCGGCAAGCTGCGCGCCGAGCTCAATACTGCGCTGGGCACCGTCACCCGCAGCGTCGGCGCCAACGCCGACGTCTTCCGCCAGCGCGAAGCCCAGCTGCGCGACGAACTGGCGGCGCAGAAGGAGCGCGTGCTGGAACTGAACCGTACCCGCGACGAGCTCGGTCCCTTGCTGAAAGACCTGGAAGGCGCGCAGCGCGCCTTCGATGCGGCCAGCCAGCGCTATTCGCAGACCCGGATCGAGGCCTTGTCCGAGCAATCCGACGTCTCGGTGCTCAACCCGGCCGTGGCGCCCACGACGCCAAGCGGTCCGCGCATCCTGCTCAATACGCTGGCCGCGATCCTGCTCGGCACCGTGCTCGGCGTCGGCCTGGCGCTATTGCTCGAACTATTCTCACGGCCGGTGCGCTCCAGCAGCGACCTGCCCGACATGCTGGGCATCCCGGTGCTGGGCACCATTGCCTGGCAGGCGACGCCGGCGCGGACGGGTCGCATCCGCAGGCTGATGGCGCCGGGCCGGCAGCCGCGCCTGAACCGACCAGTCGGGGACTCGCCATGAATTCATCCGTGCTATCCGCCCTGCACAGCAGCGCCGGTCTTGACGCCAGCATGGGGACGCTGCTGGTCGATGCGGGCAAGCTCAGCGTTGACGACGCCGAGCGCGTGCTGCGCACCCACCAGGACCTGGGCATCCGTTTCGGCGAGGCGGCGATCCGCATGGGCCTGGTGAGCGAGGATGACGTCCAGCAGGCGCTGGCCCGGCAGTTCGCCTATCCGTACCTGCAAAAAGGGCAGGCCAGGCTCTCGCCCGGACTGGTCGCCGCCTACGAGCCATTTTCTCAGCAGGTCGAGGCCTTGCGCGCGATCCGCAGCCAGCTGATGCTGCGCTGGTTCGCGCGCGGGCGGCGCGCGCTGGCGATCGCCGGCGCGGGCGCGGACGATGGCGCCAGCCTGTTTGCGGCCAACCTGGGGCTGGTGTTTTCGCAGCTCGGCGAGCAGACCCTGCTGGTGGACGCCAACCTGCGCGCGCCGCGCCAGCACGAATTGTTCGGGCTCAGGCCGCGCCAGGGCCTGTCCGACCTGCTGGCGGGGCGGGCCGACCTGGACGCCATCCTGCGCGTGCCGGCCTTCGCCGACCTGTCGGTGTTGCCGGCCGGGACCTTGCCGCCGAATCCGCAAGAACTGCTGGCGCGGCCGGGCTTTCGCACGCTGTCGGCGCAACTTGAAAGCCGCCACGACGTCGTCCTGTACGACTTGCCGCCATGCACCGCCGGCGCCGATGCGCTGGCGGTCGCGGGCCGTGCCGGCGGCGTGCTGCTGGTAGCGTGCAAGCACCGCACCCGCATCGCCGACGTGGCGCGCATGGCGGAACAGATGGCCGATGCCGGCGCCGAAGTGGTCGGTTCAGTGGTGATGGAGTTCTAGCATGGCTTCCGGGCGCGAGATGAACCCGCAGCATGGCCTGGATCCCGCGCCTGGTCCCGGGTCCGGCCGCGGCGTCGGCGCCGGCCTGCGCCAGGCCCTGCCCGAATGGTGGCCGGTCCTGCTCGGCCTGGCCCTGCTGTTCGGCCCCACCTTCCACGACCTGTTCGGCGGCGCCTGGATCGGCGAAGAGCAGGGCCATGGACCGATCATCTTCTTCCTGTCCCTGTGGCTGATCTGGCGCAAATGGCCCGAAGTCAAGGCTACCAGCACGCCGCCGCGTCCGCACTGGGCCGGATGGGCCGTGTTGGCCTTCGGCCTGGGCATCCACCTGCTGGGCCGTTCGCAAAAGATATTGATGTTCGAGGTCGCGTCGATTCTTGCGGTGCTGGCGGCAATCGTGCTGCTCAAATTCGGCGCGCGGGCGCTGCGCCTGCTGTGGTTTCCGTTCTTCTTCATGTTGTTCATGGTGCCCCTGCCGAGCGAGCTGGTGGCGGCGGTGACGATGCCGATGAAGATGGCCGTGTCCTGGGCCACCGAACACCTGCTGTTCGCGGCCGGCTATCCGATTTCGCGCTC
>DDKG01000285.1 GCA_002339265.1 Massilia sp. UBA2604 | reverse complement strand
CTGGTTGAAGATCGAGTGCGGAATCGGCTTGAAGCGCACCACGATCTCGGCCAGGCGGTCGGCCATGCGCTTGCCGGTGCGCAGGTAGAACGGCACGCCGGCCCAGCGCCAGGTGTCGATTTCGGCCTTCATGGCGACGAAGGTCTCGGTGCGCGAGCTCTTGGGCGCATCGGGTTCCTCGCGGTAGCCCGGCACCTGCTGGCCGTCGATGTAGCCGGCGCGGTACTGGCCGCGGATGATGTTCTGCGACAGCGTGGTTGGCGTAAAGCGCTTGAGCGACCGGAGGACCTGCAGCTTGGCGTCGCGCACGGCGTCCGGCGCGATCGAGGCCGGCGGTTCCATCGCCACGATGCACAGCAGCTGCAGCAGGTGATTCTGCAGCATGTCGCGCAGCGCGCCCGAATTGTCGTAATAGCCCAGGCGGTTGCCGACGCCGATCTTTTCGGCGATCGTGATCTGTACGTCCGAAATCCATTCGCGGCGCCACAGCGGCTCGAACAGGATGTTCCCGAAGCGCAGCGCCAGCAGGTTCTGCACGGTTTCCTTGCCCAGGTAATGGTCGATGCGGTAGATCTGCGATTCGGCGAACACCTTGCCGACGTCGAGGTTGATCTGCTTGGCCGAGGCCAGGTCGCGGCCCAGCGGCTTCTCGAGCACCACGCGCGAGTTCGGCGTGGCAAGGCCAGTGACGGCCAGGTTGTCGCAGATCTTGGCGAACAGCTGCGGCGGCGTGGCCAGGTAGTAGACGCGGGTGAGCGACGTGTCGTCGCGCAGGGCGTCGACCAGCGCCCGGTAGGTCGAGACGTCGGTCGCGTTCAGCGCCACGTAGGTGATGCGTTTCAGGAAGCGGGCCCAACTCGCCTCATCCGGACCGTCCTTGATGTGCGGCTTCGAATTCGTCTCTATCATGCGCAGGAATTCTTCCTGGGTCGCATCGTCGCGACCGACGCAGATGATGCGGCTGCTGTCGGGCAGGTCGTTGCAAACGTCGCGCGAGTACATCGCAGGCAGGAGCTTGCGCATCGCAAGGTCGCCGCTGCCGCCAAAGAAAACGAGATCGAAATCGGAAAGAGCCATGGTCGGTCGTCGGTGCAAGAAAGGGTGAAAAACAGCGGAGGATGCTAATGTAAATTTACTACATAAATCACGCATTCGCAAGTAAATTTACTACGGCGAGGGTCTATCCTGCTCTATGGTGCCATAACCATTTCATGCCAGTCGCATCCTTGGTGGCACGGATGCCACGTGGGTAAAACCTGTGCATGACATGGCCGGGGTTTAAGACTATAGTTTCCCTACGAAAACATCGCAGCCAGTCGAGCTGCGCACGGAGGGGACATGGCGTGGTTGCGTAATATCAGTCGTGCGCTGCAGCAGGTCGCGGCGCCATTCAAGGGGCGTTCCTTGTCCGGCAATGTCCGCACGCTGGTGGTCAAGGCGCGCGACGGCAGCATCCGCACGGCGATCAATGCCGCGCGCCTGCGCAAGGAAGTCGACCAGGCGCAGGCCCAGGCCGCGCGCCAGCACGAGGCGGCCGATGCGCTGGCGGCCAGCGCGCGCGAGGTGGCCGAGCTGTCGGCCGACGTCAACGCCGGCACGGTGCGCATCGCCGACACCGCCCAGCGCAACCTGGCGCAAGCGCGCGAATCGATGGAAGAACTGGCCAGCCTCGAGCGCCGCATGAAGCTGATCGAGGAACAGGTGCAGGGATTCTCGGACACGGTGACCCTGCTGGTCGGTCACCTGCGCGAGATCGGCGAGTTCGGCACCGTGATCGAGAACGTGGCCAACCAGACCAATCTGCTGGCCATCAATGCCGCGATCGAGGCGGCGCGCGCCGGTCCGGCCGGGCGCGGCTTCGCGGTGGTCGCCTCCGAGGTGCGGCGCCTGTCGCAGGTGGTCAATGCCGAGGCGGTCAAGATCGCGACCGCCAGCAACGCCATGCGTGAGCTGGTGACGTCGACCTCGGGCGCCACCGCCGGCATCCTCGACGGCGTGAACGTGTCGGCGCGCGAAGCCGGCAGCGCGGCCAGCCACCTGACCGCCTTCGTCGCCGACTTCGAGCGCATGACCGCCACCGTCGACCAGATGGCGGCGGCGATGCAGTCGCTCGACGGCGTCAACCAGCAAATCAATGCGAAGGTGGAAGAGGTGGCGCACAACGCGTCCAGTTCCAAGGCCACGATGCAGGACGCCTCGCGCCGCGTGGACGAAGTGCGGGTGGCGACCGAGGAGCTGCAGGGCGTGCTGGCGGGCTTCCGCACCGGCGGCACGGCCTTCGACGCGCTGGTGGACGGCACCACCGCGCTGCGCGACCAGGTGCTGGCCTGCCTGGACGGCCATGCGGCCGGCGGCGCGAACATCTTCGACCAGCAGTATCGGCCGATCGCGCAATCCGATCCGCCGCGCTTTACCACCTCGTACGACCGGGCGGTGGAGCGCGACCTGCAGCAGCTGTTCGACCGTGTGCTGACCGACCTGCCGGGCGCCGCCTATGCGCTGGCGGTCGACAACCGCGGCTATGCGCCGACCCACAACACCAAGTTCTCGCGACCGTCGACCGGGCAGCGCGAGCATGACCTGGTGTACTGCCGTAATAAACGGATCTTCGACGATCCGGTGGGGATCCGGCTGGCGAAGAACCGCGAGCCCTTCCTGCTGCAGACCTATCTGCGCGATACGGGAGAGGTGATCAATGACCTGTCGATGCCGATCGTGTTCCAGGGGAAGCACTGGGGTGCGGTGCGGATCGGCTACGACTCGGCGCGGATGATGGGGGTGGGCGGGAAATGATGTCCGACCCCCAACAAGCCGCGGGGCGTCAACGCAGGTTGATGGCAGCCAGCGCCCCGGACTGCGTCAGGACATACAGCACCCCGCGTGCCGAGATGGCCATGCTGCCGCCCAGCGGATAGGACCACACCACCTTCTTCGTGCCCAGGTCGATCACCTGGGTACTGGTGTCCGAGCCGACGAAGGCGAGATTGCGCGTCACGATGACATGGGTGGCAAGGCCGTCCCCGAGCGCGACCTCCCACAGCAGATCGCCGGTCGCCGGGCTGCGCGCTTCGAGCGCCCTGCCGTTCGCACCGAGCGCGTAGATGGTGCCGTTGCCGTAGGCCGGCGTGCCGATGCTGCCGGCGTTCACGATCCATGAGCGCGTACGGGTCTTCAGGTCGAACGCGGTGAGGCTGCCGCCGCCGACGAGGGCCTGCTGCGTGTCGGTCAGGACGACAGGGCGCGAAATGAAGTAGGTGCTGAACGGGTAGCGCTCGCCGATCGAGTAGGCCAGGCTGCCGTCGGCGGCATCGAGCACGTTGAGGATGTTGTCCGGCGTGCTGTAGGCGTAGACGAAGCGGCCGTCGGTGCTGGGGCTCCAGCCCTCGTAGGCCACGCCGATGCCATGCCATTTGAAGGCGCCTTCGGCGTCGCCGTAGCGCGAGATGCCGCCAGTGTAGCCATTGATGGTGTAGACGTCGGCGCCGAACAGCGTCGGGGCGGAATAGCTGGGCCATTGCGAGCTAAGGGTTTCTTTCCTGAGCTGTTTGCCGCTGACCTGGTCAAACACCCACAGGAAGGAATCCCCATGGCCGGTCGAGGTGAGGTACACACGGCCATTCGCCGCGGCCGGCGGATTGACCTGGTGCAGCCCGCCCATATCGGCTTTCCATGCCAGTTCGCCGGTATCCTCGGAGACGGCGACCAGTTCCGCGCGCCCGTTCGCGCCATTGCGCACATAGAAGGCCCGGCCATTGTCGATGGCTGCGGAATTGTAGGTGTGTCCGTACTCGCCAAGGGCTTCGACCTTGAAGCGGCGCGAAAAGCGGGCCGGATCGAAGCTTGCCGCCACGTAGCCGGTATGGGCCGCATTGCCCTGGTAGGTGCTCCAGGCGCCCAGGCCGTCGACCGGCGCGAGTGCAGTCAGGTTCGTCGGCGACAGGATCTGCATCGTCAGCGGCACGATCCACGGCGAACCGGCGATCGGCTGGCGGCAAACGCGGGTGTCATCCTCGCAGACGCGCAGTTCGAGGTTGCTGGTATAGGTGCCGGCAGCGAGCGCATTGCTGGTTGCAGTCGACAGCTTGAACACGTAATTTCCGTTCGACTCCTGTGTCCACTGGCTGGACTCAGCATTGGTGATGCTGGCAGGGTCGAACATCCCGATACGGACGTTGCGCGCCATCAGGTCGGTACTGAGTTTGGCTTCGACGGTGAAACCCGTCGATTCGCCCGGATAGGTCTTGACGCTCACGCTGGGCGTGACCAGGGTGAGGCGCGCTTTCGCCTCCGCCGCCGGCTTGACCTGGACCTTCAACGGAACCCGCCATGGCGAACCCGGCAATGGCTTGGCGCAGGTCATCGGGGTGTCTTCGCAAAGCCGCACTTCGAGCATCGTGGAATGCTCGCCCGCGCGCAGCGTGCGCGAGGTTTGCAGCGCCGCCCGGTATTCCAGCGGCGACTGCGCCGAGATATCCACCTGGGCCGAAACCACGCCTGCGGGATCGATGATCGCCACATTGAACGGTACGGAAAAAGTCCGGCTGGATTTGGCGGTCAAGACCACGCGCGTGCTTTCGCCTTCGAACTGGGTGGCGCTGGGTGCGCCTGGGTCGAAGGTCAGCCAGTTCCCGGCCGTGTTCTGGACCGGCGCTGCAGCACCGCCGCCGCCAGACCCGCCACCGCAAGCCGCCAGGGCCAATGCCAGTACGCCCGCCGCCAGGACACCGGGACGCGTTTTCCGTATGTTCATAATTTTAAGTAATAGCTCTTGTTATAAACCTCATATTATAGAGTGCCGTATTGACACCAGGGATGCTGGATTGAAATTAATTTAAGCGGTAGCCGGCCCGGCGAACAGCCCATCCGTGGCAAGCGGTTTTCGATGATCGTGCGACAATACATGGCCCGCCCCCAGCCCCGCCGGGGAGTCATCACTCGATAGCAGCCCATCATGTCCACACCTTCACCGCAGCGCGGTCCTCTTCTATTCCTGCTGCCGATCGCACTGATCGTCGCCGTGCTGGCGCTATTGTTCGCCTGGGTCGGCGGCTGGTTAGGCGGCAAGGGCGTCACGCCCCAGGCCATGGCCGATACGGCCGAGGCGTCGGGTTCGCCGCAACCCGGTTTTCGTCGCGCCCACAGCAAGGGCATCTGCATCGTCGGCGCCTTCGTCCCGACGCCAGCGGCAGCGCAGCTGTCGACGGCGCGCGTGTTCTCCCAGCCGTCGACACCGGTGCTGGGCCGTTTTTCCAATCCAGGCAACGACCCCCACGCGCCCGACAACAAGGCGGCCGTGCGCGGCATGGCGCTGCAGCTCAAGACGGATGACGGGCAAGAGTGGCGCATGGCGATGAACAGCTTCCCGTTCTTCGCGTCGTCCACGCCGGAAGGATTCCAGGCGATGAACATGGCCCGCCTCCCGGACCCTGCCACCGGCAAGCCGGACCCGGAAAAGATGAAGGCCGTGCTGGCGCAGCATCCGGAAATCGCCCGGTTCATGGAATGGTCGAAGAGCGCACCGACACCAGACAGCCTGGCCAACACGCGCTTCAACGGCGTCAATGCCTTCCGCCTGATCGATGCAGAGGGCAGGGAGCGTGCCGTGCGCTGGTCGATGCGGCCGCATGCGCCGTTCGTGGCAAGCGACCCCGAACGGCTCAAGAGCGCGAGCCGCGATTTCCTGGGCGAGGATCTGGACCGGCGCCTGGCCGCCGGTCCTCTGCAGTGGGACATGGTGATGCAGTTTGCCGCGCCGGGCGACCAGATCGAGGATCCCTCGAAGGCCTGGCCCGATACCCGGCCCGAGACCAGGGTCGGCACCTTGACCCTGGTGCGCGCCGAAGCGCAGGCCGGCGGACCCTGTTTCGACCTGAATTTCGATCCACTGATCCTGCCGAAGGGGATCGCCGCGACGGACGATCCGGTGCTGCACGCCCGTTCCGCGGTCTATTCGGTCTCGTTCAATCGCCGCGAACGTGAAATCAGCAGCGGCCAGGCCAAGGTCAATGCCAGTAGCGGGAGCGCACAATGAACCGTCAACCCCATTTCAATCTGCTGGCCCGCGTGCTGCACTGGTCGATGGCCGTGGCGATCCTCGCCATGCTGTTCATCGGCGCCGCCATGGTGGTGTCGCTGCGCTACCGCGAGATGCTGCTCGACCTGCATCGTCCGCTCGGGCTGGTCATCCTCCTGCTGGCGATCGTGCGCCTGGCCAACCGCCTGCGCCATCCTCCGCCACCGTTGCCGGCGGACCTGCCGCGCATCCAGGCATGGGCGGCCAAGGCGTCGCACTGGCTGCTGTATGGGCTGATGTTCGCGATGCCGCTCATCGGCTGGGCCATGCTGTCGGCCGGCGCCTACCCGGTCGAGGTCTTCGATGGCGTCAACCTGCCGCCGATCCTGCCGCATAGCCCGGTCATGTACGGCTTCCTGCGTCCGCTCCACGGCGTGCTGGCATATGTGCTGTTCTTCACCATACTCGCCCATCTTGGCGCGGCGCTGTTCCATGCATGGGTGAGGCGCGACGGGGTGTTCAGCCAGATGGCAAGCGGAAAGTAAGCGCGCGATCTCAGCGCCGGTGCGCGCCGAAAAACGCCAGCATCATCCTGCTCGCATCCGGCCTGGCCCTGGCATTGAACCTGAGCGCCGGATCGCCACCGCTCCATTCATGCCGCAGGCCGGCGATGCGCACCACGCGCACCATGACCTTGCGGCGCAAGGTGAAATCGTGGATCTCGTGCGCATTGCTGGCGCCGCCGCGTGCCGCCGGCTTGACGGTGACGCGGCTGGCCGTGGCGAGAGGAATGCCGTTCAGGCGCAGCCACTGGCGCGCCAGCTGCTGCTGGTTGACGTGGTTGACCACCGGATCGTCTTCGCCGTGGATCAACAGGGCCGGCATCGGCGGCAGCGACCGGGCCGACGTCCCCGTGGCGTGACGATCGAGCAGATCGCAGATGGCCGCATCCGCCTGCGTCTCGGCCCCGCGGCGCATGACATGGAGGGCGCCCATCGGTGTATGGCAGGCGCCGAACACGGGGCCGGAATGCATGCCGATCGCCGCGATCAGTTCGGGATGGTTCAGGGCCAGCACGGCGGCCATGCCGGCGCCGGCGGACAGGCCGCAGGCGTAGATGCGGCGGCGGTCGATGCGGTGCTGCCCGCACACATGGTCGATGAGCGCCGCCAGCACGCCGGTTTCTCCGCGGCCTTCCTGGGCGGCCCGGTCGAACCAGCGCCAGCAGCGATGCGCCTGCGCGCTTGCCGGTTGTTGCGGATACAGCACCGCATAGCCTTTTGCTTGCGCCAGCCGGTTCATGCGCGTGCCTTGCGCGAAGTCGGACGCGGTCTGGTGGCAGCCGTGCAGCATGACGACCAGCGGCCAGCTCGATTGCGCGGGGTGTTCTTGTGTGCGTTGCGGAAGATACAGCCAGTAGGGCAGTAGATGATGCCCTTCGAGCCATCGGCCCGAGAGGGCCGGCAGGCGTACTTGCACTGGGGTGCTTGTTGTCGGCCGCGCCGGCTTGGCCGACTTGCGTGCCATGGAACGCTTTGGCGGCGTCCCGCTATAGATATCGAACAGCTTTGCAACGAGCTTGCGTTGCGATTTGGCGGCGCGCGCCATGTCGCGCAGCAAGCGGGTAGTCGGGGTCGATTTTGCCACTGCCGCCTCCGCAGTTATGTTGCAATGCAATATAACTGCGGAGCTGGACTTTCTCGGTGCGCTGGCTCACGCCGCTCACACCAGGCTCAAGCGCGGTATTCCGGCTCCTCGCGTCCCGCCACGTCCATCTTGAGGCACAGCACCTTGCCGCTGAGCGGATACTGCTCCAGCTCTTCCTTCGAGCGGCCATGGCTGGCGCTGGTGATGTACAGGGTGCGCAGGTCCGGCCCGCCGAAGGCGACCGAGGTCGGGCACTTCACCGGCAGCTTGATCTCGCGCACGATCTCGCCGTTCGGCGCGATGCGCAGGATGCGCGCGCCTTCGAACATCGCCACCCAGTACATGCCTTCCGAATCGATGGTGGCGCCGTCCGGACGGCCGCCGTAATCCGGCGCCGACTTGTCGCTCGGGAAGGTGACGATGGTACGGCGGTTGCTCTGCTCGCCGGTCGCCGGATCGAAGTCATAGCAGTCGATGCGGTGCGTGGTGGTGTCGGCATGGTACATCGTGCGGCCGTCCAGGCTCCAGGCCAGGCCGTTCGAGTTGGTCATGCCGCCGCTCCAGGCGCGGCGCAGATTGCCCTTGTCGAGCACGTACATTTCGGCGGCCGGCTGGTCGCGCGGTTCGTACATGGTGCCGATCCAGAAGCGGCCCGCCGGGTCGACCCGGCCGTCGTTGAAGCGCACCTTCGACGGATCGTAGGGCGCGTCCGCGACCGGCGATTCCGAGCCGTCGGTGGTGTTCAGGCGCAGCAGGCCGTGGCGGGTGGCCACGACCAGGAAGTTGTTGTCGTCGATCGCCAGCGCCGATGGGTTCGAGCCCATCTTCCACGAGGTGAACTTGCCGCTCGCCGCGTGCAGGCGGTTGACGGTCAGGCCCTCGATGTCGACCCAGTACAGCGCGGACTCGACCTCATGCCAGATCGCGGACTCGCCGACCAGCATCGGCGCATCGTGTACTACTTCAAATTTTTCCGTTGCCATAGTTTGATGGTGAAGGGTGTCAGAAGGCCGCCTTGGCGCGGGCGATCAGGCCGTTGGTCGAGCTGTCGTGCTGGCCAGGCGCGGGTTCGCCGGCCAGCTCGGCTTCGATCTTCTTCGCCAGCACTTTACCCAACTCAACGCCCCACTGGTCGAAACTGTTGACATCCCAGATCACGCCCTGCACGAAGGTCTTGTGCTCGTACAACGCGATCAGGGCGCCCAGCGTCGATGGGGTCAGGCGCTCCATCAGGATGGTGTTGCTCGGACGGTTGCCGGGGAAGGTCTTGTGCGGGGTGAGACGTTCGATTTCTTCAGTCGATAAACCCTGGGCCTGCAGGTCGGCGCGCACCTCGTCCGCCGTCTTGCCCTTCATGAAAGCTTCGGACTGGGCGAAGCAGTTGGCCAGCAGGGCGGTGTGGTGGTTGTCCATTTCGTGGGCCGGACGCAGGGCGGCGATGAAGTCCATCGGCGTCACGTCGGTGCCCTGGTGCAGCAGCTGGAAATAGGCGTGCTGGCCGTTGGTGCCGCACTCGCCCCAGATCGCCGGACAGGTCGGGGTGTCGACCGGCTGGCCGTCGCGGGTCACGCGCTTGCCGTTGCTTTCCATGTCGAGCTGCTGCAGGTAGGCCGGGAAGCGGTTCAGGTCCTGGTGATACGGCGCGATCGAGACCGATGGGCAATCCAGGAACTGGCGGTTCCAGAAGCCGATCAGGCCGAGCAGGGCAGGCAGGTTCTGCTCGAGGGGCGCGGTGCGGAAGTGCTCGTCCAGCTCATGCGCGCCGGCCAGGAAGTCCTTGAAGTAGCCGAAGCCCACCGCCAGCGCGACCGGCAGGCCGATCGCCGACCACACCGAGTAACGGCCGCCGACCCAGTCCCAGAACGGGAACATATTGGCCGGGTCGATGCCGAAAGTTTTAATTGCTTCAGTATTGGTGGACACGGCAACGAAATGCTTCGCCAGGGCTTCTTCGGAGGCATGCTGCAGGAACCAGGCGCGCGCGGTCTGCGCGTTCATCATGGTCTCGGCCGTGGTGAAGGTCTTGGAGGCCACGATGAACAGCGTGGTCTCCGGATCGACCTGGCCCAGCGTCGCGTCCATGTCATGGCCGTCGACGTTCGACACGAAGTGCATGCGCAGGCGCGGATGGGCGTAGTGGCGCAGGGCCAGCACCACCATCTTGGGACCAAGGTCCGAGCCGCCGATGCCGATATTGACGATGTCGGTGATCGGCTTGCCGGTATGGCCCAGCCATTCGCCGCTGCGCACGGCGTCGGTGAAGGTCTTTACGCGGTCGAGCACGGCGTGGATGTCGGCATTGACCTCCTGGCCGTCGACCGTCAGCTTGGCCCCGCGCGGTGCGCGCAGGGCGGTGTGCAGCACCGCGCGGTTCTCGGTGTTGTTGATCTTTTCGCCGGCGAACATCGCATCACGGCGCGCCTCGAGGCCGCGCTCGCGCGCGAGCTGAACCAGCAGTTCAAGCGTGCGCCCGTCGAGGCGATTTTTTGAATAGTCTAGGAACAGGCCTGCGGCCTCGCTTGATAAGCGCTCGAAGCGATCGGGGTCTTCGGCGAACAGGTCGCGCATCTGCCACGACTTGGCAGTATCAAAGTGTTGAACGAGGGCTTGGAAGCTGGCGGTACTGGTCAAAGGAGGCTGGCGCATGGGGTCGGGGTGCGTGGCACAATGTTGGCAATAATGGATTATCGAATAATACAAGCATCTGCGCGTAAATTCACTACAAAAAACAGCGTGATTTCAACGCGATCGATGCATTCCCCAGTCAATCGTGGCCGCTCGGCCGTCCCGCCTTCATAGAGATACAGCGTGGAGATGAGCGCAGCGACCCGATCTGTAGTAAAATTTCAGATACTAAATTCAGGAAGGAACGAACATGGCGCTCCACCCCGTAGTCGAACAGGTCACCAACCGCATCATCCAGCGCAGCAAGCGCTCGCGCGCTGCCTATCTCGAACATCTCGAAGCTGCCCGCATCAAGGGCGTCCAGCGCGGCGCCCTGTCGTGCACCAACCTGGCCCACGGCTTCGCCGCCTTCCCGGCCAACGACAAGCTGAAGCTGCGCGAGTACAAGGAGCCGTCGGTCGCCATCGTTTCTTCTTATAACGACATGCTGTCGGCGCACCAGCCGTTCGAGTATTTCCCGAAAGTGATCAAGGAAGCCGTGCGCGAAGTCGGCGCCGTGGCCCAGTTCGCCAGCGGCGTGCCGGCCATGTGCGATGGCGTGACCCAGGGCCAGCCGGGCATGGAGCTGTCGCTGTTCTCGCGCGACGCCATCGCCATGGCGACCGCGGTCGGCCTGTCGCACAATATGTTCGACGCCGCCCTGTACCTGGGCATCTGCGACAAGATCGTGCCGGGCCTGCTCATCGGCGCGCTGCACTTCGGCCATATCCCGGGCATCTTCGTGCCGGGCGGCCCGATGACCACCGGCATCTCGAACAAGGAAAAAGCCGCGATCCGCCAGCGCTACGCGAAAGGCGAAGCCACCCGCGAAGAACTGCTCGAGGGCGAATCGGCGTCTTACCACGGCGCTGGCACCTGTACCTTCTACGGCACTGCCAACAGCAACCAGATGCTGATGGAAGTCATGGGCCTGCACCTGCCGGGTTCGGCCTTCATTACGCCGGGCACGCCGCTGCGCGACGCGCTCACCGCCGCCGCCGCTCACCGCGCGGTCGCGATCTCGCAGCAGGGCGGCGACTACATGCCGATCGGCCACATCGTTGACGAGAAAAGCATCGTCAACGCCATCGCCGCGCTGCACGCCACCGGCGGCTCGACCAACCACACCCTGCACCTGGTGGCGATCGCGCGCGCAGCCGGCATCGTGATCGACTGGAACGACTTCGACGAGATGTCGAAAGTGGTGCCGCTACTGACCCGCATCTATCCGAACGGCGACGCCGACGTCAACCACTTCCAGGCCGCGGGCGGCCCGGGCTTCGTGATCCGCGAACTGCTCGACGCCGGCCTGGCCCACGAAGACGTCAACACCATCCTCGGCCGCGGCCTGCGCAACCACTGCAAGGAGCCATTCCTGGGCGAAGACGGCAAGGTCGTGTTCCGCGACGCCACGCCAGTCAGCGGCGACGAGAACGTGCTGCGTCCGGCCACCAACCCGTTCAATAACAACGGCGGCATGGTGCTGGTGAAGGGCAACCTGGGCCGCGCGGTGATGAAAGTCTCGGCGGTCAAGAAAGAACACTACGCGGTCGAGGCGCCGGCGCTGACCTTCGATTCGCAGGAAGACTTCATGCATGCCTACAAGGACGGCAAGCTGAACCGCGACTTCGTGGCCGTGGTCCGCTTCCAGGGCCCGCGCGCCAACGGCATGCCGGAACTGCACGCGCTGACTCCGGCGCTGGCCAATCTGCAGGACGCCGGCTACAAGGTGGCGATGGTCACCGACGGCCGCATGTCGGGCGCGTCAGGCAAGGTGCCGGCGGCGATCCACGTGTCGCCCGAGATCCTGGCCGGCGGCCCGCTGGGCCTGGTGCGCGACGGCGACATGATCCGCGTCGACGCCAATACCGGCACGATGGAAGCGCTGGTGCCGCAAGACGTCTGGGCGCAGCGCAAGCAGGCGACGGCCGATCTGACCTCGAGCCACATCGGCATGGGGCGCGAACTGTTCTCCATGTTCCGCAATTCGATCAGCGCGGCCGAGGAGGGTGCCGCCACCTTCCCGCTGCCGTCGCCGAAACAGACCGTCGTGCCGCTGCACGACGGCATTGACGCCGGCGAGATCATCCCCGGCTCCGACGAAGATCATCTTTTCAGGACTAACAAGTGAGCCAACCAGTGAGCCAACCAATGACACTACTTGAGATCATGCGCTCGGCGAGCGTCATCCCGGTCATCGCCATCGACGACCCCGACCACGCCGTGCCACTTGCCCGAGCTCTCGTTGCGGGCGGCATCCGCGTGCTGGAAGTGACCCTGCGCACCGAACACGGCCTGGGCGCGATCCGCGCCATGAGCGAAGTCGAAGGCGCCATCGTCGGCGTCGGCACCTTGACCTCGCCCGAAGAATTCGCCGCCTCGCGCGATGCGGGCGCGGTGTTCGGCGTCTCGCCGGGCCTGACCCCGGCCCTGATCGAAGCGGCCAAGTCGAGCGGCCTGCCGCTGCTGCCGGGCGTGATGACCCCATCCGAAGTGATGGCGGCGCGCGAGGCGGGTTTTCGTCAACTGAAGCTGTTCCCGGCGGTGCCGGCGGGCGGCGTCGGCATGCTCAATGCGATCGGCGGCCCGCTGCCGGATGTGACCTTCTGCCCGACCGGCGGCATCTCGATCGAGACCGCGCCGAAGTTCCTGGCCTGCAAGAACGTAGCCTGCGTGGGCGGCTCGTGGCTGACCCCGAAGGACGCGATCGCGGCCGGCGACTGGGCGCACATCACCGAGCTGGCCAAGGCCGCCGCGGCGCTGCGCGCGGCATAAAGGAAAAAGGATCGCATGCTGCGATCGCGCCTTCCTTCCCGTTTTCGCCCTCTCAGCGAGGGCGAGACGGCGATGGCGTCGCTGCTGTTCCGCGACGCCATCGACTATCGCCGGGTACGCGTGTACGACCGGCGCTACATGCCGTTCCAGCCGCGTAACTGCGCGATGACACCGAACGGCAGCATGTATTTTCACCGTTCCTGCTTCCTGCCCGACTATGCGCGCGGCGATCCGCCCGCGATCCACTGGTTCATGCACGAGATGGTGCACGTCTGGCAGCATCAGCTGGGCTATCCGGTGCGGCTGCGCGGCGTGTTTCGCATCGGGCTATCGTACGGCTACACCCTGCACGAAGACGCCACCCTGGCCGACTACAATATGGAAGCCCAGGGCGACCTGCTGGCCGATTACTTCGTCCTCAAATTCCTGAAGAAACCGGGCGCCATGCGCCAGCAGCGCTACCGCGACAGCCTGGCGCTGTTCGAGCGGGTGCTGTCAGGCTTCCTGCGTGATCCTGGCGACCGCGCCAACCTGCACCACGGCCCGGCGCGCTGGCTGGCGCTGCGCTTGCGGCCAGCCTGACCGGCTCAGAAACTATGCCGCAGGCCGATATTGAAGGCCCGGTCGCCTGAGCCGGTTTCGGCATTGTTACCCACCGTATAGCCGGCGCCGTTCTTGTTGTCGATCATCCCGTACGAGGTGTACGCGCTGGTGCGCTTCGACAAGGCATGGACGTAGCCCACCGCATACTGCGCCGCGTCCTGGTCCAGTGCCGTCTTGTCGTTCTTGCGGATGTACGAGGTCACGAAGGTGCCGGCCGCGCCGACCGGAATGGTGGCGCCGAACAGCGTGTCGTCGCCTTTCAGGCTGGGATTGAACTCCCGGCCGTAGGGCAGCGGCGTGGCGTTGTTCAGCGGTGCGCTGTTTGGTCCTTCGTCACGGCTGTAGGCGAAGTAGACCTTGATCGCCTTGAAGTCGACGTTGGCGACGAACAGGGTATTGCGGCCGCTGGCAACGCCGGTGACGGTGGCGTTGTCGTTGTTGCGGCGGTTGTGCGCCAGGCGGGCGTTGATCGGGCCTTTCGAATAATTGATGCCGACGTTGTACTGGCGTCCGGCATCCCTGTCGGCGCCGCTGATTTCGCCCAGTGAATACAGCGCTTCGGCGCTGAAGCCGTTCTTCACGGGCGTCGCGTAGATGATCGAATTGTTCGCGCGCAGGTTGGCGCCCGCGACCGGGAACAGGTTCTTGGCGCTCCCCGACATGCCGCTGCCGAAGGGATCGCCCACCTGGCCCAGGGCGTTGTAGGTGAGGGTGTACTGGCGGCCGATGGTGAGGCTGCCGGCATCGACGCTTTTCAGGCCGACAAAGGACTGGCGGTTGAAGGCCTGGCTCGACGAAGCCAGGGCGCCGGTGTCGATCGAGATGCCGGCTTCGAGCACGAACAGCGCCGACACCCCGCCGCCCAGGTCTTCGCTGCCGCGGAATCCCAGGCGCGAGGCGGACGCCACGCCGCTGCTGACCTTCGTGATGTTGCCCGCCGCGCCGCCGCGCTCGGACACGATGCCGGCGTCGGCGACGCCATAGATCGTGAGGTTCGATTGCGCCGTCGCCGTGCTGCTGGCGGTAGTACCGGCGATCGCCAGCATGGCGATCGAAATCGCCGCCGATGTTTTCATGATTGTCTCCTGTGTTTTTTCGGGTGATGCGTGTTGCCGGACCGCGATCGGTTTTCTTTTATTCGAGGTCCATGTCGAGCAGCAGGGAGCTGAGCGACTTGCCGTGGGCGTCCAGGGCCAGCGAGCGTGTGACGCCGCCGCCGAGCGCTCCCTGCATGACGAAGTTCATCGCGCCCAGTTGCGGCAGCAGGTAGCGCGTGACCTCGCCGTGCACGATGCCGGCGAAATGCAGGCGCACCCGCTCCGCCGTCACGTGCCTTTCGAGCAAGGCGTAGTCCTCGGCCCTGAAGGCGATCAGGGACAGGTTCGAGATGTCCCCCTTGTCGCCCGCGCGCGAGTGCGCGATATCGCGTAGTTTCATGTCAGGTCTCCTCGAAATGGATGGCCGTGGCGACCAGTTCGGCCGGCACCAGGGTGGAGCGGATGGCGACCACTTCGCGCGCGGATCTGGTGGCGCCGCCGCCGCCTGCCGGTCCGCAGGTATACAGCGTCTCGACCTCGTTGCCGACGCGGATCGCTTCGCGCATGCTGTCGGCGCGGCCCACGACGCGCAGCCGCACCTCGAACGGCTCGGCCGTCGGCGCCAAGCGTTCGCCGTGCAGCGCATTCACGCCGATCAGGTCATAACGTACCTCGGTCAAGGCCACGCCGGTCAGCGCCAGGCGACTGGCGACGATCTCCTGCGCCAGGCGCGCGCGCGCCAGGGCGCCCGGCCCGGCGTACGAGATCTGTCCTTCGCCGACGTAGCTGTCGATATAGCCGATCGAGACCTTCAGCATGCCGCTCTTCGGATGGCCACTAGCGCCGTGGATCGTCACGCGATCAAGCCCGGCCTGGCGCATGGTCACGGCCGAGAAGTCGGCCACCACGTCCGGCGTCAGGTAGGCGGCGGGGTCGTGGATTTCGTACAGCAGCTGCTCGGTGCAGGTGGCGGTGGTGACCTTGCCGCCCGAACCCGCCACCTTGGTGATCTCGACGCTGCCGTCTTCGCCAATGACGGCAATCGGAAAGCCCAGCCGCGCCAGGTCGGGCACGTCCTTGCAGCCAGGGTCGGCGAAATAGCCGCCGCAGACCTGGCCCGCGCATTCGAGCAGATGGCCGGCCAGCGTGCCCTGGCCGAGCCGCTGCCAGTCGTCCATGGCCCAGCCGAAGGCATGGATCGCGGGCGCCAGCACCAGGGCAGGGTCGGCCACGCGGCCGGTGACGACGACGTCCGCGCCCTGGGCCAGCGCCTCGACCAGCGGCTGCGCGCCGAGGTAGGCGTTGGCCGACAGCAGCCGCTCGCCCAGTGCCTGCACCGGTTCGCCGCTGTCGTCGACATAGTCGCCGTGGCGCAGCCGATCGAGGACGTCGTCGCCGGTGATGGCGGCGATCTTCAGGCCGTGCAGGCCGAGCGAGACGGCGATCTCCCTGATCTTCGCGGCGGCGGCCAGTGGATTGGCGGCGCCCATATTGGTGACGATCCTGATGCCCTTGTCGGCGCAGGTCTTGAGCACCGCCAGCATGCGCGCCTCAAGCAAAGGGTCGTAGCCCAGCGCCGGATCCTTCATCCTGGCCTGCTGGGCCAGGGCGATGGTGCGCTCGGCCAGGCACTCGAACACGAGGTAATCGAGCTCGCCACGTTCGGCCAGTTCGAGCGCGGGTTCGATGCGGTCGCCCGAGTAGCCGGCGCCGCCGCCGATGCGTAGGGTTTTCATCATGTAGTCCTGGATGGTATGAGTAAGTTCTTCAGAACGGGAACAGGCCGACCAGCACCGCGACGCAGGTCATGAAGACCGTGGTGGCGAACAGGTAGGGGATCGTGAAGCGCTGGTGGTCCGCGAGGTCGATGCCGACCAGCCCGACCAGCAGGTAGGTGGCCGGGGTCAGGGGGCTGACCGGGAAGCCGGTGGTCATCTGGCCCATCAGCGAGGCCTGGGCCAGCTGCACCGGCGGCACGCCGAGCGTGGCGCCGGCTTCCGCCAGCACCGGCAGCACGCCGAAGTAGAACGAGTCCGGATCGAAGATCAGGCTCAACGGCATCGATGCCAGGCCGGTGACGAAGGGCAGGTGGCTGGCCAGGCTGGCCGGGATGCTGGCCGCCAGCAGCTGGGCCATCGCGGTCAGCATGCCGGTGCCTTTCATGATGCCGGTGAAGACGCCGGCCGCGAACAGCAGGCTCGCCATCATCAGGGCGGCCTTGGCATGCGCGTCGACGCGCTTGCGCTGCTCGGCGACGTCCGGATAGTTGATCAACAGGGCCAGCACGGTGCCGATCATGAAGCAGGCGACCGGATCGAGCGTGTTGGTGATCATGGTGGCCAGCACGACGATCACCAGCAGCACGTTGACGAGGAAGCGTCCCGGCCGGCGCAGCTTCAGCGCCTCGTCGTCGATCTCGTGCACGTGATGGGGCGCCGCGCCAGCGCTTGCGCCGATACCACCGGCGCTGGTCAGCATCGCGCCGTCCAGGCCCAGGCGGCGCTGCTCGCGCATGCCCATCAGCCATGCGCAGGCGAACACGAACAGCATGCCGGCGATCTGCACCGGCACCATGGGCAGGTAGAGCTCGGACATCGGGATGTGCAGCGCCGCCGAGGCGCGCAAGGTCGGTCCGCCCCAGGGCAGGGCGTTGGCGACGCCGGCCGCCATGGCGACGATGCAGGCCAGGATGCGCTTGTCCATCCCCAGCTTGATATACAGGGGCAGCATGGCCGGCACCACCACCAGGAAGGTGACCGCGCCGGAGCCGTCGAGGTGGACGATCGCCGCCAGCACCGCAGTGCCGAGCGTGATGCGGGCGGGATGGGTGCCGACGACCTTCAGGACGCCGTTGACGATGGGGTCGAGCATGCCGGCATCGGTCAGCACCCCGAAGAACAGGATGGCGAATACCAGCATGCCGGCGATCGGCGCGATCGCCCGGATGCCGTCGGTGATGAAGCCGCCGATCTCGGGGCCGAAGCCGCCGGCCAGCGCGGTGAGCACGGGGATCGCGATCAGCGCGGCCAGTGCGGACATCTTCTTGCCGAGGATGACGAACAGCAGGCCGAAAATAGTGACGAAGCCGAGGAAGGCCAGCATTGAAGTCTCCAATCTTATTGATGTACTGATCGAGCAGCACTTGAGCCCATTCTGGGGGCGCTTCCTTTTTCTTGTAAAATGGATTTTTCCGATTGATTGTGCGATTTTTTGGATAAATCGCCGGCGCGATGCTACCGAATATCTCGACCAAGCAGCTGCAGGCCTTCCTGGCGCTGGACCAGCACCGTCATTTCACCCAGGCGGCCGAGCGCTGCCACCTGTCGCAATCCGCGTTCAGCGCCGTGATCCAGAAGCTGGAAGCGACGGTCGGCGCAAAGCTCGTCCAGCGCGACACGCGCAACGTCACCCTGACCACCGAAGGCGAACTGTTCGTCGAAGTGGCGCGCGCCCTGCTGTCCGACCTGGACGCCGCCTTCACCGACATGAGCGACTTCATCGCGCGGCGCAAGGGCAGGGTGGCGCTGGCAGTCCTGCCGTCTCTGGCGGCCAACGGCCTGCCGGCGGTGATCGCGCAGTACAAGGCCAGCTATCCCGGCATCACGGTGCAGATGTTCGACGCGCTGTCGGACCAGTGCCTGCACCTGCTCAGGCAGGGCAAGGTCGATCTGGCCTTGACCGCCCCCGGCGCCAACCTGTCCGAATTCGACACCCGGACCCTGTGCAGCGATCCGTTCTTCTTCGTGTGCCGGCGCGACCATCCGCTGGCGCGCAAGCGCAAGATCAGGGTGGCCGACCTGGCGGGCTGCGAACTGATCCACCTGGCGCCGTCGACCAGCGTGCGCCAGCACGTCGATCAGCTCACGCGTGGAGTGGCGGTGCGCCATTCGGGCCTGGAGGTCGAGCACCTGGCCACCGTGGCCGGCCTGATCGGCAATGGCCTGGGCGTCAGCCTGGTGCCGGAGCTGACGCTGTTCCAGTTCCGCAGCCTGGACCTGGTCGCCATCCCGCTCGAGACGGCCGCCGTGGTGCGGCCGATCCTTGTCGTGCAGCGCAAGGACCGGGCCTTGTCGCATGCCGCCCAGGGCATGCTCGAACTGATCGAGGCCCAGCTCGGCCCGAACGGCAGGCCGCGCGGGGCAAAGGCGGTCGACGCCGGTCTCGGGCTGTAGGCGCCGCCGCGCATCGGGCGGCGGTGAGCGCCTGCTGCCTCCTTACTTCTTCGCCGCCGGCGTCGAGCCGTATTCGTCGGCGCCGAGGTCGATCGTACTGCCTTCGACGCGAGCCTGGCCGTTGATGTCGGTGACACCGTTGACGGCGATGGCGCCGCCGGCAAAGTAGCGGCTCCACAGCGGCGAGGTCCAGTTGGTCAATGCGACGCTCGTTGCGCCGACATCGATGGCGGGCGAGGTCGCCTGCAGGTTCAGGTTGCCGCTGTCCGGCGCGATGAAGCGCGGATTGGCCAGCACGCGTACGCCAGGCAGGCTGCCGCCGCTGGCATTCGTGCCCCACCACAGGTTGGTGCCCCACACATTGCCGCTATGGCCGCTGCCCCAAGTCTGATAATTGTCCGATGCAGGGCCCGTGCCGAAGAAGATGTTGTTGCTGAAGCGCGAGTCGATGACCTTGTACTGGAACACGATCTCATTGCCCCAGCCCTTGTTCTTGTAGAACGAGTTATTGTGCACGTGGATGCGCCGCGCCGCACCGACGCTCGCATCGTAGCCGCCGACCGTCAGCCCCGCTTCACGGTTCTTGTAGACGACGTTATTTGACATCACGATATCCTCGGTCGCCTTGCCAGCGTGTTCGCTGGCGAATTCGAAACCGAGATCGTTGCCGGTCGACGTGTTGCCTTCGAAGACGATGTAGCGGCCGCCATCGACATAGAAGCCGGCTGCCGAGCCCACGTTCTGATACCAGGGATTGTTCTTGCTCGAGTTGTTCACCGCGCGGTTGTTCTTCACGATGCCGTTGCGCGCGCGGTCATTGTCGCCGCAGTCGCACTCGCCTTCGAAGCCGATGAAGTCGAGTCCGATATTGTTATTGTCGTGCACGTAGTTATCGAGGACTTCGAAACGGTTGATATTCCCGTTGAGCACCAGTGCCTCGCTGGACTGCAACACGTTCTGATAGACCTCGTTGCCTTGGACGAGCAAGTCGGTGATGCCGGTGGCATTGGTGCCGAATACGGCCAGGCCATGGGCGCCGACCCAGCATGCCTCCCCGTCATCCTCGGTGCAGGTGCTCGTATGCTTGATGCCATGGATCTTGTTATTGACGATCTGGAGGTTGCTCCCGTTTCCTTCGACCAGGATGCCTACCGGCGACGCGCTGGCGCTGCTGGTCGTGAACCCGGTGACCTCGAATCCCTCGACGCGCACGTAATTCGAGTTACGGATCGTGATCAGGCCCTGGCGGCCCGAGGGTGTCACACCATTGCCGCCGCGCAGGACGACCCCAGCATCGGCCTTGATCAGGATGGGCGCGCCGGCGGTGCCGGACTTGTTCGACACCAGCACCTTCTGCGTGTAGGTGCCGGGAAGAACGCGGACGGTGTCCCCGGCCACGGCGGCATTGACCGCCGTCTGGATCGATTGGCCGGGACTGACGGTGATGGTGGCGGCGTGTGCCGTACCCGCGTGTGCAGCCAGCAGCAGGCAGGCGGCGCCGGCCGACGCGGTCGATTTCATGAAGGCTTCGAGAGTATTCAAAGGTCGCTCCAGATGGTCAAGGGAACGTAAATACTAGTCGCGACCTTTGGTTAAATCAACACATTTCAGTGTTTACAATTATACTTCGAAAGTATATTTTGCCTTTTTCGAAAATCACGCGGCAATCATCGACAGTCTTGGATGGTTTCGATAACTTTCGTTATGTGACTCGGCGTTACGCTCCACCTTGAAGACGCTGACCAGCCGCGCCAGCGTGGCCGCCTGATCCTCGAGCGAGGCCGCGGCTGCCGCCGCTTCTTCCACCAGCGCGGCGTTCTGCTG
>DDKG01000287.1 GCA_002339265.1 Massilia sp. UBA2604 | reverse complement strand
GAATTCTCGGCCGGCTTCACCAAGCTGCAGAAAGGCGCGATCACCGACGTGCCGGTCAAGACCAACGCCGGTTTCCACGTGATCAAGCTGGACGACACCCGTCCGGTCAAGCTGCCGTCGCTGGATGAAGTCAAGCCGCAGATCGCCGACACCCTGGCGCAAGAGAAGCTGCGTGACTATCAGGAGCAAATGGTCAAAAAGGCAAAGGTGCAGTAATATGTACCGTCGCCGGCGCTGAGCATGCGCCGGCTTTCGTCGCCTGCGGCGATACTTTTCGTGTTTATATAGGATCTCAACAATGATTTTGAAGCCAGCCCGCCTGTTGTTAGCCATGACCGCATTGGTTGCCCTGCCTGCACTCGCGCAAAACGCTGCAACCGTCAATGGCAAGGCGATCCCGCAAGCGAGGGTCGACCAGCTGGTCAAGCAAGTCGTCGCCCAGGGCCGCGCCACCGATTCCCCTGAGCTGCGTGACGCGATCAAGAAAGACCTGATCAGCCGCGAAGTGTTGATCCAGGAAGCCGACAAGCAGAACATCGGCAACCGCGCCGACGTCAAGTCGGCCATCGACAACGCCCGCCAGAGCATCATCATCAATGCGATGCTGGCCGACTACGTCAAGAAGAACCCGGTCAAGGATGCCGAGATCAAGGCCGAGTACGACAAGCAGAAAGCCATGATCGGCGACAAGGAATACCACGCCCGCCACATCCTGGTCGATTCCGAAGCCACCGCCAAGGACATCATCGGCAAGCTGAAAGGCGGCGCCAAGTTCGAAGAGCTGGCCAAGCAGTCGAAAGACGGCAGCGCCCAGAACGGCGGCGACCTGGGCTGGGCAAGCCCGGCCACCTACGTGCCTGAGTTCTCGAAAGCCATGGTCGCCCTGCAAAAAGGCGCCATCACCGAGACCCCGGTGAAATCGCAGTTCGGCTTCCACGTCATCAAGCTGGAAGACGTGCGCGCGACCAAGGTTCCGCCGCTGGAAGAAGTCAAGCAGCAAGTCGCGGAAGGCCTGCAGCAGCGTCAGCTGGCAGCTTACCGAGAAAGCCTGGTCAAGAAGGCCAAGGTGCAGTAATCGCTGGTTGATGGTCGAAGAGGCGCTCCCGAGGGAGCGCTTTTTTTATGTATGTCACTTCATTGGAATATGAGCTCAGCAAGTACAGTCTTCAGGCAAGCCGCCGCCGGCGATATCCCGGACATGTTGCGCATCCGGTTGGCCGTCAACGAGAACCGGCTACGCGACCCAGGCCGCGTCACGCCGCAAATGTACGAAGACTTCCTGGAGCGAGATGGCCGCGGCTGGGTGGCGCAGATCGATGGCGTGACGGTGGCGTTCAGCTATGCCAACAGGCTCGATGGCTCGATCTGGGCGCTGTTCGTCGATCCCGAACATGAGGGCAAGGGCCTGGCGAAGGTCCTGCTCGGACTGGCGACGGCATGGCTGTTCGAATCCGGCTTCGCCGAGATCATGCTCGACACGGGCACCGGAACCCGGGCCGACCTGTTCTATGCGCGCCAGGGCTGGACCAGGAGCGACGCTGGCGCTGCCGACGTGCGTTACACGCTGGCGCGCCCGGCGCCCTGACTAGCCGGCCTTGCCCTGCTTGTCGACTTCGGCCAGGCGCTTGCGCAGCAGGTCGGCATGCATGGCGTCGCGCGGCTGAGTCAGAAGCGCCGTCAATGCCAGGCGCTGCGCCGTGCGCAAGGCGTCGTCCGCCGCGACCGGCACGTCGGGGATCACGCCCGTGCCTTCCCAATTCGATTTGCTGACCGGATTGATCGGCCGGCCGTTCGGGATGAAGACCGAGAGATGGGGGTGCAGTCGCCGCACGCCACCGGGGTGGGCGCCGCCGGCGGTCGTTTCGCCGACGAGCGTTGCACGCTTGAGCTGTTGCATGTTGTAGCTGAATTCTTCCGCGCCCGAGAAGCTCTTCTTGCTGGTGAGGACATAGATCTTCTTCTGGCCGCCGAAGCGTTTGCCCGGCACGTCTTCCTGCGTCCAGAACGACTCGCGGCGGCTGTCCTCGCGCCAGACCATGTCGTTGAGGTGGGTGCGCTTGTCGAACAGGTAGCTCGACATGAAGGCGACCGTGTGCGGATCGCCGCCGCCATTATTGCGCAGGTCGACGATCAGGGCATCGGTGTCGGCGACCACCTGCATTGCGGCACTGATGATGTCTTTGGAAAGGCTGGCCGGCGCGAACATCCTTAGGTCGATGTAACCGATATTTCCCGGCAGCGTTTCGATCTTGCGAACGCCGAAGTTCGATGCCTTGAGGCGGCCCAGCATCATCTTTTCCATTTCCGGCGTCGGCTCGGGGCTGATGTCCGGCAGCGGCTGGACGCTGGCCCTGACCGTCAGGTGCAAGTCCCTGGTGGGCTGACGCAGATCGGCGGTCAGGGCGCTGGCCAGCTCCTGCAAGGTCGACATCCCCGCATAAGCGCCGCTCTTTTCCTTCGCCTCCAGGCGCTCGACGATCAGTTTCGCCTTATCGGGAAAAACGTATTCCTCGTTGATCGCCTGCGCCAGCTCGCGGACGATGCCGGTGCGGGTCGCGGCGTCGACCGGGATGTCGTCGGGAGCCGCGTTCGCGGCGGTGGAAAGCACCATGATGAGTGCGCATAGCGGGCGAACGATGATCGGGTTCATGGTCTTGAATTGTTGTTGAACTCGACATAGTGTATATCGCACAGGCGTAAATAAACGCCTCCGAAGAGGCGTTTATGATTGGTGCATCAAGTGATCAACCAACCCACTTGCGCGCATTACGGAACATGCGCATCCACGGCGACTCGTCGCCCCACGATTCCGGCGCCCACGAATGCACGGCGGCGCGGAACACGCGTTCGGCGTGCGGCATCAGCACCGTGAAGCGGCCGTCGTCGGTGGTGACGGAAGTCAGGCCACCCGGCGAACCGTTCGGGTTGAACGGATACACCTCGGTCGGCTCGCCACGGTTGTTCACAAAGCGCATCGCCTTGTGCGCCGCGTTGATATCGCCAGTCAGCGAGAAGTCGGCGAAACCTTCGCCGTGCGCGATGGCGATCGGCGCCTGGGTGCCGGCCATGCCGTCGAAGAAGATCGATGGCGAATCCAGCACCTCGACCATGCCGAAGCGCGCTTCGAACTGCTCCGATTTATTCCGCGTGAACTTCGGCCATGCCTGCGCGCCCGGAATGATCGACTTCAGGTTGCTCATCATCTGGCAGCCATTGCACACGCCCAGGCCGAAGGTATCCAGGCGCGCGAAGAACTTCGCAAACTGGTCCGACAGTTGCGGATTGAACAGGATGGTCTTGGCCCAGCCCTCGCCCGCGCCCAGCACGTCGCCGTATGAGAAGCCGCCGACGGCGATAATGCCGTGGAAGTCATCCAGCTTGGCGCGGCCGGCAATCAGGTCGCTCATGTGGACGTCGATCGCCGTAAAGCCGGCCTGGTGCATCACCCAGGCGGTCTCGATATGCGAGTTGACGCCCTGCTCGCGCAGGATCGCCACGCGCGGACGCTTGCCGGTCGCGATGAACGGCGCTGCCACGTTCTCGTCCAGATTGAAACTGATTTTCGGCGTCATGCCGATGTCGAGTTCATCCAGCAGGCGGTCGTATTCCATGTCCGCGCAGGCCGGGTTGTCGCGCAGGCGCGCAATGCGCCAGCTCGTCTCGCTCCACAGGCGGTGCAGGCTGCTGCGCGATTCGTTGTAGATCACTTTCGCATCGCGGGTGAACTCGATCGCGCCGCGGTCGTTCAGCTTGCCGATGATGTGGCTGCAGGCGCCCAGGCCCTGGTCGCGCAGCACGTTCATCACCGCGCTCTTGTCGTCCGCACGCACCTGGATCACGGCGCCCAGCTCTTCGGAAAACAGCGCGCGCAGGGTCATCTCGTTGCGGCGCTCGGCCACCTGGCCGGCCCAGTTCTTGGCGTCGCCCCAGTCCGATGCATGCTCGCCTTCCATGGTCAGGATGTCGAGATTCACCGACACGCCGGTGCGGCCGGCGAACGCCATCTCGGTGAGCGTGGCGAACAGGCCGCCATCCGAACGGTCATGGTAGGCGAGCAGCTTGCCGTCCTGGTTCAACTGCTGGATCGCGACGAAGAACGCTTTCAGGTCTTGTGCCGAATCGACGTCCGGCACCGAGTCGCCCAGCTGCTGGGTGACCTGCGCCAGGATCGAGGCGCCCAGGCGGTTCTTGCCGCGGCCGAGGTCGACCAGGATCAGGGCGGTCTCGCCGCTGTCCGTCCGCAGTTGCGGGGTCAGCGAACGACGCACGTCGACCACCGGCGCGAACGAGGACACGATCAGCGAGACCGGCGAGATGACGGCCTTGCTCTGGCCTTCGTCGTTCCAGGTGGTGCGCATCGACAGGGAGTCTTTACCGACCGGGATCGACACGTCCAGCGCTGGGCACAGTTCCATGCCGACGGCCTTGACGGTGTCGAACAGCGCGGCGTCCTGGCCCGGCTGGCCGCAAGCCGCCATCCAGTTGGCCGAGAGCTTGATGTCCGAGATGTCGGCGATTGCGGCGGCGGCGATATTGGTGATCGCCTCGCCCACGGCCATGCGGCCCGATGCGGCGGCGTCGATCACGGCCAGCGGGGTGCGCTCGCCCATCGCCATCGCCTCGCCCACGAAGCCTTCGTACGACATCGCGGTGACGGCGCAGTCGGCGACCGGCACCTGCCATGGGCCGACCATCTGGTCGCGCACGGTCATGCCGCCCACGGTACGGTCGCCGATCGTGATCAGGAACGATTTGTCGGCCACGGTCGGGTTGAGCAGCACGCGGCGCGCCGCTTCCGGCAGCTCGATGCCGGTCAGATCGACCGCCGGGAAGGTGTTCTTGACGTGCGCGACGTCGCGCAGCATCTTCGGCGGTTTGCCGAGGAGGACGTCCATCGGCATGTCGACCGGCGCGTTGCCTGCCTGGTCATCGATCAGCTTCAGCTGGCGTTCTTCGGTGGCAGTGCCGACCACGGCGAATGGGCAACGTTCGCGCTCGCACAGCGATGCAAATTTTGCAAGGTTATCTGGCGAAATTGCCAACACATATCGCTCTTGCGACTCATTGGACCAAATTTCCTTTGGCGCCAGACCGCTCTCTTCCAGCGGCACCTTGCGCAGGTCGAAGATCGCGCCACGCTTGGCGTCGTTGACGATTTCCGGGAAGGCGTTCGACAGGCCGCCGGCGCCGACGTCGTGGATCGAGATGATCGGGTTGTCCTCGCCCAGCTGCCAGCAGCCGTTGATGAC
>DDKG01000372.1 GCA_002339265.1 Massilia sp. UBA2604 | reverse complement strand
GCTGCGCTTCGGCCAGCTCACGCCGGCCTTCGTGCTGCAGGTGCTCACGCCCCTGCTGATCGTGTTTCTCGCCTTCGGCAGCGTGGCGCGCGAGCGCGAACGCGGCCAGCTGCGCCTGCAGATCGTGCAGGGCATCCCCGGCTCGACCCTGTTGCTCGGCAAGCTGGCCGCGCATGCCGGCGTGGCGCTGCTGCTCGGCGCGCCCGCCTTCATCGCACTGGTCGCGATCGCGCTGCTACATGCGGCGGTGGCGCCGCAGGCGCTGACGATGCTGCTCGGGTATGCGCTCTACCTGCTGCTGTGGGTGGTGGTGGCGGTGCTCGTGTCGAGCAGCCTGCCGCGTGCGCGCGACGCCTTGCTGGCCCTGGTGGCCGGCTGGATCGTCACCGCGATCCTGCTGCCGCGCGTGATGCCCGACTTCGCCGCCGACAATGTCGGCCGGCCGAGCCGCATCGAGACCGAGGTCGCGATCCACGAACGCCTGGCGGCGATCGGCGACAGCCACAATCCGGACGATCCCTACTTCAACGCCTTCCGCGTGCGCACCCTGGAGAAATACGGCGTGCAGCGGGTCGAAGACCTGCCGGTGAACTACGGCGGCCTGCTGATGGCCGAAGGCGAACGCATGACGAGCGAACTGTTCGACGAATTCATGCGCGCCGACTTCGCGCGCCAGCGCCAGGAAAACGCCATCGTGCACTCGGCCAGCCTGTTCAGCCCCGTGATCGCGCTGCGCCGCATGTCGACCGCGCTGGCCGGCACGAACCTCGACAGCCACGCGCGCTTTTTGGTGGAGGGAGAAAAATACCGCTACGCCTTCGTCCAGGCGCTCAACGGTCTGCATGCCAACGTCGTCTCGCCGCAAGGCGCCGGCGACGAGCGCATCGACAAGCACCATTGGGACGACACACCGCGCTTCGGCTATCCGCCGACGCCATACGCCGAGGTGGCCACGCGCCATGCCTGGCCCGCCTTCGCCGTGCTGGGCGGATGGCTGCTGGCGCTGTTCGGCGCTGGCCGTGTGATCGCAAAACGCCTTGAAAGGAAGGCCAAATGAAGACCTTGATATTCGAACTGCGCCAGGTCGCGCATTCCAGACTGGCCGTCGGCGCCGTCGTGTTGCTGGCGCTGCTGTCCGCACTGTCGGTCTGGACCGGCCTGCAAGCCATGAGCCAGCAACGCGCCGCGCTCGATCGCATCACCGCCAGCCATGCGCAAGACTTTGCCGCCATCGCCGCCAAGCAGCTCAAGGGCGGAGAAGCAGAAGCCGGATCGGTCGGCTACTACCTGCCGCACCTGACGGTGAATCCGCCCTCGCCGCTGGCCTTCGCGGCGATCGGCCAGCGCGACCTGCAGCCGCAGGCGCTGCGGGTGCGCCTGCTCGGCCTGCACTCGCAGCTGTACGAATCCGAGGCGATCAATCCGGAACTGGCCATGCCGGGCCGCTTCGACTTCGCCTTCGTGCTGGTATTTCTGGCGCCGCTGTTCGTGATCGCGCTGATGCACGACCTGGTGTCGAGCGAACGCGAAGCCGGCCGCCTGCGTCTGCTGGCGTCGCTGCCCGCCGCCGCCAACACCTGGCGCCGGCGGGTCGGCCTGCGCTACGGCCTGGTGTGGCTGGCCGCCCTGCTGCCGGTGGCCGCTGGCGCGCTGGTGGCCGGCGCCGGGATCGTCGGCTTCGGCGCGATCGCGCTGGTGTCCACGCTGTATCTCGCCTTCTGGTTCGGCCTGGCCAGCTGGGTCGCCGCGCGCGCCCGCACCTCGAGCAGCAGCGCCGCGATCCTGCTGGCCTGCCTGGTCGGCCTGACGATGATCCTGCCGACCCTGGCCGACGCCGCGATCGCCCGCCTGTCGCCGGTCTCCAAGGGCGTCGAGCTGGCCCTGGCGCAGCGCCAGGCCGTGCACTCGGGCTGGGACATCCCCAAGCCGGAGACGTTCGAAAAATTCTTCCGCTCGCACCCCGAGTGGAAGGACACGCCGCCGGTCGAAGGACGCTTTCACTGGAAGTGGTATTACGCGATGCACCAGGCAGGCGACGACGCCGTTGCCGCCGACGTCGCGCACTACCGCGCCAGCATGCAGGCGCGCGAGGACTGGACGGCGCGCGTCGGCCTGCTGCTGGCGTCGGTGAACGTGCAGGTGCTGCTGCATCGGCTGGCGGATACCGACCTGTTAGGGCAGCTGGCCTACCAGGACCGCATCGCGGCGTATCACACGCAGCTGCGGCGCTTCTTCTATCCGTATCTGTTCGAGGAGCGGGCGTTCACCCAGGCCGACCTGGCGCAGTTGCCGCGGTATGAGCATGTGGCATCGAGTTCGCGTATGCCGGCCGGCCAGTTGCTGGCGCTGGGCGTATTGGCGCTGGCACTACTGGCGGTTGGCCTCCGCAAGCTGCGCAGCCCACGCTGACACCATTTCCGTTACCCCCAAAACGTCGTCCCCGCGAAGGCGGGGACCCAAGTTTCTCAGCGAGCCACTTATTTCAAGCGAAGTGGCTGCGCTGCTAACTTGGGTCCCCGCCTGCGCGGGGACGACGTGCTATGGCTAACTCAATTGTGGGAAGCCGCCGACTGGCCGACCTCCATCAGTACATCAACTACATCAGAACTCTTCCCAACCGTCACCCACATCCGCAGTCTCGGCCTTCTTCGGCTTCGCAGCAGCAGCCGGCGCGGCCTCCGCCTTCGGCTTGGCCGACGCCGCAGCCTTGGCCGGCTTTGCCGCCGCCTTCACCGGCGCCTTCGTCACCACCGCCGGCAAGGTCGTGGTCACGCGCGGCGCCGGGGCCATGGCGGCGCTGGCGCGGCTGGTGCCGGCGTTATTCAGCTTGAACGCACCCACGGTCTGCGCCAGCGCGGTCGCTTCTTCCTGCAGCGAGGCCGCTGCCGCCGACGCTTCTTCCACCAGCGCCGCATTCTGCGTGGTCACCTGGTCCATCTGGGCCACGGCGCCGTTGATCTGCTCGATGCCGGCGGTCTGCTCCTGGCTGGCGGCGGTGATCTCGGCCATGATGTCGGTCACGCGGTTCACGCTCTGCACGATTTCGGCCATGGTCGAACCGGCGCGCTCGACCAGCTCGGAACCGTGGTGCACCTTGTCGACCGAGTCGTCGATCAAGAGCTTGATTTCCTTGGCCGCTGCCGCAGAACGTTGCGCCAGGCTGCGCACCTCGCCCGCCACGACCGCGAAGCCGCGGCCCTGCTCGCCGGCGCGCGCCGCTTCCACGGCCGCGTTCAGCGCCAGGATATTGGTCTGGAAGGCGATGCCGTCGATGACGGCGATGATGTCCACGATGCGGGTCGACGAAGCGTTGATCGCGCCCATGGTCTGCACCACCTGCTCGACCACCGCGCCGCCCTTGCCCGCCACTTCCGAGGCCGAGGTGGCCAGGGCGTTGGCCTGGCGTGCGTTGTCGGCGTTCTGCTT
>DDKG01000375.1:4695-9103 GCA_002339265.1 Massilia sp. UBA2604 | reverse complement strand
TGCCGGCAGCGGCGTCGGGCTCGCCAATATCCGCGAGCGGCTGGCGCTGTTGTACGGCAAGGATGCGGAACTCGTGATCGAGGCCCTGCCCGGTGGCGGCGCCTGCGTGTCGATCCGCCTGCCCTATCGCATGACGGAAGACGGCTGATGGCGCACCCGCACCCGACGGCCCTGATCGCCGACGACGAAGCGCCGATGCGCGACCAGCTGCGCGCGCGCCTGCACGAGGCGTGGCCGGAGCTGCGCATCGTGGCCGAAGCGGCCAACGGCGCCGAAGCGGTGGCGCTCGCGCTCGAGCACGAGCCGGACATCGCCTTCCTCGACATCCGCATGCCGGGCATGGGCGGCATCGATGCGGCGCGCCGGATGTACGAGCGCTGCCACATCGTATTCGCCACCGCCTACGACCAGTACGCGGTCGAGGCCTTCGAACAGGGCGCCATCGACTACCTGCTCAAGCCGGTCACGCTGGCGCGCCTGGACACCACGGTGGCGCGCCTGCGCCGCCGGCTGGAGCACACGCCGCAGGACATCGGCGCGCAGCTGGCCCGGCTGGCGCAGTTGGGCGACCAGTTGCTGGTGCAGAACGGGACGGCGGCCGCCAGGCCGGACTACCTGCGCTGGATCCAGGCCCAGTCCGGCAACAGCCTGCGCATGGTAAGCACGCGCGAAGTACTGTTCTTCCAGTCGGACGACAAGTACACGCGGGTGCAGACCGCCACCGCCCAGCACCTGATCCGCAAGACGCTCAAGGAACTCGAGGAAGAGCTGGACCCGGACGAGTTCTGGCGCATCCACCGCTCGACCCTGGTGCGGGTGGATGCGATCGCCGAGGTGCGGCGCGACTTGCGCGGGCGCCAGATGCTCAGCCTGCGCGGTTATCCCGAAGAGCTGGAAGTGAGCCGCAACCACGGGGCGCTGTTCCAGCAGATGTGATGCGAAGTCAGGGCTGCGGCGGCGTGTTCAAATAGTTGTTCTTGACCCGCACGTAGTGCTCGGCCGAATAGCGCAGCCAGGCCTTTTCATCGTCCGTCAGCGGACGCGCCTTCTCGGCCGGCCGGCCCATGTACAAAAAGCCGCTTTCGAGCCGCTTGCCCGACGGGACCAGGCTGCCGGCGCCCAGGATCACCAGGTCGTCGACCACCACGTCGTCCATCACGATGCTGCCCATGCCGATCAGGCAGTCGTTGCCGATGCGGCAGCCGTGCAGGATCACCGAATGGCCGACCGTGACGTAGTCGCCAATGATCAACGGCGAGCCTTGCGGCTTGTGCGGCGTACGGTGGGCGACGTGGCCCATCGTCAGGTCCTGGATATTGGTGCAGCTGCCGATGACGATGTCGTTGACGTCGCCGCGCAGCACGGCGTTGCACCAGACCGAAGAATCGGCGCCGATGCGCACGTTGCCGATGACCTGGGCCGACGGGTGGAGGTAGACGCCGGCGGCGAGTTGCGGGACGGCGTCGAGGTAGGGAGCGATTGGCATGATGGGCGCCATCTTATCCATTTCGCCCTGGCTTGAGCAACCTTTCAAAGGCGTCATCGACGCGACATCGTTTGCTGCTATGCTGGGCCGGTCCCGCCCCACGGTCCCTGCGATGCCACCCCAAGCCACCGCTCCCACCTCCTCTGCCTGGTCCATCTTCTGGATCTTCCTCAAGCTCGGCCTGACCTCGTTCGGCGGCCCGATCGCCCACCTCGGCTACTACCGCAGCGAGTTCGTCCTGCGCCGCGGGTGGCTCGACGAGGCGCGCTACGGCGACCTGGTGGCGCTGTGCCAGTTCCTGCCCGGCCCCGCATCGACCCAGGTCGGCTTCTCGCTCGGCGTGCTGCGTGGCGCAGGCCTGGCCGGCGGCCTGGCGGCCTGGCTCGGATTCACGCTGCCGTCGGCGCTGCTGATGTTCGCGTTCGCGCTGGGCGCCGCGCAGCTTGCCGGACCAGCGGCGGCAGGCGTCGTCCATGGTCTCAAGCTGGTCGCGGTGGCGGTGGTGGCGCAGGCGGTGTGGGGCATGGCGCGCACGCTCACGCCGGACCGCCAGCGCATCGCGATCGCGCTCGTCGCCATCACGATCGTCGTCCTGGCCGACGGGCCGGCCGGACAGCTGGCTGCCATTGCCACTGGGGCGCTGGCGGGATACCTGCTATGCCGGGGACCGGTCGTGCAGCCGGATGCCGAACTGACCGTGCCGGTCAGCCGCCGGGCCGGCTGCGTGGCGCTCGCGCTGTTTGCGCTCCTGCTACTGGCGCTTCCCTTGCTGGCCGCTGTTGCGGCATATCGCCCGCTGACCCTGGTCGATGCCTTCTATCGCGCGGGCGCGCTGGTATTCGGTGGCGGCCACGTCGTGCTGCCGCTGCTGCAGGCCGAGACGGTGGCCACCGGCTGGGTGGCAAGCGAGGCCTTCCTTGCCGGGTATGGACTGGCGCAGGCGCTGCCCGGGCCGGTGTTCGCCTTCGCCGCCTTCCTCGGCGCGCAGGCCGGCATGACGACCGATGCGCCGGCTGGCGCGGCACTCGCGCTGCTAGGGTTGTTCCTTCCCGGCCTGCTGCTCGTCTACGGGACATTGCCATTCTGGGACAGCTTTCGGCGCCATGCGGCGGCGCGCCACGCCATGATGGGCGCGAACGCCGCCGTGGTCGGCATCCTCGCCGCGGCACTGTATCACCCGGTATGGACCGGCGCCGTGTTCGACATCCGCGATGCGGCCATCGCCATGGGCAGCTTCATGCTGCTGAGGGTGTGGAAGGCGCCGTCGTGGGTCGTCGTGATCCTGTCGGCGGCTGCAGGCGGCTTGCTGGCGCCCGTCTAGCCGAACAACCCTTCGTCGGAACCGTCGCCGTCGAAGAAGCCGCCCAGGCTGTCGTCGGTGTTGTCGGCCAGGAGGCTGTCGTCGGCCCCGCCCGGCTCGTCGATCGCCCCGATGCCGGCCTGGTCGGCCAACGCTCCGCCGCCAGCTGCCTCGGCCGCGCCTCCATCCGCCGCATTGTCCGCCAGCAGGTGGTTCGAGGCGCCCTGCCCGTCATTGCCGAGCAGATTGCCGATGCCGTGGAACAGGAAGGAGCCCGCCGCCACGCCGGCCGCCGTAGCCGCCACCGTGCCCAGCATGCTGCCGCCGGCGCCGCCCAGGAAACCGCCGCTTTTCGCCGGCTGGGCCTGCGGGGCAGATCCGGTCGGTCCGTTTTGCTGGTAAGCACCCTGCCCGATTCCCGGGACCGGATTCGATGGCTTGCCCTGCGCCGAATTACCCCATTGATTCGCGTCGAGGAAGCCTCCGCCGCCCTGGCCGCCCTTGCTTTCCAGCTCGGCGATGCGCGCCTTGGCATTGCCCAGCGCCTGTTCGACCAGCAGCGCGCGTTGTACCAGCAGGTAGGCGGCGTCCGGCTGCTGGGCCACGGCGCGCCCGATCAGCGCGTCGGCCTCGGGGTCCTTCGTCACACCTTTGGCCTGCACCAGCTGGCCCAGAAAATCCTGCAACATCTTTTCGTCGGATGGGTTCATGTCGAGCTCCTGTCTGAAGGACGTAGTCTCCCTTATGTTGTGGATCAGTCATCGGAATTTCAAGTTCCGTTCCAAGCTGCGCTACCATGGACCTTCTCATCAACCGCTACAGGAGAACGCAATGAGCTCGACCGTAGTTCCATGCCTGCGCTATCGCGATGCCACCAGTGTGATCGAATGGCTTTGCAGCAATCTTGGTTTTGAGAAGCGCCTGGTGGTTCCCGGAAAGGACAAGGACGTCGGCCATGCCGAACTGACGCTTGGCGACGGCATGGTGATGATCGGCACCGAGGTCGACGACAAGTATGGCCAGCTCCTGACCACGCCGCAAAAGACCGGCGGCCTGCAGACCCAGACCATCTGGATCCGGGTGCAGGATGCCGACCAGGTCTATACACGAGTCGTGGACAGCGGCGCCGACATCGTCAAGGCCATCGACGATGCGCCGTACGGCGGACGCGAATTCGCCTGCCGCGATCCCGAGGGCCGTGTGTGGAATGTCGGCACCTACGATCCCTGGAAAGCGGCGTCCTGAATCGCTTTCCGCCCGGCTTGTTGCTATGCTAGCGTCCTCGCCCGTCCGCCACGGGCATTCATTACATCAAGGAAGCACAACATGGTCTCGCTGCAAGAGCAGTTATTGAAAGCCGGCCTGGTCGACAAGAAGAAGGTCAAGCAGGTCAACCAGGACAAGAGCAAGCAACACAAGGAAGTGTTGCGCACCGGCGTGGAAAAGGTCAACGAATCGCGCGAAGCCGCGCTCGAGATGCAGCGCAAGAATGCGGAACGGGCGCGCGAACTGAACGCCCAGCGCGACGCCGCCGCGACCCAGAAAGCCATCCTGGCGCAGATCGCCCAGCTGGTGCAGCAGAACAAGCAGTCGAAGGGCAAGGGCGACGTGCCCTACAACTT
>DDKG01000375.1:0-4572 GCA_002339265.1 Massilia sp. UBA2604 | reverse complement strand
GGCAGCTTCGAGCTGGTGCCGCGCGTGATCGGCGAAAAGATCGCCCAGCGCGATGCCTCGATCGTGGTCCAGATCAAGAAGAAGGTGCAGGAAGTGGAAGAAGACGATCCGTACGCGGATTACAAGATTCCGGACGATCTGATGTGGTGATCAAGCGGCGGCCTGTGTTCCGGCCGCCGCTGCAGCGCTTATTTGTCCTTGCTTATTTGTCCTTGGATTCCCGCGCGTTCGCGCGGTCCTGCTCCGAAGAACGGTCAGTATCCCGCTTCGGCTGCCCCAGGCCGGACGACGTCGTCTCCTGCTTGCTGCTGCCCTGGAAATCAGGATCAACGATGTTCGCGCTTTCCGGCCCTTCCGCGGCCGGGTTTTCCCGCTTGTCGCGGTCGGTGTTGGCCGGAATCTGTCGATCGACGGTTCCCGTCCGCTCAGCCTGGGTGGTGTGCGAACCGGTCTTGTCCGCCTGGGCCGCGGCGGTCGCCGCGATGATGACACCGCTTAACAGGACGATGACTTTTTTCATTGCTACCTCCGAATAAGTTAGTCGTGTAAGGATGTCATCACAGTGGTGCCCGAATCGCGGATCACAAGGCCTGATTACACTCCCAGGTCGCGCCCGCCGAAGGCATTCGGCAATTGCGTCGCCGCGGTGGTCTCGAAGACCGCGCCTTCCAGATTGGTCAGCACCACCGGCAATTCATTGCCGCCCAGCTCCAGGATCACCTGGCGGCAGGCGCCGCACGGTGCGATCGGGCCCTCGGTCTGGCCGATCACGGCCAGGGCCGCGAAGTCGCCCGGCTGGTAGCCGCTGGCGATGGCGCTGAACAGGGCGGTGCGTTCGGCGCAGTTGCACAGGCCGTAGGCGGCGTTCTCTACATTACAGCCGCGGAAGATGCGGCCATCCTTGCACTCCAATGCCGCGCCCACCTTGAACTTCGAGTAAGGGGCATAGGCCAGCTCGCGCGCGGCGCGCGCTTCATCGATCAGTTTTGCGTATTTCATTGCAGGGCTCTCAAGGACGGACGACACGGTGGATCATCGGCGCGGCTGCCGGTTTGGTGGCGCCGATCCGGTAGGCGGCCTGCACCTGGCGGATCGCCTGCTCGGCAGCCTGCTGGCTGCGCGCATGCACCATTGCCAGTGGCTGGCCGACGGCGATCTCGTCGCCCAGCTCCACCAGTCCGGTGAGGCCGACGGCGAAGTCGATCGCATCCTGCGGACGCACGCGGCCGCCGCCCAGGGCCACCACGGCCAGGCCCACTTCACGGGTGTCGACCGAGGTCGCGTAACCAGCCTGCAGGCTGGGCACAGGCACGATGACGGGCGCCGCTTCCAGGTAGGCGTCAGGCTTGTCCATCAGGTCGGCCGGGCCACCCAGGGCAGTGACCATGCGCGCGAAGCGTTCGGCAGCTTCGCCCGAATCCAGGGCCGCCTGCAGTTTGGCGCGTGCCTCCTGCTCGGTCGCCGCCAGGCCGGAAATGACGAGCATCTCGGCGCACAGCGCCATCGTCACCTCATGCAGGCGCGCCGGGCGTGATTTTCCGGTCAGGTAGTCGATCGCGACGCGCACTTCGACCGCATTGCCCGCTGCCGGGCACAGCGATTCGTCCATGCCGGTCAGGATGGCCGAGGTGCGGGTGCCGGCGCCGTTGCCGACATTGACGATCGATTCGGCCAGCTCCAGCGATTTCTGCGGGGTCGGCATGAAGGCGCCGCTGCCGACCTTCACGTCCATCACCAGCGCATCGAGGCCCGCCGACAGCTTCTTCGACAGGATCGAGCCGGTGATCATGGCCACCGATTCCACGGTCGCCGTGGTGTCGCGGATGCTGTAGAAACGCTTGTCGGCCGGCGCCAGCTGGGCGGTCTGGCCGATGATGGCCACGCCCACGTCCTGCACCACCTGGCGGAATTTGTCGGGGTCCGGCACGGTGCTGTAGCCCGGGATCGCATCGAATTTGTCGAGCGTGCCGCCGGTGTGGCCCAGGCCGCGGCCCGAGATCATCGGCACGAAGCCGCCGCAGGCCGCGATCATCGGTCCCAGCATCAGCGACACCACGTCGCCGACGCCGCCGGTCGAGTGCTTGTCGACCACCGGGCCGGGCAGGTTCAGCGATTTCCATTCCATGACCTGGCCCGAGTCGCGCATCGCCAGCGTGAAGGCAACACGTTCGTCCATCGTCATGTCGTTGAAGTAGACTGCCATCGCGAACGCCGCGATCTGGCCTTCGGTGACGCTGCCGTCAGGGATGCCGCGCACGAAGAACTGGATCTCTTCGGCAGAGAGGACGCCGCCGTCGCGCTTCTTGCGGACGATTTCTTGGGGGAGGAACATGACTGATTCCGTTTCTAAAAGTGTTAGCTTAAAAACGTCATTCCCGCGCAGGCGGGAATCCAAGTCTATTCGCATGATGCTGGCGTACTTGGATTCCCGCCTGCGCGGGAATGACGTTGTTTTATGTTGGCGGTATTGCCGGGTTCCGGGCGTTGTTACACGCCGTACGGGATCCAGACGTTCTTCACCTGGCTCGCGTGTTGCAACACCACGCGGCCACCAGCCTGCTTCGGATCGAACCAGTCGCGGCCCTTGCCGCCGCCGGTCCAGGTGCGCTTGAGCGACTCGCTTGAGAGGCGTTCGACTTCGGCGCAGCCTTCGGCCGAACCGTCATGACGCCACACCGCATCGATGTCGCCATGCGTCGCCAGCGTGCGCGCCAGTTCGTCGCTTGATCCAGTGACGATGTTCAGCGCGCCGCCTGGCAGGTCCGAGGTATCGAGCACCTGGTACAGGTCGATCGCCGACAGAGGATACTGCTCCGACGGCACCGCCACCACGCGGTTGCCCAGCGCCAGCGCGGGCGCCACCAGCGAGATGAAGCCCAGCAGCGGGTTCTCGTTCGGGCACACGATGCCGATCACGCCGACCGCTTCGTTCAGCGCCACGGTGATGCCGTGCATCGGCGGCTGGTGCGCCGCGCCGTCGTACTTGTCGGCCCACGCCGCCCAGTAGAACAGGCGCTCGATCGAGGCTTGCACTTCGCGAGCGGCGTCCTTCGAACCGGTCTGCTGCGCGATGCGCTGCGCGAACTCGTCGGCGCGGATGGCCAGGTTCTCGGCGATGTAGTACAGCACCTGCGCGCGGTTGTGCGCGGTCGCCTTGGTCCAGCCGGAAGCCTTGTGCGCCGCCTCGACGGCGTTGCGGATGTCCTTGCGGCTGCCTTCGCCGATGTCCGCCAGGAAGTCGCCATTGGCGCCGTTGATGGCGCGGCTGTAGGCGCCGTCAGGGCGGGCCTGCTTGCCGCCGATGTACAGCTTGGCGGTGCGGTCGACGGCGAACGGGCTGTCCGCTTCCGAAGGCTTCGCTTTCGCCTTCTCGGCGATCACAGGAGCGGCGGGACGCGCATCTTCCGCCAGCGGCACCAGGTACTCGTACATGCCCTCCTTGCCGCCCTCGCGGCCATAGCCCGATTCCTTGTAGCCGCCGAAACCGCAAGCCGCATCGAACTGGTTGGCGGTGTTGATCCACACCACGCCGGCCTTGATCTGCGGGACCACGTCTAGCGCCAGGCTGATCGACTCGCTCCACACGCAGGCCGCCAGGCCGTAGACGGTGTTGTTTGCCAGTTGCACGGCTTCGGCCGGGGTGCGGAAGCTCATCGCCACCAGCACCGGTCCGAAGATCTCGGCTTGCGCCACGGCGGCCGACGTCGACGCGCCGGTGATCAGGGTCGGCAGGTACCACGAGCCGGTCGCAGCCAGTTCCACATTCGGCTGCCACACTTCGCAGCCTTCGGCGCGCGCCGATTCGACCAGGCCATGGATGCGCTGCTGCTGCACCGGATCGACCAGCGCGCCGATATCGTTCGATTTATCGAGCGGCGAGCCGACGCGCAGGTTCTGCATGCGCGCTTTGACTTTACCGATGAATTTGTCGTACACCGACTCCTGCACCAGCAGGCGCGAACCGGCGCAGCACACCTGGCCCTGGTTGAACCAGATCGAATCGACCAGGCCCTCGACTGCGGCATCCAGGTCGGCGTCGTCGAACACGATGAACGGCGACTTGCCGCCCAGTTCCAGCGACAGCTTCTTGCCGCTGCCGGCCGTGGCCTTGCGGATCAGGCGGCCGACTTCGGTCGAGCCGGTGAAGGCCAGCTTGTCGATGCCCGGGTGATTGACGATCGCCTCGCCCACGCGGCCATCGCCGGTGACGATGTTGACGACACCGGCCGGCACGCCGGCGCGCTGGCAGATCTCGGCGAACAGCAGCGCGGTCAATGGCGTGTACTCGGCCGGCTTGAACACGACGGTGTTACCGGCGGCCAGCGCCGGCGCGATCTTCCATGCCAGCATCAGGAGCGGGAAGTTCCACGGCACGATCTGGCCCACCACGCCCACGGCGCGGTAGTCGGCGAATTCTTCGGACTGCAGTTGCGCCCAGCCGGCGTGATGATAGAAGTGGCGCGCGGCCAGCGGCAGGTCGGCATCGCGGGTTTCGCGGATGGTCTTGCCGTTGTCCAGCGTCTCGAGCACCGCGAACAGGCGCGCGTGCTTTTGCAGCAGGCGCGACAAGGC
>DDKG01000056.1 GCA_002339265.1 Massilia sp. UBA2604 | reverse complement strand
TCGGCCAGCCAGCGCACGGTGCCGCCGATCGCGATCGGCAGGGTCGCCACCAGCGGCAGGTAGACGCCGACCGAGAACGCCAGCGAGGCGATGCCCGCCATCTCCAGCACGATCGCGATCATCACGCCGAACAGCACCAGCGTCCACGGCAGTTCCTGGTCCAGGATGCCCTTGATGATATAGGACATCAGCACCGCCTTCGGCGCATCGTATTTCTTCACCTCGGTGCCGTCCGGACGCGTGCTGTGGTGGCCGTTGATGCCCGGGTCGACCAGGTAGACCACCTTGCCCGCCGCGTCGACGAAGTACTTGCCGGCCGGGCCGCCCACGGTGTCCGTCTTGTGCCAGACTTTATAGGTGTTCGGGTCGTCCTTGGCCTGCGGGCCTTGCAGTTGCGCGGTGTCGCTCAGCTTCGAGGCATCCACGACCAGGCCCGGCGCCACCTGCGCCGCCGGCACGTAGACGGTGCCAGCTTCGTTCAGCTTGAGCAGGATCGGCCCCAGGATCAGGGCCGAGGCGAAGGCGCCGCACAGGATCGCGTACTGCTGCATGCGCGGCGTGGAACCCACCAGATAGCCGGTCTTGAGGTCTTGCGAGGTGGTGCCGGCATTGCTGGCGGCGATGCAGACGATGGCGCCGACCGACAGCGCGGTCACGTAGTACTGGCCGCCGGTCCAGCCCATCACCAGGAAGATCAGGCAGGTGAACAGCAGGGTCGCCACCGCCATGCCCGAGATCGGGTTCGACGACGAGCCAATCTCGCCGGTCAGGCGCGAGGACACGGTGGCGAACAGGAAGCCGAACACCAGGATCAGCAGCGCGCCCAGCACGTTCATGTGCAGCGGCGTGGCCAGCGAAATGATGGCGATGATGGCCAGGCAACCGATCACCACCCACTTCATCGGGATGTCGCGGTCGGTGCGCAGCGATTGGTCGCCGGTCGAACCCTGTTTCATGCCCGCCAGGCCGCCGCGCAGCCCGTTCCAGATCGTCGGCAGCGAGCGCGCCAGCGAGATCAGGCCGCCGGCAGCCACCGCGCCGGCGCCGATGTACAGGATGTACGAGGCGCGGATGTCGTCGCCCGTCATGTCGCGGATCGGGATCGTGGCCGGCGACAGCGGCACGGTCGCCAGCTCGCCGAAGAACTTGATCATCGGGACCAGCAGCAGCGAAGCCAGCACGCCGCCGGCCGCCATCGTATAGGCGATGCGCGGGCCGATGATGTAGCCGACGCCCACCAATTCGGGCGAGATCTCGGCGCCGATGCTGCCGGTCTTGAGCGGCGCGCCGAACTCGAAGTTGATGGTGTCGCGCCAGCCCTTGAACGACACGCTCAGGGTCTTATACAGGATGCCGATGCCGAAGCCGCCGAAGATCAGCATCGCGCGACGCTTGGCGGTCTTCATCGCCTCGCTGCCTTCCGCGCTCGCGGGGTCGCGCATCTCGCCCGCAGCCTCACGCGAGACGTCGGTGGCGGCGGCCTTGAGCACTTCGGCGCAGGCCGTGCCTTCCGGGTATTTCAGTTCGCGATGCTGGTCGACGATCAGCGTGCGGCGCAGCGGGATCATCATCAGGATGCCGAGCAGGCCGCCCAGCACGCCGACCAGCATCACGCGCGAGATCTCGAGATCGAAGCCGAGGATCATGATGGCCGGCATGGTCACGCCCAGGCCGAAGGCCAGCGATTCGCCGGCCGAGCCGGCCGTCTGGGCCACGCTGTTCTCGAGGATCGTCGATTCGCGCGCGCCCATCTTCTTGGCCATGCCGAACAGGGTGATCGCGATCACCGCCACCGGGATCGAGGCGCTGACCGTGAGGCCCACCTTCAGCACCAGGTAGAGCGAGGACGCGCCGAAGATCATGCCCAGGATGACGCCCATGATCAGGGCGCGCGGGGTCATTTCGGGCAGCTGGGCGGTGGCGGGGATATAAGGCCTGAAGTTGGACGGCTTGGCGCCCGCCGGTTTCGAATCGAATGGCATGGATTTCCTTCGTTGCGGATGCGGCCCGCCATGCCGGCGGCGGGCCCAAAGCGAGAATATCGCACATGCACGAACGGAAAGAAAGAATAGATTGAAAGCGGATTATAATCGCCCGCTCATGGCGCCAAGCATGGCCTAACCGCGAGAGTAAAGCAGTGAGCGACACCGACAAGCAGTCCGCCAATCCAATCCGCATGAAGCATGTCCGGGCTTTCATCCTGCTGATCCTGGCGGCCATGCTGCTCGTCGGCGCCGGCGCCGTGGTGTATGTGATGACGGCGATCCTGCCCAGGGTGCCGCCGATCGACGCGGTGACCGACTACCGTCCCAAGATCCCGCTGCGCATCTACACGGCCGACAATGTGCTGATCGGCCAGTTCGGCGTCGAGCACCGCGACTTCGTGCCGATCGCGAAGATCCCGCCGATGATGAAGACCGCCGTGCTGGCGATCGAGGACACGCGTTTCTATGAACACGGCGGCATCGACTTCATCCGCGCGCTGGGCGCGGCGCGCGCCAACCTGCGCGGCGGCTTCCGGCAAGGCGCGTCGACCATCACCATGCAGGTGGCGCGCAACTTCTTCCTCACCAACGAGAAGACCCTCGCGCGCAAGTTCACCGAGATCGCGCTGGCCTACAAGATCGAAGACTCGCTCACCAAGGACCAGATCCTCGAGCTGTACATGAACCAGATCTACCTGGGCCAGCGCTCGTATGGCTTCTCGAGCGCGGCGCGCAGCTATTTCGGCAAGACGCTCGACGGGCTCACGCTGGCCGAGACCGCGATGCTGGCCGGCCTGCCCCAGAACCCGGCGCGCACCAATCCGGTGTCCAATCCCAAGCGCGCGCAAGCGCGCCAGCACGCCATCCTCAAGCGCTTGCTGGAACTCGGCGAGATCGACGAGGCGCAATACCGGCAGGCGCTGGCCGAACCGCTGCGCGTCAGGCACGACGCCGGCCAGGTCTTCGATACCCGCGCCGAATACGTGGCCGAGCTGGCGCGCCAGGCCGTGTACCAGCAGTTCGGCGAAGAGTCGTACACGCGCGGGATCACCGTCACCACCACCATCTTGGCGGCCGAGCAGAATGCGGCCTACGATTCGGTGCGGCGCAACGTGCTGGCCTATGACGGGCGCCACGGCTACCGCGGCCCGGAAGCGCGCATCGACTTGCCGCTCGACGCGGAAGAGCGCGAGGAAGCCATCGTCGAGGCACTGCAGAAGCGCCCCGGCAGTGACGGCCTGCTGCCGGCCGTGGTGCTCAAGGCCAGCAGCGACGAGGTGGTGGTCGATACGCTGTCGGGCGACGACGTCACCATCCGCGGCGCCGGCCTGAAATTCGTGGCCAATGCCTTGTCGGCCAAGGCGCGCGAGAACGTCAGGATCACCCCGGGCGCGATCGTCCGCATCAGTAAACGGATTGACAGCGGCAAGGACGGCGACTGGGCCATCACCCAGGTGCCGCAGGTGGCCGCGGCCTTCGTCGCGATCGATGCCGACACCGGGGCGTACCACGCGCTGGTGGGCGGCTTCGACTACAACCTGCAGAAGTTCAACCACGTGACCCAGGCCTGGCGCCAGCCGGGATCGAGCATCAAGCCGTTCGTGTATTCGGCGGCGCTGGAAAAAGGTTATTCGCCGACCACCCGCGTCCTGGACGAGCCGATCGAGCTGCCCGGCGCCACGCCGGAAACACCCTGGACGCCGCAGAACGACGACGGCAAGTTCGACGGCGAAGTCACCCTGCGACAGGCACTGGTGAAATCGAAGAACGTGCCGACGGTGCGCGTGCTGCGCGCGGTGTCGGTCGATTTCGCCCACCAGTACCTGGAACACTTCGGCTTCGACCTGGCGCGCCATCCGAAGAACTACACGATGGCGCTCGGCACCGGCGCTGTCACGCCGCTGCAGCTGGCCGGCGGCTATGCGGTGTTCGCCAATGGCGGCTACCGGGTCAGGCCTTACCTGATCGCCAGGATCGTGGACGGCAACGGCGACGTCATCCTGGAGACCAGGCCGCCGGAGACCAAGAACGAAGCCAACCGCGCGGTCACGGCGCGCAACGCTTTCGTGGTCGACAGCATGCTGCGCGACGTGGCCCGCTTCGGCACCGCCGCCGCGGCCACCAAGCTACTGGGACGGCAAGACCTGGCCGGCAAGACCGGCACCACCAACGACGCCGTCGACGGCTGGTTCGCCGGCTATGCGGGCAATGTGGTGGCGGTGTCGTGGATGGGCTATGACGAACCGCGCTCGCTGGGCGGGCGCGAGTTCGGCTCGACCCTCGCGATGCCGATCTGGATCGACTACATGCGGGTGGCGCTGGCCAAGGCGCCGCCGGTGGAACGCACGCCACCAGAGGACGTGGTGCACGACGGCGAGGACTGGATCTATCCGGAATTCATCGATGCGGGCGAGACGCGCGCGATCGACATCGAGCAGGCGCCGCTGGATCAGCCCCTGGACATGCCGCCCGGCAGCCAGGAAGTGCCCCCGGACGCCTCGCCGTTCGACGAGCGGCCTGCGATCGAGGCCTTGCCGCCGGTGGCGCCGCCCGCCCCTCCGGCGCCGCCGCCAAATCCGCCTCCGCAAAACACCTTGTGGTAATCTTCTTGGTTCCGGCATAGCGACCGGAAACCTGGCGCACCGTCGCGGGGTCAGTACCACGCAGTGCGTCCAAATGCGTGCGTCCAAATGCGTGCGTCCAAATGCGTGCGTCCAACCTACCGAGGAGACTCCCATGTCCTACGTAGATGGTTTCGTCCTGCCCCTGCCAAAGTCAAAGCTCGACGAGTACCGCGAGCTGAGCAACAAGTGCGCCGACATCTGGCGCGAACACGGCGCCCTCGAGTACCGCGAGTGCGTCGCCGACGACGTCCAGCCCGGCAAGCTCACGTCCTTCCCCCAGAGCGTCGACCTGCAAGACGGCGAAACGGTCGTCTTTTCCTGGATCGTGTATGCATCCCGCGCGCACCGCGACGAAGTCAACGGCAAGGTCGAGAAAGACCCGCGCATGGCCGACATGATGCAGCCGGGCGCCATGCCGTTCGACGGCAAGCGCATGATCTTCGGCGGCTTCGAGATGTTGATCGACCGCTAGCCGGAAACTTCCAGGCCGCCAGCCGGTCAGTACAGGGATACTGCATGCAGCATCCCTCGGATTACCCCAGCATCACCTCACATCACCCAACTTCAGGAGAAGCATCATGGCGTATGTCGACGGTTTTGTCTTGCCCCTGCCCACATCGAAGATCGACGAATACCGGGCCCAGGCCAACCTGGCCGGCCAGGTCTGGCGCGAACACGGCGCGCTCGAATACCGCGAATGGATCGCGGACGACGTCAAGCCGGGCGAGCACACCTCGTTCCCGCAAAGCGTCAAGCTGGAAGACGGCGAGACCGTCATCCTGGCCTGGGCCGTCTACGAATCGCGCGCCCACCGCGACGCCGTGCTGGAAAAAGTGATGAAGGACCCGCGCCTGGCCGACATGATGAAACCGGGAGGGGTGCCCTTCGATGGCAAGCGCATGTTCTTTGGCGGATTCGAGAGCCTGGTCGACCTGTAGCGCGCCGGCTGTGTCGGGAACCGCACGCGGCCAAATAAATGTGTCACGGAAAGGCGCGCACGATTGACACTATGTCTTTTCACATGCAACATCTGTTTCTCACATTCAATAGCCGCGTCCCGGCTTTCGAGACCATGACCGTAACGCCTCTTTCGTTCGACGCACCCGACCTGGCTGCGCGCCTCGATCAATGCACGCCTGACCAGTTCGACGCGCTCGACTTCGGCGTCATCGGCTTCGGCGCCGACACCAACGTCACGCTGTACAACGCCTTCGAATCGCAAGCGGCCGGCCTGTCGCCCCAAAGGGTACTGGGCCAGCCCCTGTTCACCAACGTCGCGCCTTGCATGAACAATTTCATGGTGGCCCAGCGTTTCGAGGACGCCCAGGAAGACAACAGCGTGCTGGACGACACCATCGACTACGTGCTCACCCTGCGCATGCGTCCGGTCAAGGTCGCGCTGCGCCTGCTGTCGAACCCGGGCGGGAGCCGGCGCTACGTGCTGGTCCAGCGCCAGCCGCGGTAAGCCCCCGATGAGCCGGGATGCAAGTGAAATCGGCGCCGAATACGAGGCGCTGATCCAGTTCCTGTACCTGGCGCCAGTCGGCCTGGTGCAGACCAACGTCCAGGGCGACGTCGCCATGATGAATCCGGTCGCGGCCCAGCTCCTGATGCCGCTGTCGCACGACGGCGGCCTGGACAACCTGTTCACGGCCCTGGCCCGGGTCGCGCCCGAGCTGCGCGCGTGCGCCGAACGCCATACCGAGCCCTACGGAAAGGTCTGCGACGGCCTGCACGTCTACCTGGAACCCGGCGCCGGTGGCAAGCGCGCGCCGCAGATCCTGGCGCTCACCCTGCTCAAGCTCGATCCCGAACGCATCATGGCGGTGATCAACGACATCACCGAACAGGTACGGCGCGAGCGCCGGCTGCGCCAGAACGACGCCTGGCTGAACGCCATCCTGGCCGGGGTCCAGGACTACGCGCTGGTGAGCCTCGACCTGCAGGGCCGGATCTGCGAATGGAATGCCAGCATCGGGCGCGTCACCGGTTTCGGCCCCGACGCCGTCGGCCGGCCGTTCACGATCTTCTACCCGCAAGACACGGTCGCGCTCGAGTACCGCCAGGACCGCCTGCGCGAAGCCGACGCCAGCGGCTGGTCGCTCGACGAAGGCCGCCGCCTGCGCGCCGACGGCGGCGAATTCTGGGGCAGCACGCTGGTCGCGCCGCTGCCGGAGCGAGAGCCGCTGCCCGGCGATACCGACGGCGCCGCCTATTGCCTGATCCTGCGCGATCTCGGCAAGCCACAGGACACCTCCACCCGCCACCAGGAGAACGCCCATGCAGCATGAGCCCGTCGATGCGTATGAAACGCTGGTGCAGTTCCTGTACCGGGCCCCGATCGGCCTGGCCCAGACCACGCTCAACGGCACCGTCGAGATGCTCAATCCGATGGCCTCGAACCTCCTGATGCCGCTCGCCACCGACGCCGGCCTGGACAACCTGTTCGACGTGCTGGCGCCGGTGGCGCCGCAGCTGCCGGCCATGGTCGAGGCCTTCATCGAACCTTCCGGCATGATCTGCGAAGGCCTGCGCCTGCCGGTCGGCGTGCAGCACGCCGCCAGCGGATCGCTGCAGGTGCTGTCGCTGAACCTGACGAAGCTCGACCCCGAGCGCCTGATGGCGACCGTGGCCGACGCCACCTTCGAGGTCCAGCGCGAGCAGGAGATGCTGTCGCGCCGCCTGCGCAGCGCGGCCCGCACCGACAGCCTGACCCGCATGCCCAACCGCGAGGCGGTGCGCGAAGAGCTGCAGCGCCTGCTCGCGCGGCCGCAGGACGGGCAAGGCTTCGCGGTGCTCACGCTGAACTGCGACCGCTTCCGCCAGCTCAACGACAGCCTGGGCCAGGCCGGCGGCGACCAGTTGCTGATGCACATGGCCGACCGCCTGCGCGGCGCCCTGCGTCCTCCCGCCACCACGATGATCGAGCCCGCGGCGCGCAGCAGCCAGCTGGCGGCGCGCATCGGCGGCGACGAATTCGTGGTCGTGCTGGACGGCCTGCGCGCGCGCAATGACGCCGAACGGGTCGCGCTGCGCCTGCTCGACGCCCTCGCCCATCCGTATGTGATCGGCGGCCACGAGATCGTGTGCAGCGCCAGCCTGGGGTTGGCCTGGGGGCCGGACGCGGCGGTGCACGATGAACACGATGCCGACAGCCTGCTGCGCGACGCCGGCATCGCCATGGTCGAGGCCAAGCGCGCCGGCGGCAACCGCCACGCGGTGTTCGAGCCCAGCATGCGCGAGCGCGCCGCGCGCCGCGCCGATATCGAAGCCGACCTGCGCCAGGCGCTGGCCGAGGAACAGCTGTTCGTGGTCTATCAGCCGGTGGTCCGGCTGCTGCCGGACGGCGGCGTCGACCCTGCGGCCGGGGTCGAGGCGCTGGTGCGCTGGCGCCATCCGCAGCGCGGCATCGTGCCGCCGGTCGAGTTCATCCAGGTCGCCGAAGAGTGCGGCCTGATCGGCGCGCTGGGCGACTTCGTGCTGGCGCGCGCCTGTCGCGACTTCATGGACTGGCAGGCGCGCCTGCACGAGGCGGCGCCGCGCCTGATGGCGGTCAACCTGTCGCGCGCCCAGCTCGGCCAGGCCGGCTGGGTCGACAGCGTCGCCGCCGTGCTGCGCGCCACCGGCATGCCGCCCGCCAGCCTGCAGCTCGAAGTCACCGAAAGCCTGGCGGCCCAGGACGAGGACACGCAGATGCGGCTGCACGAGCTGAAGGCGCTCGGCGTCAAGCTGGCGCTGGACGACTTCGGCACCGGCTACTCGTCCCTGTCGAGCCTGCACCTGCTGCCGGTGGACACGGTCAAGATCGACCGCTCCTTCGTGTGCCAGGCCGACACCAGCTTCCATCACCGCGTGCTGATCGAGGCGACCGTGAAAGTGGCGCAAAGCCTTGGCATGACGACGGTGGCCGAGGGCATCGAGACCCGCTCGCAGCTGGACGTGGTGCGCGAGCAGCGCTGCGACAAGGTTCAGGGTTATTATTTCAGCCGGCCACTGCCGGCGGCAGAATTGCTCGACTGGCTGGCACAGGAAACGGTCGCCGCCTGAAGCCATCACTGACGCAGGACTAAGGTCAAATCCTACACGGGTAACCGACGTGTTCCTATTCTCGCGCGCTCATGCCATTGCGAAAATGAAAACACTCAAGAACCCAAGGAGAACACCATGAAACGCACCGTTCAAAGCGCAGTTCTCGCTGGCATGATGGCTTTCGGCCTGGCTGCCTGCAACACCACCGACACCACCACCGACACGATGAGCGGGTCGAGCGGCACCGGCGCGACCATCGGCAGTGGCGTGCAAACGCCAAGCACCACCGGCGGCGCCAATAGCTGGAACTCGGGCGCCAACGGCGCCAGCGGCGTGAATGCTGCATCAGGCACCAACAGCAACAACGAGCAGACCACCGATACCCCGGTCAGCCGCTAAACGCCTGAGCCCAGGCGAGGACAGGCTCGCTGTACGTGAGCCTGATCCTACAGGTATTGACGTCGTCTTCCTATTTCGTGCGTACTGATGACCTCGCATGATGCGCATTCCCACCATTCAAGGAGATCCACGATGAAGAAGCTCCACACCGTTCTGCTGGGCGGCATGATGGCCTTTGCCCTGGCCGCCTGCAACACCACCGACACCACCGGCACCACCAGCGGCTCGTCCTCGATGGGCGCGGCGCAGGCCGGCTCGACCGGCAATCCGACCGTCGACGCACAGATGGGCATCAGCCCGAACGACGTACAGAACACCGGCCCGGCGAACGCTACCGGCAACGCCTCCACCCCGACCAATACCGGTCATACGACCACCGGCTCGAACAACGGCCAGTAACAGGTGACACAGGAACGGCCCGGCGCCGCGCGAGCGGCGGCCGGGCCGTTTGCCTTCACGATAGAATGCCTGCATGACCTTTTCCATCGACGTCGCTCACCCATGAAGCGCTGGCTCGCCCGCCTGTTCGGCATGCGCGAAGCGGGAAATCCCGCCACTTCTCCACCTGGCGTCGCCGGCGACCGTCGTTCCGCTGCCGCTGCCGAGGATACGGCACTGGCGGAGCTCGATCTCGATCTCGCTTTCTTCCACTGGCTGGCCGGCCCGCACGTGACCGGGCAGCCTGCCCCGGATGGCCCCGTGCTCGACGAGCTGGCGCGCCTGGCGCGCGATCCGCACGGCGCGGCGGCGCTGGTGCCGCGGGTACCCGCCGTGATTCCGCAACTGCTGCGCAGCCTGCGCGAAGAAGACAGCAGCGCCGGCGCGCTGGCGCGCCAGGTGGCCCAGGACCCGGTGCTGGTTGCGGAGGTGATCCGCGAGGTGAACAGCCCCTATTACCAGCCCGCGTCCCCGATCCGCAACCTCGAAGGCGCCGTGCTGCTGCTCGGCCAGAACGGCTTGCGCATGCTGCTGGCGCGGGTGGCCTTCCGTCCGATCATCAGCCAGCAGGCCGGCCCGCTGGCGCGGCTGGTGGCGCCGCCGCTGTGGCGCCAGTCCGAACTGTGCGCGCACGCCGCCGCCCTGCTGGCGCCGCGCCATGGCGCCGATCCCTTCGAAGCCTATCTGGCGGGCCTGCTGCACAACGTGGGGCTGGTGGTGGCCTTCCGTGTCATCGAACAGTTGCTGCCGCCGGGCGCCCTGCCCGACGCCGACGCCTTCGGCACCCGCCTGGTGGCAGCGGCGCGCCTGATCTCGGCCCGCATCGCCGACGCGTGGGAACTGCCGCCGGCGATCGGCCAAGCGATCGCCCACCTGGGCGACGCCGGCGCGTTGCCGACCCTGCTGTTCGATGCCGACCGGCTGGCCAAGTTGCAGATGCTGTCCAGGGGCGGCCAGCCGGCCTTCGTGCGCGCCGTGCTCGCGCTGCCGCCGGATGCGCGCCAGGTCTATGACCGACTCCTTGAACAATCCGACCGACAGGACGCCTGAATGCCGTTCCCCATCGAAGAAAAACTCGTGATCGGCGTCGCCTCCAGCGCGCTGTTCGACCTGTCCGAATCGCACCAGGTCTATCTCGACCAGGGTCCCGACGAATACCGCGCCTACCAGGAGCGCCAGCGCGACGTCGTACTCGGACGCGGCGTGGCCTTCCCCTTCATCCGGCGCTTCCTCAGCATCAACAAGTGCTTCCCGCAGCAGGCGCCGGTCGAGGTGGTCCTGTTCTCGCGCAATTCTCCCGAGACGGGCCTGCGCGTGATGCGCTCGATCGCCCACTACGGGCTCGACATCTCGCGCGCGGTGTTCATGACCGGCAAGTCGCCGTATCCCTACCTGCCGGCCTTCAATGCCGCGCTGTTCCTGAGTGCGAACGAGGAAGACGTCAAGAGCGCGATCGACGTCGATTATCCGGCCGGCCTGGTGCTGCCCTCGCGCATCGCCGACGAGGAAGACGATATCGAGCTGCGGGTGGCCTTCGACTTCGACGGCGTGCTGGCCGACGACGAATCCGAGACCGTCTTCAAGCGCGACGGCCTGGGCGAGTTCCACGCCCACGAGACACTGCACATGGCGCGGCCCCACCAGCCTGGCCCCCTGGCTGGCATGTTCCGCAAGCTGGCGATGCTGCAGCAGCTCGAGAAGGACGGCGAACGCGACGACCCGGAGTATCGCCGCATCGTGCGCATCGCCATCATCACGGCGCGCAGCGCGCCCGCGCACGAGCGCGTCGTCACCACCCTGGGCAGCTGGGGCGTCTCGGCCGACGAGACGTTCTTTTTGGGCGGGATGGACAAGGGGCGCGTGCTGTCGGTGTTCAAGCCGCACATCTTCTTCGACGACCAGCTCACCCATCTCAGCGCGGGTCCGGGTGGATCGATCCCGATGGTGCATGTGCCGTTCGGGATCGCCAACCGGCGCGCGGCGGATGCCGTTACAGGCGCGGCAGCGCCATCAACCGATCCAGCTCCGGCTGCATAGCCCTGGCCCAGATGGCATAGCCGGCTTCGTTCGGATGCAGCCAGTCCGGCATCACGTTCGCCGGCAGGCCGCCGTCGGCAGCGAGGAAGGCCTCGTTGACGTCCAGGTGGAACACCCGGCGCCCGTCGGCCAGCGCCGGCAGGCGCGCATTGATCTGGTCGTTGAGTCGGCGCAGCGGGCCGTCCGCCGCCGCATCGCGCGGGAAGATTGCCAGCAGCAGGATCCGCGTGCGCGGCAGGCGCTGTTTTATTTCCTCGAGATTGCGCGCGATGCCGGCCGCCGTGATGGCGGGGAAGTCACGGCGATGTCCCGTGTTATTGGTGCCGATCAGCAGCACCGCCACCTTCGGGTCGATGCCGTCCACCTCGCCGTGCTGCAGGCGCCACAGCACGTTCTCGGTGCGGTCGCCGCCGAAGCCCAGGGCCAGCGCATGGTGGCGCGCGTAGTACTGTTGCCATACCTGCGCGCCTTCCTTTTCCCAGCCCTGGGTGATCGAATCGCCGATGAAGACCAGTTGCGGACTGCGGCCTTCGGACACCATCCGTCTGGCCTCCTCCAGCTTCGCGCGATGGCGCGGCAGCCACCAGTCGGTGGACCAGGATTCGTTGAGGGTGTCGGGCGTGACGGCCACCGTGCGCCAGTCGGGGCATGGCGTATTCGGCGTGCCGCCCTGCGAGAACGCCACATTGGCGACGGCAACCTGGCCGCTGCCCGTGCCTTCGAGCAGGAACGGGCGCGTCACGGATCCGAAATCGTCGCCGTCGCGCACGAAGCACGACATCGACAGGACGATGCGCTGCCAGCCCTTGCCCTGGGCGGCGCGTCCCGGCAGCACATAGGACACGTGGCGTTCGCAATCGTCGCCGCAGCCGACCCGGAACAGGATCCCGCCCTTGTCCAGGGTATCGACCTTGAGGTCGAAGGCCAGCGTGCCGGCCGCCAGGTAGGGGCGCAAGTCGAACGACGGCCCGGCAAAGCGCACGCCGCTTTTCCAGATCTTGTTCCAGCGCAGGGTCAAGGCGCCGCTGCCGTCCGGCCCTGCACTGCGCGACAGCTCGATCGCGCTGCCCGGGAATGTGTCGCGGATGCCCGCATCGGCGTTGACGCGATCGCCCACCAGCACGTGTTCGGTATCGGGAGCGACCGCCGACACGGTCACGCCCTGGCGCGGCGCGCCGTCGAACAGGACCAGGTCGCCGGGTGGCGCCGCATTTGCCGCGGCGGGCAGCAGGGATGCGATCGATAGGAAGGTGGCGGCCAGGCCTGCGCGCATGAATGTCTCCTGTATTTATTATGTGGAAATAAGATGATGCGCGACTTTCTGCCCGACCACAACCACTCAGCTGCCTCAAGCGCGGCAGATCCAGCCCCGGAACGCCCCGCCAATATAAAACACCTCGATATCGCCGAAGCCTGCCTCGCGCAGCAGCGCCTCGTCTTCCTCCGGCGCCAGCACCGACAGGCCGGCCGAGATGCTTTCGCGCCGCTGGCGCGCCAGCTCCGGCGCCACCCCGCCGGCCACCACGAAGGCTTCGTCGCGCGCCATCCAGCGTGCGCGCTCCTCGAGCCCAGCCGCGACGCTCATGTGCATGACGACGAAGGGGCTGCCGGGCCTGAGCCGGGCGTGAATCGCCGCCAGCGCCTGGCGGCGCTCGGCAACCGGCATGAAATGCATGGTCAGCAGGCAGGTGGCAGCGTCGAACGGACCTTCCGGCGCGACGTCGACATAGCCCTGGTGCAGGCGCACCCGGTCGCCGTGCGGCCCGATCATCTGCCGCGCCAGGTCGAGCATCGCGGCCGACGGATCGACGCCGTCGAACGTCCATCCGGGCTGACCATCCGCGAACGCCTTCAGTTCCAGGCCGCCGCCGGCGCCCAGCACCAGCACCCGCGCGTCAACCGGCGCGCGCTCGGCCAGCAACACCCGCGCCATGCGCTGCATGTCTGCGAAGCCGGGGACAAATTTCGGTGGGCCTTCGTGGTAACGCGCCACCATGGCCGGATCGTGAAAGTGGGACATCGACATCCTCGTCTGGTTTATTCGTAACTTAGCATATTACGTAAGCGCTCGTGGTGCAAGCTTGACGGCTGCGTGCCAACGCGGCGTATTGCGCGTTCGTCTATAATTGACGCCTACTTTTGACGCGAACGTAACAGCACGCTGCATGCCTTTCGATCTCAAGAAACACCTCCCCAAACCAGGTCACCGTTTCGTCCTGCCGCTGGCGCACGGCTCCTCCGATGCCTATGCCCTCGCCACCGCCGCGCTGGCCCTGAAGGCCAACGGCCAGATGCTCACCGTCGTCGTCGCCAATGCGAGCGACGGCCAGCGCCTGCTCGACGAAATCCCCTGGTTTGCGGACGGCAAGCTGTCCTGCCACCTGCTGCCGGATTGGGAAACGCTGCCCTACGACGCGTTCTCGCCGCACCAGGACCTGGTGTCGGAACGCCTGGCCACCCTGCACGAGATCCGCAACGGCCAGTGCGACGTGCTGGTGGTGCCGGCCACCACGGCGCTGGTGCGCCTGGCGCCGCCCTCCTTCCTGGCCGCCTACACCTTCTTCTTCCGCCAGGGAGAGAGGCTGGACGAGGCAAAACTGAAGGCCCAGTTGACGCTGGCCGGCTATACCCATGTGTCGCAGGTGATGTCGCCCGGCGAGTACTCGGTGCGCGGCGGCCTGATCGACCTGTTCCCGATGGGTTCCGTGCTGCCGTACCGCCTGGATCTGTTCGGGGACGAGATCGAGTCGATCCGTACTTTTGACGCCGACACCCAGCGCTCGCTGTACCCGGTCAAAGAGGTCCGACTGCTGCCGGGCCGCGAATTCCCGATGGACGACGCAGCCCGCACCGCCTTCCGCGGCCGCTGGCGCGAGCGTTTCGAGGGCGACCCGACCCGTTCGCCGATCTACCGCGACATCGGCAACGGCATCGCCTCGGCCGGCATCGAATACTACCTGCCGCTGTTCTTCGAGGAGACGGCCAACCTGTTCGACTACCTGCCCGATGAGTCGCCGCTGGCCCTGGTAGGCGACATCGACGCCGCGATCCAGCGCTTCTGGCTCGACACCGAGTCGCGCTACCGCTTTCTCAAGAGCGACCGCGAACGCCCGATCCTGGAACCGCATGAGCTGTTCCTGGGCGCCGAGCAGTTCTTTACCTGCATCAAGCCGCACGGCCGCTGGAATATCGCGCGCGACCCGGCTGCGCCGGCATCGGAGCTGTCGGCGCCGATCCCGGACATCGCCGTCAACCGTCGCCTGGACGACCCGCTGACCAATCTGCGCACCTACCTCCAACGCGCCGACTCGCGCGTGATGATCTGCGCCGATTCGGCCGGCCGCCGCGAGACCTTGCAGCAGTATTTCGGCGAGTACAAGCTGGACCTGGCGCCGGTGGAAGGCTTCGAAGGCTTCCGCCAGAGCGACGCCCGGCTGGCGCTGGGCGTGGCGCCGCTGCAGGCGGGCTTCGAGCTGCTCGACGCCGAATCCGGCCATCTGGTCTTCATCACCGAGACCGAGCTGTATGCGGGTTCGGGCCGCCGCGCCGGCAAGAAGAAGCAAGAGGCGACCAGCCAGGTCGAGTCGATGGTGCGCGACCTGTCGGAGCTCAAGATCGGCGACCCGGTGGTCCACATCAACCATGGCATCGGCCGCTACATGGGCCTGACCAGCATGGACCTGGGCGAAGGCGAGACCGAGTTCCTGCACCTGGAATATGCCAAGGACACCAAGCTGTATGTGCCGGTCTCGCAGCTGCACGTGATCTCGCGCTATTCCGGAACCTCCCCTGAGGATGCGCCGCTGCACACGCTCGGTTCGGGCCAGTGGGAAAAGGCCAAGCGCAAGGCCGCCGAGCAGGTGCGCGACACCGCGGCCGAGCTGCTGAACCTGTACGCGCGCCGCGCGGCGCGCCAGGGCCACTCGTTCGAATACTCGAGCCTCGATTACGAAAACTTCGCCCAGAGTTTCGGCTTCGACGAGACGCCGGACCAGGCGGAAGCGATCAACAACGTCATCAAGGACATGACCTCGGGCCGGCCGATGGACCGCCTGGTGTGCGGCGACGTCGGCTTCGGCAAGACCGAGGTCGCGCTGCGCGCCGCCTTCATCGCCGTCATGGGCGGCAAGCAGGTCGCGATCCTGGCCCCGACCACCCTGCTGGCCGAGCAGCACGCCCAGACCTTCGCCGACCGCTTCGCCGACTGGCCGGTCAAGATCGCCGAGCTGTCGCGCTTCCGCACCGGCAAGGAGATCAATAATGCGATCAAGGGCATGGCCGACGGCACGCTCGACATCGTGATCGGCACCCATAAACTGCTGTCGCCGGACGTGAAGTTCACGCGCCTGGGCCTGGTGATCATCGACGAGGAACACCGCTTCGGCGTGCGCCAGAAAGAGGCGCTGAAAGCCCTGCGCGCCGAGGTCGACGTGCTGACCCTGACCGCGACCCCGATCCCGCGCACGCTGGGCATGGCGCTGGAAGGCTTGCGCGATTTCTCGATCATCGCCACCGCGCCGCAGAAGCGCCTGGCGATCAAGACGTTTGTCCGCAGCGAAGACGGTTCGATCATCCGCGAAGCCTGCCTGCGCGAACTGAAGCGCGGCGGCCAGATCTACTTCCTGCACAACGAAGTCGACACCATCGAGAACCGCCGCATGATGCTGCAAGAGCTGCTGCCCGAGGCCCGCATCGGTGTCGCTCACGGCCAGATGCACGAGCGCGACCTCGAGAAGGTGATGCGCGACTTCGTGGCCCAGCGCTTCAACATCCTGCTGTGCACGACCATCATCGAGACCGGCATCGACGTGCCGACCGCGAACACGATCATCATGCACCGCGCCGACAAGTTCGGCCTGGCCCAGCTGCACCAGCTGCGCGGCCGGGTCGGCCGTTCGCACCACCAGGCCTATGCCTACCTCCTGGTGAATGACCTGACGAACCTGACCAAGCAGTCGCAGCGCCGCCTGGACGCGATCCAGCAGATGGAAGAACTGGGCAGCGGCTTTTATCTCGCCATGCACGACCTGGAGATCCGCGGCGCCGGCGAGGTGCTGGGAGAGAACCAGTCCGGCGAGATGCTCGAAGTCGGCTTCCAGCTGTATTCCGACATGCTCAACGAGGCGGTACGCGCGCTCAAGGCCGGCAAGGAGCCGGACCTGGCGGCGCCGCTGTCGTCGACCACCGAGATCAACCTGCACGTGCCGGCCCTGCTGCCCGCCGACTACTGCGGCGACGTGCACGAGCGCCTGTCGATCTACAAGCGCCTGGCCAACTGCGAAAGCCAGGACCGCATCGATTCGATGCAGGAGGAACTGATCGACCGCTTCGGCAAGATGCCGGACGCCGTCAAGGCGCTGGTCGAAACGCACCGCCTGCGCATCGCCGCCAAGAGCGTCGGCATCGTCAAGATCGATGCACACGGCGAGGCGGCCAGCCTGCAGTTCATGGAAAAGCCGCCGATCGACCCGATCAAGATCATCACGCTGATCCAGAAGAACCGCCAGGTGAAACTGGCGGGCCAGGACAAGCTGCGCATCACGGCCAGCATGCCCGACCTGGCGGCGCGCGTGAACCAGATCAAACAGACCATCAAACAACTCCTCGCCTGAGAACGATATTCATGACCACGAACCTGGTGCTGCAAGGACCGCAGGCTGACCAACAAACGCTCGAACGCCTGGCGCAGCTGGCCAAGCCGCAACGATTGACCGCGCTCGGCGAACACGCGCTGCGCGCCGATGGCGTGGCCTACGGCGCCGCACTCAAGCAGGAGATCGACGCCGCCGCCTTCGAGGCCGGCGTCGACGCCACCTTCATCGCGGCCGGCCGCAGCCTGGCCGACTTCAAGCTGGTGGCGATGGACATGGATTCCACGCTGATCACCATCGAGTGCATCGACGAGATCGCCGACATGCAGGGCCTCAAGCCGCAGGTGGCGGCGATCACCGAAGCGGCGATGCGCGGCGAGCTCGATTTTTCCGAAAGCCTGACGCGGCGCGTGGCCCTGCTGGAGGGGCTGGACGCATCCGCCCTGCAGCGCGTGTACGACGAACGCCTGCGCATCTCGATGGGCGGCGAAGCGATGCTGCAGGCGGTGCAGGCGGCCGGCCTCAAGACCCTGCTGGTGTCCGGCGGCTTCACTTTCTTCACCGACCGCCTCAAGCCGCGCCTGGGCCTCGACCACACCCACGCCAACGTGCTGGAAGTCATCGACGGCAAGCTGAGTGGCCGTGTGCTGGGCGGCATCGTCGACGCCGAGGAAAAGAAACGCACGGTGCAGCGCGTGTGCGCCGAACTCGGCATCGAGCCAGCGCAGGCCATCGTCATGGGCGACGGCGCCAACGACCTCAGGATGATGGGTATCGCCGGCCTGTCGGTGGCCTTCCGCGCCAAGCCGGTGGTGCGCGAGCAGGCCAATGTCGCTCTCAATTTCTCGGGCCTGGACGGCCTGCTGACCATTCTCGCCTGATCAGTCCACATGCGCCGGCGACATTGCCGGCGCCATCGCATTGGCACGCGTTGACTATGTCTCCGCGGCGTTTTCCTTACTGCTGTTCCTGGGCATCTGCTGATTTTTAGAATTAGCAATCCTTCCCATCAGAAATCCGCACGACCCAGCGCAAACAAGATGTGCGACCGCACACGCGCGGCCTGCGCTCTGCGCTATCGTGGATTGGCGCTCGCACCGCGATCGCGCGTTCTGTCCCAGGACCTTCTTCAGGAGCCCGCCATGTCCACCCCGGATTCCAGTGCCTCCGATTCCCCTGTCATTCCTTCCATGCCGCACCCGCAAGACGCCCCTGGCTTCGACCGAGGCCGACGACGCGTCCTGCTCAGTGCACCGGTCCTGGCGGGCGCGCTGGCCGCGCCGGCAGCCGATGCGCTGGCCCAGGCGGGCCTTCCCGAGCGCTGGAGCGCCGGCTGGGGCTGCGCACCGGCCGGTCCACCGCCGGCCGCCTCGCTGCTCACCTTCACCAACCAGACCTTGCGCCTGATCGTGCGCACCAGCCTGGGCGGCAACCGGGTCCGCATCCGGCTGTCGAACGAGATGGGCGATACCGAGTTGCGGGTGAGCAGCGCCCACGTCGGCCTGCGCGCCGGCGGCGCCGTCGTCACCGCCGGCACCAACCGCCAGCTCAGCTTCGGCGGACGCGCCAGCGTCACGATACCGGCCGGCGCGCCGGTGGTGTCCGATCCGGTTGCACTGCCGGTGGCGCCGCTCACCGACCTCGCGATCAGCCTGTATTTCCCCGGCACGGTGCAGGCGAACACGATCCATAACGCCGCCTACCAGGCCAGCTATGCCTCGACCACGGGCAACTTCGGCGCCCAGGCCTCGCTCCCGGTCCAGCGTGCCTTCGCTTCCTGGCCCTTCCTCACCGAAGTCGACGTCGACCGCGCCGCGCCGGTGCTGGTGGCGGTCGGCGACTCCGTCACCGACGGCGTGGGCAGCACCTCGAACGGCAACCGGCGCTGGCCCGACGCCCTGGCGCGCCGCATCCAGCTTGAGCTCGGCAGCAATCGCATCGGCGTCGTCAACCGCGGCATCGCGGCCAACCGCATGCTGGCCGACACGCCCACCGCCCTGCTGGCCGGCAAGGACCTGCTGGAGCGCTTCGACCGCGACGTGCTGTCCACCGCCGGCGTGCGCGGGCTGGCGGTGCTGATCGGCATCAACGACATCGTCTACAGTCCGCCCTCGGCGCCGATCCCGATCGACGACCTGATTGGCGGCTACCTGCAACTGGTGGCGCGCGCCCACCTGCACGGCATCCCCGTCGTCGGCGCGACCCTGCCGCCCTTCCTCGGCTTCGTCTACTA
>DDKG01000052.1 GCA_002339265.1 Massilia sp. UBA2604 | reverse complement strand
GCCCTGATCCTGGGCCGCGCCCAGACCGGCATCGCCGCGTTCTGATCAACGTGGGGCGACGCGCCGCGCGGCCTGGGCTTGCGGCGTGTCGCCCAGCGGGGCCAGCACGGACCCGCGCGCCATGGCACGCACCAGCGCCCTTTCACCGAAACGCAGGCCCCGCCCGCGCAGCTGCGGCAGCGAGCGCACCGGCTCGGGCGTGATTTCCACGGCGGCGCGCACCAGCAGCCGCTGCAGCGGCCGCAATGGCGCCGGCAGGATGGGCGCCTCGCCCATGATCCGCATGAAGTCGGCGAGGATGTCCGAGCCTTCCAGTCCTGGGGCGGTCTGGGCCAGCATCGCTTCCCATTCGGCCCATGAACGCGGCGCACCCAGCGCGCCATACAGGCGCGCGGCCGGTCCGGATTCGGCGAAGGCGGCGTCCTTCTCATGGGCGGACAGGGACCGCACGTAGCGATGATAAGCCTCGGTGAAGCCGAACGAGGCGGTCGCCTGCACCCAGTCGAGCAGGCGCTGGTCATTCGCCTGGTAGGGGACGCCGTCGGGCGTGCTGCCCTTGACCCGCTCATGCATGCGCACCACGTGCGCGATCATTTTTTCGGCCTGTGAGCGCGGGCCATACACGGTCATCATCGCCGCGTAGCCGGTGCGTCGCAGGCGCGTGCCAGGATCGCGCTGGAAGCTGCTGTGGTCCCACACGCCCGAGCGCACCGACGGCTCGGCCAGTTCGAGCAGCACTGCCGTCACCCCGCCCACGAACAGGGAAACCGGATTCGCGAACAGCTGCCACGAAATGCCGTCATGCGGCGCCAGCGCCGCCTCGCCGGCCGGCTGGCTGAAATCGACCGCCATGCCGGCAGGCGGCTGCATCAATTCCCGAACTGCGCTCAACATCGCCGATCTCCTCACTTGATTCGTCATCAGGACGTCACAGCATATTCATATCATCCCTTCAATTTTTCTGTCTCACAATTCAGTGTCACCACTCAATGAAGGGTAAGACCATGCACCAAGCCAGTCCGCTGCGCCGCCTTCCGCTCGCCATCGCCATCGGCGCCGTCCTTGCCCTGAGCGCCTGCGGCGGTTCCGATCATCATGACGACATCGTCATCCCGGCGGCGCCGGCCGACCAGGGCGCTGCCGATACCGCGCCGGTCCCGGCCGTCCCGGCCTTCGTCGACACCGTCGCCACCAACCAGCGCGGCGACGCCCGCTACGCCACCCTGGCCACCAATGCCGGCGTGCGCGTCCTTGGCGGCATGCTCGACATCTGGAAGCCGCTCACGGAAATCGTCGACGCCGGCGTGACCGCCCCTGCGGTCGAAAGCTTCCCCGCCATCGTCGCCTCGAGCTGGACCGGCGTGCCGAACAACGGCACGCCAGGCGGCACGATCGTCAATGCGCAAGTCCACAACGCCAATATCGACTACGTGGTCAAGGCTACCGCCAGCCGCACGCAAGAGCAGACGCTGCTGGCCTACCTGGACGACCGCCGCGGCAAAGGCTACAGCACAGCCAGCGGCATGGGTCCGCTGACCGACGCCTGGCGCAGCGCGTCGCGCCAGACCACCACCATCAACGACATGCCGCAGGACGCCGTCAGCATCAAATACGAAGACGGCGGCAACAACAACGGCGTCGGCGGCGACGCCAATCCCGACTTCGGCAAGGTGATCGACCTGGTCAATTCGATGGGCGCCAACGGCTCGACCGAGCCGGCCAAGCGCTTCTACAAATACGCGCGTCCCTACCGCTGGAGCAGCGCGGTGCAGGTGGTGCCGCAGCTGGAACCGGCCAAGAGCTCCACGCCGGGCACCGACGGCGGCTTCACCAGCGGCCACTCGGCCGAGGCTACCCGCAACGCGATCGGCATGGCCTATGTGGTGCCGGAACGCTTCCAGGAACTGGTCGGTCGCGGCCTGGAACTGGGCGAAAGCCGCATCTTCGCCGGCATGCACTCGCCGCTGGACGTCATCAGTGGCCGCGTGCAGGCGCAGGCCGTCGCCGCCGCCAACCTGATCGCCGCCGGCGCCACCACCCGCGCCGCCGCCCGCGCCCAGGCCCAGGCGACCTTGATGAAGCTGACCGATACCAATGCCGGCAATTTCCCGGCCTACGCAGCCTCGGGCACGCCTGCCAACGACCGCTTCGCCGACTATGCAACAAGTAAAGCGAATTACCTGCGCCGCATGACCTACGGCCTGCCGCTGATCGGCAGGGCGACTGCGCCGGCCGTGGTGCCGAAAGGCGCCGAAGTCATGCTGGAAACCCGCCTGCCCTACCTGAGCGAAGCGCAGCGCCGGGTCGTGCTCAAGACGACGGCGATCACCTCCGGCTATCCGGTGCTGGACGATCCTGAAGGCTGGGGCCGCTTGAACCTGTTTGCCGCGGCCGAAGGCTACGCCGTCTTCACCGGCAACGTGGTGGTGAACATGGATGCGGGCAAGGGAGGCTTCTATGCCGTCGACCGCTGGCGCAACGACATCTCGGGCAGCGGCAAGCTGGTCAAGCAGGGCAGCGGCGTCCTGAAGCTGGGCGGCAGGAACAGCTGGAGCGGCGGCGCCCAGGTCGAAGGCGGCACGCTCGAAGCGCTGTCGCTGACGGCCTTCGGCACCGGCGACGTGTATGTCGCGGATGGCGCCACGGTGGTGAACAATACGGCAGGCACCTTGGCGCTGGCCAAGCAGTACACCCAGCTCAAGGGCGCCACGCTGGAGATGCGTGTCGGCGCCGTGACCCACGGCCACCTGAGCGTCAGTGGCGCCGTCACCATCGGCGGCGGCACCCTGCGCATCAAGTTCCAGGACGGCTACAAGCCGGCCGCAGGGACGACCTTGAACGTGATCACGGCCGGCAGCCTGAAAGGCCAGTTCGAGACCATCGCGGTCGATGGCTTCACGGTGACGCCGACCTATACCGACAAGGGCCTGCAACTGCGCCTGGACGCATGACGGCCTGGTTCGCGCTGTCGTAAGAAGGGCCGGGATTTCTCCCGGCCCTTTTGTTTTACTCGTCGAAGTCTTCGGCCAGGTTCTTCCAGCCGCGGCTCTTGGCGAAGGCCGCGAACTCCTCGGGCGCTTCGAGCACGATCAGGCGGCTCTCTTGCAGGCCCGGATCGCTGTGGCTGAAATCGGGCCCCTTGTAGCCGACCGCGCGCAGGCGGTCGATGATCTGGCGCACCAGGACCGTGTCCTTGTAGGCGCCGGGTTCGAGCTTGGCCGCGAACTTCACGTACACGTCGATGATCCCGTAGCCCTCGTCGAAGATGGTGATGTTCTTCACATCGAGGGTACGGCCGTGGGCGTCCTTGGCCTGGAAGGCGCCGGACAGTTCAATATCGGAATCGGTAGTCATGGCGCCAGCATATCACCGCGATGCGCAGCGCGGTGCCCGGACTGGCGCCTACACTTCCCACTGCAGCTTGAACGTCAGCGACCTGCTGCGCTCATCCACCAGCGGCAGCTTGTCGTCCACGACCCCGAGCGACACCGTCCGGCCCACCCTCCACTGATAGCGATACAGCAGCGACCGATGGATCTGGCGGTCGTTCCACGCTTCGAGCTGGGTCACGCCATCGTCGCGTCGTGCGGCCCACGTATTTTGTGCCAGCAGGCGCAGCGAATCGCGCGAGCTGAAATGCAGCATCGCCAGCCAGCGCCAGGCGGTGTCCGAGAACGCCGGCTGGCCCAGTGTGCCCTGCACCCAGGACCGGTTCACATGGTGGTCCAGCTCGAGCGACCAGCCACGCGTATAGGGTGAACTGAGGGGAAAGCGCAGCCCCACGTCCAGGATCGCCTGGCCGCCCGGCCCCACGCGGTCGGCGTCGACGTCGAGCTGGCGCCCCAGCGCGACCTCCATCGCGATCTTCGAGACCCATGGCGCCGGCGTGGCGCCGATGCCGAAGTTGACCACCCGCGTATCGTGCAGGCGTCCGCCCGGCCTGCCGCGCTGGCGGTCGAAGCCCAGCTCGACCCAGGCGTCGGTCTGCAGCGGCGCGGCGAACCAGATGCCGGGACGCAGCTTCCTCTCGACCGTCTCGCCGCCGCGCTGGCCGCTGATGTCATCCGCCAGCGTGCGCATCTCGTGCACGATCAGATAGGTCTCGAATTCGTACAGTTCGAGGTCGCCCAGCGTTTGCGGACCCAGGATGCGGTTCATCGAGCCCGTGATGCGGGCGATGCCGGCCTGCGGCACGAAGCCGTTGTCGTTGACGAAGCCCGGCGCGATCGCTTCCACCTCGGCCTCGTACCACCAGCGCGTGCTCTTGTGCAGGTACTTGCTCCACAGGTAGCCGCCGGAGCGACCGTCCACCTGCGCCGGCAAGTCGTCTTCCGTAAAACCGGCCGTGGTACGGGACGCCATCGCCACCCCGGACAACTGGTGCTGGACGCCGCCGTCGGTCTCGCCGCGCCATTGCGCATCGACGCCCAGCACCTCGTTGCTGCCGAAGCGGTGGTAGTCGCGCTGCGAGACGAAGGCGCCCAGCAGCAGGCCGTCCTGGTGCCAGCGCGCACGCGCCAGACTGGCCATCGTGCGCCGGGTCTGGGCGTACTCCAGCGTTTCATAGGGCCGCCCGCGCAGCACCAGGCCGCCCGGCTCGTCGCGCAGGCTCATCGCGGTGGCGTCCATGTGCGCGCCGCGCCAGGTCGCGCGCAGGCCGTATTCGGGATCGTTCACGGTGCGCGAATAAAAGGCTGGCAGCGGCAGGCCCAGCACGTCGGCGCTCTCCAGGAAGAAGCCGCGCTTCTCGGGCAGGCTGAGCGCCACGTTGCTGGCGCCCTGCGACACCGGCTCGTCGATCTCGACCTGGGAAAAATCGGGATTGATGGTGGCGTTGAACACCCAGTCGGCGCGCGGGCGGGCATTGATTTCCAGGCCCAGCTCGGCGCGTTGGCCGCGCACGCGCTGGTCCTGGGTCGCAGCCCGTTCGCTGCGCACCGTCAGTTCGGGACGCAGCTCGACGAAGCCGCGGTCGCGCACCGCTTCCACGGTGGCGTCCATGCCGGCGATCTCCTGCAAGAAGCTCAGGTGGCTCAGGGCGTCGATCCGGAATGGCGCCGTCACCAGGAGGGCGCCGTCGGCGTGCGGGACGCTGCGCTCGACCATCATGCGCCAGTTGCGTCCTTCCGCATACGGGAAACGCAGGTTCGACAGCGGCCAGCGCACTTCCATGCTGTAGCCGTCGGGCAGGATTTTTACGGCGGTCTCGACCGGGAAATCCGGGCCCAGGTCGGATTCGTCGTCGTCGGCGCGGTGCATGCCGTCGCTGACCACGCCCAGGGTATTGATGCGGACGAACTGGGCCGAGCGGCCATGGCCGGCCGGGTCGATCCAGATGCCGATGAAGTCCTGGTCGGCGGCGACCTTGTCGCGCCGCGCCAGCTGGCCGCGGCGCCGCTCGGGCGCCGGATCCCAGACGCGGATGCCGAACACCAGCGCGCCATCGTCGACCAGCAGCTGCACCGTGGTGCGCAAGCCCTCGAGAGCGGGCTGCCCGTCGCGCGGCAGGTGCTTGTGAAAACCGTCGTACAGCGGCGCGCGCCGCCAGACCGCCTCGTCGAGCGCGCCGTCGATGACCGGCGCATCTGGCGTGCCGATGCGCAGCGCGCGCAAGCCGTCGCGGTCGCCGGAAGCATGCGCGGCGCGGGCGGCAACGCAAGTGGCAAAAACAGCGGCGAGCAGGACAAGAAGGCGGCGCAGGTTCACGTCAGAAGGATCGCTCGGGATGGGGGCCGGGCAGTCTAGCATGCAAGTTGTTAAAAAGAAAATTTGACCGACATTCCATGCACTGTGGGTTGCAACTGTAAAAGTGATTACGGGGTAGGTCACATTCCGTGGTATGGCGTTCTCATCTGACAATCTTTAGCGCTATCAGCCTCAAGTCCACTCTGTGTGCACGGATATTTACGCTACCATCAATGCGCGATGCATGACGATCGTGCCGGTCTCTACTTCTTAAGCGTGAGGACACATGAGTGCGCAGATGAGTACGACACAGCCCATGCCGGATCCTTCCCTGCCCGAGCAAGCAGGCGCCCTGTCGCTCGACCTGCTGCTGAAGAACTTGCCGGGGGCCGTCTACCGCTGTCATAACGACCCCGACTGGACCATCGAATTCATCAGCGACGGCGTCGAGAAGCTGACCGGCTATTCGCCGACCACCTTCACCGCGCGGCCCGGGCTGCCATTCGGCGCCCTCATCGTTCCCGAAGACCGCGCTCTGGTGGATGGCGCGGTCGCCCTGGCGCTGGCTCAGGGCCGCGCCTACCAGATGACCTACCGGATCCGCACCGCGAGCGGAGACGTACGCTGGATCTGGGAGCAAGGTTCGCTCAACCTGTCGGGCGGCGCGCCCGGCATGCTGGAGGGTGTGCTGTGCGACTTCACGCGCCTGAAGAACGCCGACATCAAAATGCAGGAGCAGGCCTCGTTCCTGCAACGGGCGCGCGACGCCATCATCGCGATGGACATGCACTCCGTCATCAGCTACTGGAACCATGGCGCCGAGCGCCTGTATGGCTGGCGCGCCGAGGAAGCGCTGGGCAAGCGCTTCTGTGACCTGTTGTGCGACAAGCCCGCCCTGTACGAGGCTGCCTTCAGGCACACGCTCGAATCGGGCGAGTGGGCGGGCGAACTGACCCATATCCGGCGCGACGGTTCGACGGTCGACACCGATACCAGCTGGACCCTGCTGGGCCCGGACGAGACCCTCGGCGCCTGCCAGAAGATCCTGGTGATCGGCACCGACATCAGCGAGCGCAAGCTCAACGAAGCCAGGATCTTCCACCTGGCCTTCTTCGACCACCTGACCGACCTGCCCAACCGCGCCAACCTGCTCGACCACCTGCGCCGCGCCCTGCTCACCAGCACGCGCACGCGCAAGTGGGGGGCCTTGATGTTCTGCGACCTCGACAACTTCAAATTCCTCAACGACAGCCAGGGC
>DDKG01000051.1 GCA_002339265.1 Massilia sp. UBA2604 | reverse complement strand
CGAGGAACCGGCGTTCGAGGCGGAAGAGCGCAATATGGTCAGCGGCGTGTTGAGCCTGTCGCAGCGCTCGGTGCGCTCGATCATGACCAACCGCTCGGAGATCTCGTGGATCAATATCGAGGATGACGCCGACACCATCCGCGCCCAGCTGCTGGCCACGCCGCACGGCTTCTTCCCGGTGTGCCGCGGCCAGCTCGACGAAGTGATCGGCGTGGCGCGCGCCAAGGACCTGATCGCCGACCTGACCCAGTCGGGCGCGATCGACGCGGCCCACATCCGCACGCCGATCATCATGCCCGACGCCAGCGGCGTGCTGAAGGTGATGGACCGCCTCAAGCGCTCGCACGGCCAGCTGGTGATCATCGCCGACGAATACGGCACCCTGCAGGGCCTGGTGACGCCGATCGACATCCTGGAAGCGATCGCCGGCGAGTTCCCCGACGAGGACGAGCAGCCGGTGGTGCAGGCGCTGGGCCCGGGCCGCTGGCGCGTCGACGGCAGCGCCGACCTGCACTACCTGGAGCAGGTGCTCGAGGTGGACGCGCTGGTGGGCGACACCGACGACTACACCTCGCTGGCCGGCCTGATGCTGGAACGCTTCGGCACCCTGCCGAAGGTGGGCGACGCGGTCGAGATCGAGGGTTTCCGGTTCGAGGTGGCGCAGGTGCTGGAGCGCCGCATCGCGACCGTGATCGTGAACCGCATCGACGACGACTTCGTGCAGATGCCCGAAAAGGGCTGAACGGGCGGTATTGCCGTTCCGTCTGGCGTAGGGAGGGGTCTCCGTTCTTCCAAACTTACGCAAAGCTAACCATAGTTAACTTTGCTGTTGAATTCCTGCTTCGCGGGGGCCGGTTTCGCCTTGCGCTTCACGCGCAAGGCCAGCGCCTTCCCCTCCACAGGCAGCGACGGTGGAACTCACCGCCATATTTCTCAGGTTGCCTGCCGCGTTCACGTCACGGTCATGCAGCGTGCCGCAGTCCGGACACTGCCATTCGCGCACCTGAAGGCCGAGCACATCGAGCCGATGGCCGCAGCGTGAACAGGTCTTACTGCTGGGATACCAGCGATCGATCACGACAACCTGCTCACCGCGCCACGCCGCCTTGTATTCCAGTTGACGGCGCAGCTCACCAAAGCCCATATCCGCGATCGAGCGTGCCAGACATCGGTTCCCAAGCATGCCCTTGACGTGCAGGTCCTCGATCCCGATGATCTGGAATCGACAGGTAATGGACGTGGTCAGCTTGTGCAGGCCGTCGCGCCGTATGTCGGCGATCCTGGCATGCAGGCGGGCGAGCCTGATCTTCGCCTTGGCGTAATTACGGGAACCTTTCACCTTGCGCGACAGGCTACGTGCCAGGCGCTTCACCCGCACCAGGGACGACTTCAGTGCCTTCGGCCCGACAAAGGTTTCACCGGTGGAGAGTGTAGCCAGCGCCGTGACACCCAGGTCGACTCCTACCGCGCCTTGGTTTTCGGCAGGCGGCAAGAATGACGCGTCGGTGTCGACAACAATGCTGGCATACCAGCGGTCTGCAACACGGCAAACTGAGGCCGAGACGATACGTCCAGCGTAACGCAGGGATTCACACATGCGCAGCCAACCCAGCTTCGGGATACGGATGCGCTTGTCTTTGACGCTGAACTGGTCATTGGTCAACGTAAAACGGTCGTCATGGCCTTTGCGACGAAATGTGGGGTAAGCGGCCCTGCCTTCGAAGAAGTTTTTAAAGCCGCATCCCAATTGCCGGATCGCCATCTGCGGCGCGTTCTTGGTGACCTCCAGCATCCAGGGAAACATCTCTCGCTTGATGGCGTTGAGCTGACGTCGTAGTGCCGCTTCGTTCGGCCTGGGTAATGCCGGATCGAGCTTGCACGCTTCGTACTGCCGTTTCCACTCAGCCAATGCCCAGTTGTAGGCGAAGCGCGCGGTGCCAGCGGCGCGCGCCAGATACGTCGCCTGGACATTGTTCGGATCGAGCCGAATGCGATGTGCTAAATACATTGCGAGTCCCTGACAGCCGCGCGCATGCCGTCGATCAGCTTCTGGTTTCGGTGGCTGCGGCTTCCGTACAGCCGGGCAGAGAACACGGTGATGATCTCGAGCACATCATTGGCAAGCTCCTCCTCGAAAGTGGTGTCTTCGCCTTGATTGATGATGACAACCTCAATCTGTTTCGCCTGGCATAGCCCGAAGATCAGCTCTGCGCCGAAGCGCAGCAGCCTGTCCTTGTGCGTCAGGACCAGGCGCCCTACCTCTCCTTCGACAATCCCGTCGAGCAGGCGTTTCAATCCCCGTTTGCGATAGTTCATGCCAGAGCCAAGATCGGCAATGATGTCGAATGTCCAGCCCTGGCTTGCACAGTACAATTCAAGCACCTGCTTTTGCCGCTCGAGATCTGCCCGTTGGTCATGGCTCGATACTCGCGCATAGCTGACAGTCTTTCGAATTGGCGGCGCACCGTGCCCGATACCGAAGTGCAACGCTGTCAGGTCATAGCGACGCTGACCGCCTTCTGTTCTCGCAGGAATGAGTCGACCACTCGCCTCCCAGCGACGTAAGGTGCTGGTCGAGACGCCAAGCGCTTCGGCAGCCATGCTGATCGAGACTAACTTGCTCATAATGCATATGACTGCACAAGGACGAACAAGTTCCTTCTAGCTGTTAGAAACCCTCCACGCGTTCAACGTTGGTACGCTCTGTTGCTGCACATACGTGATTGAACGCGTGGACGGCGAAGCCGTCCACCCTACTCGGCTCAATGCCGGCGTGCCCTATGCGCGCCAGGCGCCGTCGAGCATGCGCAGCAACAGTTCGCGGTAATCCCAGCCAACGGCGCGCGCCGCGATGGCGCTCAGGCTGTCCTGATCGTCGCGGCCGGGCCGGCCGGCGCCGGTCATGTTCGGCTTCATGTTCAGGTCGAACAGGCGCAGCACGCCGTCGGCGCCCGCGCGGCAATCGATGCGGACCGGCGCCCGGGCTTTTACCAGCCGGGCCGCCGTCACGCAGGCTTCCAGCATGGCGGCCACTTGTGGCGCGGCCTGCTCTTCGCGCGACAGCGCGCGGCTGTTGGTGCTGACGGCAACCACACCGTTATAGGGCGCGACGCCGTTCTCGTGATTGAAACGCAGGACCGGTGGCAGGGCCCACGGCGCGCCCCCGGGCATCACCGTCACCGTCATCTCGGCGCCTTCCCACTGGTGTCCGGAATATTTATTCGCAAAGTATGCACGTCATTCCCGCCCTCGCCGTGCGCCTTGGCGGGAATCCAAGTGAAGTCACAGAATGTTTATCCTCCAACTTGGCCCCAACGTCCATCGGAGGTCGATTTTAAGGCCGCTGGCTGGCGACACTTGGGTTCCCGCCTTCGCGGGAACGACGTGGTTTTAGCTATGACTCTTTATATTTCAGAGGCGTGAAATTATCCCGGACACCAGTGGGCGCCTTCCAGGAACTGCTCGACGATCAGCTCATCGCCGAAGCGGCCGGATGCGACCAGTTCGGCCGCCGCCGTCATGCAAGCCGCATGGTCGTCGACTGGCTCCGGCGGCGCGCGCGGCGGCGATGCCCACCGGAGTGTCGGGAAAGACCCAGTCCATCTCGCGCGCCGGATCGGCATCGGCCTGCGGCGTCACGACCTTCACGCCCGCCATGCGCAATGCATGAGCGATGTCGGCGCCGCTGTCGGCGTAGCCGCCGGGCTTGGGATCCTTGCGGATGCCGTCGATGACCGGGGCGGCATGGGTTGGTAGAGCAGGGCGACGGTCTGTTCGCGCGGGTCGGGGCAGCGGGTGGGGATCATTATGCTTCTTGCATCGTTGGTCGAGGTTTCAGCATAGCCGATCGTCAGAAATGCCGTCTAACAGGGGAGTTTAGTGGTTGATATGACCACACATCGCGCCTGTCCTCATGGTGGTGGAGAAGCATAAATACAGGGGTAAATACCGCTCTGCTCATCGATTTGAGCTCGTCCGGCACACGTTACTCTCTCTGCAATATCAGGACGTCCACTGTCCTGATCAACAAGACAACAGGGAGAATGCCGTGTTCGAAGGATTCATCCAGCTCCGCCCCACGGGTGTCGCGCTGACCATGGCGGGGTCGTACATCATGACCGTCTTCGCCAGCGAGCTGTATCTGCACCGCTCGCGCAGCCACCGCGCCGTGACCTTCCATCCGGTCCTGTGCCAGCTGTTTCGCATGTGGATCTGGCTGACCACCTACGGCGTCACCGCCAAGACCTGGGTCGCGGTGCACCGCAAGCACCACGCCAAGTGCGATACCGAG
>DDKG01000050.1 GCA_002339265.1 Massilia sp. UBA2604 | reverse complement strand
ACGTCCTGGTCGCTGTCCAGGGCGACGCCCAGGATGCGCTGGGCCCTGCTCATGCCGCCCCCGCCAGGCGGCGCACCACCAGCACCATGGCGTCGTCGCGGCCGCGGATATAGTCGCGCATCAGCACCGCCGCGACCAGGGCCGGGCTGCGGCCCTGCAGGCCCGGGTACTTGTCCAGGTCCCAGCGGGTCTCGATGCCGTCCGAATGCATGATGCACAGCGCGCCGGGGCCGAACGGCACCGTGAACTCCTGCACCTTGCGCATATTGTGGCCGACGATGCCGTTGTGCGACACCAGCGCGCGGCGCGTCTCGTCGATCGCGACCGCGCCGATATTGCCGACGCCGGCGAAGCGCAGCTCGTCGGCCGCGAAATCGATGCGCGCGACCGCCAGCGCGGCGCCGCGCGTGGGCCGCAAGGCCTCGTGCGCCGCATGCACCATTTCTCCCGCCGGAATCGGGCCGCGTTCGCCCAGCGCCCGGATCGCCGCGTTGGATGCGCGCGCCGCGTCCGGACCGTGGCCCAGGCCGTCGACCGCGAGCAGGGTCGCGCCGCCGCCGGCGCAGGACACCGCCCAGCCGTCGCCGCAGGCTTCCTCGCCCTTGATCGGGCTCCACAGGGCGCCCACCTCGACCCCGCACGGATCGGGATGCGGCACGTCGCGCCACAGGCGCATGAAGAAGGCGGCGCCGTCCCCTGGCGTCGAATACACGTCGAATTCGTCCGACAGGCGATGCAGCGCGCCCAGGCCGGTGCCGGCGGTGCCGGCGGTCGAGACGCCGTCGACCAGGCTGCTGGCCAGGTCGGCGATGCCCGGCCCCTTGTCGAGCGCCAGCACGTCGACGCCGATGCTGGCTGGCGACTGCGCCGGGCCGACGTGGATCTGGCCTTCGCCTGCGTGCTTGAGGATGTTGGTGGCGGCCTCGGTGATGATCAGGGCCAGCTGCCCGGCGCGGGTCTCATTGAAACCCAGCGACTCGGCCAGCTTCTGGCCGGCGCGGCGCACGGCGGCGACGTCGCTGGCGTGGGAAACGGCGAACACGTGCTGCGGCGACTGGGAACTGATCAGCGCTTCCATTTGACGATCAGCACCGCGGTGCCCTCCTTCGCACGGCTGTCGATGTCGAACTCGTCGACCAGGCGCTTGGAGCCGCCCAGGCCCAGGCCCAATCCGCCACCGGTCGTGAATCCGTCCCGCAAGGCGCTGTCGATGTCGGGAATGCCCTGCCCGGCGTCGACGAACAGCAGGCCGATGCCCTTGCGCAGGCCGTCATCGAGCGCATCGAGATGCACTTCGCCGCCGCCGCCATACTTGATCGTGTTGCGCGCCAGTTCGCTGGCGGCCGTGACCAGCTTGGTCTGGTCGACCAGCGACAGCGCGATCGCGACCGCGCGCTCGCGCACCTGCTTGCGCAGGCCCACCACGTCCTCGTCGGAACGCAGCGGCAGGGTCACGCGCGCGGTGCGCTGCTGCCGGTGATGGTCGAGCAGATGCGTCTCGAACGGGACGGCATCGGTATGCGCGCCGACCATTATTTATAGCTCTTTCCGAGCAACGCCATGCCCTTTTCGACGTTCAGCGCGGTCTTCACGCCGTGCAGCGTCAGGCCCAGCTCGACGAGGGTGATCGCCACCGCCGGCTGCATGCCCACCACCACGGTGCGGGCGTCGAGCACGCGCGCCATGGCGGCGGTATTGCTGATCATGCGGCCGATGAAGGAGTCGACCAGGTCGAGCGCCGAGATATCGATCAGGACGCCCTTGGCGCCGTCGCTCACGATGCGCTCGGTCAGGTCGTCCTGCAGCTGCATGGCGAGGCGGTCGTGCATGTCGACCTGGATCGTCACCAGGAGCAGGTCGCCCATGCGCAGGATCGGGATGCGTTCCATGGCGCGGGCCTCAGGCGTGCTTGATGGTGATCGAGGCGCCGGTGCGCTCGAGCGCCACCAGGAAGGCGTCGGCCAGGGTGGCCTTGGTGATCACGTCCTCGAGATTCACGCCCAGGTGCACGATGGTCTGCGCGATCTGCGGACGGATGCCGCTGATGATGCAGTCGGCGCCCATCAGGCGCGCGGCGGCGATGGTCTTCATCAGGTGCTGCGCCACCAGGGTGTCGACGGTCGGCACGCCGGTGATGTCGATGATGGCGATCATGGCGCCGGTGTCGACGATTTTTTGCAGGATGTTTTCCATCACCACCTGGGTGCGGGCCGAGTCCAGGGTACCGATCAGCGGCAGCGCCAGGATGCCGTTCCACAGCTTGACCACCGGCGTCGACAGCTCGAGCAGCTCCTGCTGCTGGCGCACGATGATCTGGTCCTTGGTCTTCTGGAACACCTCGATCGTGTACAGGCCCAGCTTGTCGAGCAGGGTCGTGACGGTCCAGGAAGCCACGGCCAGGCCTTCGGGGTTGCCAGCGAATGCCGCCTGCAGGCGCGCGAACAGCGGCTGCTTGAGCGAGAACACGAAGATGGCGGTCTCGCTCGGGGTCGAGCCCGACTTGGCGCGGGTCGACGAGATCTCGGCCAGCAGGTCGCGCACTTCGTCCCACGAGCGGTGGTCGACGTTCTCGAGTTCACCGCTGCGGGTGGCGGCGGCGAAGGCTTTCAGGAACTGGTTGCAGTGCGAACGCAGTTGTTCGCGCGCCGCCGCATTGCTGCGCACGCTCAACGCTTCGAGCTGGGCGAACCATTCGGCGCCGATGGCGGCCTCCTGGTCCAGGATTGTCTGGCTGATGCGATCCGCGTAATCCTTCATGCTCATCTGGCTTATCCCTTGAATTGGTTGTTAGCGCCGCGCCGGCCCCGCCTGCTGATTCCGACACGGACAAATTTCTGTTAAACATCCAACTATACCATTTCCATATTGGCCGATATGTGGCGCACGGTTGTCTACGGGATATTTTTACTGTCGTTGTGAAAAAAGCGCACGCATGGACGGCAGGAAGGCGCGCGCAGGCCGTTCCCGATGCGCCCATTCATATAAAACCGGCAACAACAGCAGGGTCAGGAAGGTCGACGACAGCACCCCGCCGATCACCACCGTGGCCAGCGGCCGCTGGACCTCCGCCCCGGTGCCGACCGCCAGCGCCATCGGGACGAAGCCGAGCGACGCCACCAGCGCCGTCATCAGCACCGGCCGCAGGCGCGCCAGCGCCCCCTGGCGCACCGCATCGAGCACCGACGCACCCTCGTCGCGCAGTCCCCGGATGAAGGAAATCAGCACCAGGCCGTTGAGCACAGCGACCCCGGACAGGGCGATGAAGCCGACCGCCGCCGAAATCGACAGCGGAATCCCGCGCGCCCACAGGGCCGCCACGCCGCCGGCCAGGGCGAACGGAATCCCGGTGAACACCAGCAGGCCGTCGCGCACATTGTTGAACACCAGGTAAAGCAGGACGAACACCAGCAGCAGCGAGGCCGGCACGATCAGGCGCAGGCGCTCGGCCGCCTTGGTCAGATGCTCGAACTGGCCGCCCCAGGCGGTCCAGTAGCCGGGCGCGACGCGCACCTCCTGCGCGATGCGCTCCTGGGCCTCGGCCACGAAAGAGCCGATGTCGCGCCCGCGCACATTGGCGCTGACCACCACCCGGCGCTTGCCCTGCTCGCGACTGAGCTGGTTGGGGCCCGGCGCCACCTCGAAGCTGGCGATCTCGCCCAGGGCGATGAAGCTGCGCGTGCCCTCCGTATTGCCGGGCAAGGCCACCGGCAGCCGGCGCAGCGCGTCGATGTCGCCACGCATGGCTTCCGGCAGGCGCACCACGATGTCGAAGCGGCGGTCGCCCTCGAACAACGTGCCTGCGGCGCGGCCGGCGGTGGCGGTGGCGATCATCTCCTGCACGTCGCCGATGTTCAGGCCCATGCGGGCGGCGCGCTCGCGGTCGACCCGGATCTGCAGCATCGGCAGGCCGCTGGTCTGTTCCACCTGCACCTCGCTGGCGCCCGGCACTTTTCGCAGGGCGGCGGCGACCTCGTTGGCGGTGGCTTCCAGCACGCCCAGGTCGTCGCCGAACACCTTCACCGCGACGTCGCTGCGCACGCCCGAAATCAGTTCGTTCACGCGCAGCTGGATCGGCTGGCTGAATTCGTAGTTGTTGCCGGGCAGGCCTTCGAGTGTCGTCCGGATCGCGCTCTCGACCTCGACGCGCGAACGACGCGCACCTTTTCCAACCCTGGGCCAGTCCTTCTCGGGCTTGAAGATGATGTAGCTGTCGGCCACGCTGGGCGGCATCGGGTCGGACGCGATCTCGGCGGTGCCGATGCGGGCGAACACGCGCGCGATCTCGGGGAATTCGCGCATCAAGGTGGTCTCGATCTGCTGCTGCATTTTCACGGACTGCGACAGGCTCGTGCCCGGGACCCGCATCGTCAGCACCGCCATGTCGCCCTCGTCGAGGTTGGGGGCAAATTCCGTCCCCAGGCGCGTGCCCATCAGGACGGCCAGCGCGATCACCACGCCCGCGAACACCAGCATCACGGCGCGGTTGGCCAGCGCATAGTCCAGCGCCGGCGCATACCAGCGCCGCGCGGCGCCCATCACGCGGCTTTCCTTTTCCTCGACCGAGCGGCCGATGAACAGGGCCACCGCGGCCGGCACGAAGGTCACCGACAGGATCATCGCACCGAGCAGCGCGAACACCACGGTGAATGCCATCGGGTGGAACATCTTGCCCTCGATGCCAGTCAGGGCGAAGATCGGCAGGTAGACGATCATGATGATCAGCTGGCCGTAGATCAGCGGTCGGCGCGCCTCGCGCGCCGCCTCGAACACCTCGGCAAAGCGCTCCTCGCGCGTGAGGATGCGTCCCAGCCGATGCTGGGCGGCGGCCAGGCGCCGCACGCAGTTCTCGACGATCACCACGGCGCCGTCGACGATGATGCCGAAGTCCAGCGCCCCCAGGCTGAGCAGGTTGGCGCTGACCTTATTGCCGACCATGCCGCTGAAGGTGAACAGCATCGCCAGCGGGATCACCATGGCGGTAAGCAGCGCCGCGCGCAGGTTCCCGAGAAAGAAGAACAGCACCGCCACCACCAGGATCGCTCCCTCGACCAGGTTCTTGCGCACCGTGGCGATGGCCCGTTCGACCAGGACGGTTCTATCGTAGACCGTGACCGCCTTCACGCCCTGCGGCAGGCTGCGGTTGATCTCGAGCATGCGGGCGTCGACCGCCTTCGACACCGCGCGGCTGTTCTCGCCGATCAGCATCACCACGGTGCCGAGCACCACCTCGACGCCATTCTCGGTGGCGGCGCCGGTGCGCAGCTCCTGCCCGATCGTCACCTCGGCCACGTCGCGCACCCGCACCGGGATGCCGCGGATGCTGGTGACGACGATATTGCCGATGTCCTCGATCGACGCCGCCTGCCCCGGCGCGCGCACCAGGTATTGCTCGCCTTCGCGTTCGATATAGCCGGCGCCGACGTTGCTGTTGTTGCGCTCGAGAGCGTTCACGATATCCGCCAGCTCCAGGCCATAGGACGACAAGGTGGCCGTGTTCGGCGCCACCAGGTATTCCTTGTCGAAGCCGCCGATCGAGTTGATCTCGGTGACGCCGGGCACGGTGCGCAACTGTGGCTTGATGATCCAGTCCTGGATCTCGCGCAGGTCGGTCGGCGTGTAGGGCGTGCCATCAAGCTTCTTTGCTCCCGGTTCGGTTTCCACCGTCCACTGGTAGATCTCCGACAGGCCGGTCGCAATCGGCCCCAGCGCCGGCACCACGCCGGCCGGCAGCCCCTCGCGCGCATCCTGCAGGCGCTGGCTGACCAGCTGGCGCGCGAACTGGATGTCGGTGCCCTCCTCGAACACCACCGTCACCTGCGACAGGCCGTAGCGCGACAGCGAGCGGAAATACTCCAGGTGCGGCAAGCCGGCCAGCACCGCCTCGACCTGGTAGGTGATGCGCTGCTCGGTCTCGAGCGGGGAATAGCCCGGCGCCGCGGTATTGATCTGGACTTGCACATTGGTCACGTCCGGCACCGCGTCGATCGGCAGGCGGCCGTAGTTGTAGACGCCGATGCCGGCCATCGCCAGCACGGCCAGCATCACCAGCCAGCGGCGCGCGATGGCGGCCGCGATCAGGCGGTCGAACAGGGTGACAGGTTCAGTGTTCATGACTGCCCTCGCCCTTGCCCTGCTCAGCCTTGACCGCAAAGCTGCCGGCGCCGGCATAGGCCTCGCCCGCGCGCAGGCCGGCCGTGATTTCGATGAATCGCCCGTCCGAGCGGCCGGTGGCTACCGGCTGAGCGACGAACCCTTCCTTGACGCGCTTGTAGACCACCTGGCGGCCGTCCGCCGTCTGGATCGCTTCGCGCGCCACCGCCACCGGCACGTCGCTCGAGCCGGTGACGATGTCGATGTTCACCGCCAAGCCAGGACGCCAGGCGGCGCCCGGATTGTCGAGCACCACCCGCGCCTTGGCCGAGCGCGATTCCTCGCCCACCAGCGAGCTGACGTAGGACACCTTGCCCGGCGCCGTCGTGTTCGATGCGATCGAGCGGATGACGGCGTCGGTGCCGACCCGGACGATGTCGAGGTCGCGCGCCGGCACCACCACGTCGGCCCACACGGTCGACAGGTCGGTGAGCGTGAACACGCGGGTATCGGCGCCGACGACTTCACCCATCGTGATGTGCTTTTCGACGATAACGCCGTCGAACGGCGCCCGGATCTTCAGGATGTTCGACGAACCGGCATCGCGCGCGCCCAGCGCCTGCAACTGCTGGCGCGCGCTCTGCACGGCGATCTGCGCCTCGCTCAGCTCCTGTTCGGCGCGCAGCAAGTCCTGGCGCGCCGAGATCTTCTCTTCCCACAGCATCTGTTCCGACGCGTGGACCTTGCGCGCATACGCGACCCGGCGCTCGGCCGTCGCCAGCGCGCCGCGATGCAGCGCCACGTCGGCGCTGGCGACGCTGGCCAGCACCTGGTCCTTGCTCACCTTTTCGCCGAGCGTGGCGTTCACTTCGCTGACCGCCCCGGCGGCGCGCGGCGTCACGTGGGCGGTGCGGTCTTCGTTGAGCGCGATCTGGCCCGGCATGCGGATGAAGGTGTCCAGGTGGACCGGGCCGGCGGTGGCGATGGTGATGCCGGCCACGCCGACCTGCTGGTCGGTGAAGCGGATCACGCCATCGTCCGCATGGCCCTCTTCGCCATGCTCGTGCGCGTGTTCCGGCTCCTCTTGATGACCGTGTTCATCCGCGCCACCCGGGGCGCGGTCGCGCACCAGCACGATGGCGGCGAGGAGGACGGCGACCGCCAGCATGATGGCGATGACCTTGCTTTGCTGCTTGTTCATGGATTCTCCTGGACGGCTGCGTGTCCGAGCAGCCGTGCGATGTCGGCCGCGGCGCGATGGCTCTCGGCGACGGCGTTCAAGTATTGGTTCTTCGATTGGGCCAGCACACGCTGGGCGTCGAGCACGTCGATCAGACCGAACTTGCCGAGTTCGAAACCGCGGCTGGCCGCGCGCTGGGCGTCTTCGGCGCCGGGCAGCACCTCGTCCGCGATCAGGGCGCACTCACCCAGCGCCGCCGTGAGCCGCGCATGCGCCTGGGCCAGTTCGGCGCGCAGGCGCGCCCCTTCGGCGTCTTGCTCGTCGCGCGCCTTGTCGACCCGGCGCAGGGCATCGAGCACGGCGCCGTCGTTGCGGTTGAACAGCGGCAGCGGCACCGACAGGCCGAGCACCGCGCGGTTGCGGGTATCCGGCCCTTCGCGCTGGGCGCCGACGATCACGTTGACATCGGGCGTGCGCCGACTCTTCTCCAGCCGGGCCAGCGCCTCACGGCGTCCCACCTCGATGCGCGCATGGCGCATGGCCGGAGATCGGTCGAGCTGCGCCAGCAACCGGTCCAGCGGCGGCGCCAATGGCAGCGCTGCGCTCTGCGGTGCATTGATGTTCAGCTGGCGCGCGTCGCCGGCCCACAGGGCGGCCAGGCGGATGCGCGCGCCTTCCAGGTCGCGTCCCGCCTGCAGCGCCTCGATCCGGGCGCTGCCCTGGGCCACGCGGGCGCGGGTTTCCTCGACCGGGGACAAGGTCCCGGCCTCGACCCGCTTGCCGGCGGCGGCCAGCGCGCGGCCGGCAAGCGATACCAGTTCCTGGGCCATGCGCTCGCGTTCCTGGGCCGCGACCACGTCATGGAAGGCGGCCGCAGTATCGGCGCGCACCCTGGCCCGTTCCGCCTCCAGCGCGATCGCGGCCAGCTCCTTTTCCTGGCGCGCGGCGTCGACCCGCGCCGCGCGCTTGCCGCCCAATTCGATGGGAATGTTCAGGGTGGCGGTCGTGGTGCGGTTGTCGCTTTGCTCTCCCTCGCGCAGCAGCTCGAGCTCGGGATTGGGCAGCGTCCCGGCCTGGGTCAGCGCGCCCTCTTGCGCCGCCACTTCACTGCCGGCGGCGCGCAAGGAGGGATTGGCGCGCAGCGCCAGGTCGATGGCCGCTTCCAGGGTGAGTGGCGCCGACCACGCCGCGGCAGGCAGGCACGCGCAGGCGAGCGCGAGCGCCGCCAGCAGCGGTGTCAAACGATGTTTCATGATGATGCTCCGAACGGTTGGATGTCCGGCGGGGCACGCGATGCGCCGCGTCTGCGGCGTTATGAAGATCCCCGCCGCCTTAGATGCGGCGTGGCCGGTCGGGCGGAGGAATCAGGTCGGGGACGTGGGAGACGTAGCGCCGCAATTCGCCGCGCAGGTGCGGGGCGCCTTTTGGCAGAGGGAGGTTGGGTTGCGCCGACAGGACGGCGCTGGCCGACAGGTGGTGGCAGGCGTCGCAATCGTCGCAATGGTCGCCCGGCGCGCCATCGTCCTGGTTGGCCGACGGTGGATGCTTGTGGACGTGGTGGCCCGGATGCATGGTCTGTTCGTCATGACTGCAATACGGCGCGCCGGCGGCCCAGGCGGCCTGGAGGGGCATCATGAGCAGCAGGAGTATCAGGATCAGGCGTCGCATCGCGTCAGGGTAGTCAGGGAGCGCAGGGCCGGTCGGCCAATTTTTGCTACCAGCTATTAAATACCCTGTAGCCGCTAGAGGGTCAAGCAGATTCGTTGGGTTTGCTGCGATTCCCGCACGCCGGGTAAGGGCTTCAGTGGCGGGCTCAAGCTGGCGGATACACCTCTTGCAGCACGCCGATAAAGGCGCGCAGCGCCGCCGGCACGTGGCGATGCCCCGGATAGTACAGCGCCAGCTCGGACGACGGCTGGCACCACTCCTGCAAAAGAGGCAGCAGGCGGCCGTCATCCAGGTAGTCGCGCGCCGTCGTGTCCGGCACATAGGCGATACCGCGGCCGGCCGCAGCGGCCTCTACCATCAGGCCGACCTGGTTCAGGACCAGCGTGCCGGGGACGTCGATGGCGAAGGCCTGGCCGTGGCGCGCGAACTCCCAGCGATAGATCTTCCCGCTCTGCATGCGCATGCGGATGCACCCGTGCGTGCGCAGGTCATCCGGCACGTGCGGGGTTCCATGCGCCTGCAGGTAGGCGGGCGACGCCACCGGCATGAAGCGCACTGGCGCGCCGAATGGGGCGACGTGCATGTCTTGCGGGACCGCCTCCAGCAGGCGCACGCCGGCATCGAAGCCGGCGGCGACGATGTCGACCAAGCCATTTTCGACGAAGAGGTCGAGAGAGACTTCCGGATATCGTTGCTGGAACACCGGCACCGCGCGCTGCAACAGCCAGCGCGCGGTCGGCTCGGCTGTGTTGATGCGCAGCGTTCCGCCTGGCCGCCCACCGAAACCGCTGACATCTTCCAGCGTGTCTCCCAATTCACGCAGCACCGGTTCGATCCGGCGCAGGAAGTGTTCACCGGCCTCGGTCGGCGCGACACTGCGGGTGGTGCGATGCAGGAGCCGCACGCCAAGGCCCTCTTCCATTGCGCGCATCATGTGGCTCAAGGTCGAGGGCGAGACGCCTAGTTCGTCCGCCGCCTTGCGGAAGCTGCGGCGGTGGGCGATGGCGACGAAGGCGCGCAGGCTGTCGAGGTCGGGTTGGGACATTGCTGGTAATTTTTCACTAATGCATGCGGGATTGGAGGGATGATAACAGCAATGTGTTCGTCTATTCTGTTTTCAAAGGAAGCCATCCGGCGACCATGACGACAAGGAGAACGACCATGCAACGCACCTGGTTCATCACCGGCACTTCGACCGGCTTTGGCCGCATCATGACCGAACAACTGCTGGCCCGCGGCGACCGCGTGGCCGCCACCTTGCGTAGTCCCACAGCGCTGGCTGAGCTGCAGGCGCGCTATCCCGGGCAGCTGTGGGTGGCGCAGCTGGACGTGCTCGATCACGACGCGATCCGTGACGTGCTGGCGCGCGCCTTCGCGGAGCTCGGCCGCATCGACGTCGTGGTCAGCAATGCCGCCTACGGCCTGTTCGGCGCGGCCGAGGAATTGAGCGATGCGCAGGTCAAGCGCCAGCTCGACACCAACCTGCTCGGCTCGATCCAGCTGATCCGCGCCGCCCTGCCCCATCTGCGTCAGCAGGGCGGCGGGCGGGTGATCCAGGTCTCGTCCGAGGGCGGCCAGATCGCTTACCCGAACTTCAGCGTGTATCACGCGACCAAATGGGGCATTGAAGGCTTCGTCGAATCGGTGGCGCAGGAAGTCGCGCCGTTTGGCATCGATTTTACGCTGGCGGAACCGGGGCCGACGCCGACGAATTTCGCCGCAGGCCTGGATGCGGCGCCCGCATTGGACGCTTATATCGATACGCCGTCCGGCGGCGTGCGGCGCGCGCTGGCCGACGGCAGTTTCAAGCTCACCGGCGACCCGGTGCGGATGGTGGAGGTCATGATCGACTCGGCCGAGCAGGCGCCGGCGCCGCGCCGCATCACACTGGGATCGACGGCATTCGAGTCGATCCATGCGGCGCTGACTGGCAGGCTGGCGCAACTCGAAGGGCAGAAAGACCTCGCCTGCTCGGCCGACCTCCCCGGCCTTGCCGGCGACTAGCCGCCTTGCTGGTCTCCGGCGCGCTGTCGTTTGGCTTTGACCTTGGCCGCGATCCGCTGCGCCGCCGCCATCGCAGCGGCGCGCTGTTCAGGGCTCAAGGCGCCGCCCAGCGCCTTCATGAGATTGCTGCCTTCGGCATACTGTTGCGCCGCTGGCGTACCGCCGAGGATACGGTCAGGCGCAATGAGGCCATACGCCAGCAGATAGCCGTAACCGAGCGCGGGATCCGTATCCAACGTCCCGTCGGCCTTCAGATTCTTGAACCCCCATAGCAGCAGCGTCGTCTCGTCACCCGCTTCCGCAGCCTGCGCCAGCTGGGCGGCGGCAGTCGCCTTCCATTCGCGCACCAGCGGATCGTCCGGGCGGGTCTGCAATGCGCTCGGGTCGCCGAACGGCCCTTCGGCAAAGAATGTCCACGCCGCGCCGGCGACTCCGCCCCTGGCAGCAATGGCGAGATGATCGAGACGGGCTTGCCGCTCGCGTTCGGTCATCCCGCTGCACCATGCCGTTACCTGCTGCCGCTCGGCAGCAGTCATGGCGCGGCTGGTGCGCAGCGTGGAGTCGTAGAATTTGAGGTCGTGGGTGTCGTTGACAATGACGCACGACGCCAGCAGCAAGTAGGCGGTGTAGGCGTCCTTCGGGTCTTGCGTTGCCAGCAGTCGCTCGACCTGATCGGCAAGCGGCAAGTCCAACTCCCTGGTCGGCATCGCCGGCAGGGCCGGCGCAGGCGGCAATGCCGCAGGCGCGGCCGGTCGGGATGCCTGCGCTGGCATCGCAGTCGGCGGCGCTTCCGGCACACCGGGGCCGGCGCTTCGGTCATTCCACATCCATGCCGCGATGAGCAAGGTTGCCACGAAGAGTGCACCGCTTAGCCAACGTTTGCTGTTCATGTGCAGACGTCCCTCCGATGTCCATATGGACCAAGTATAGTCGCCGGGATGCCGCGCTTTCTCACACATTGTCGCTTCTACACGGCGAAAAAAAACCGCCAGGCTCACGCACTGACGGTTTTTTCATCGAGCGGCGAACCGCTCACTTGCTGGCAGTCCGAATTACTCGGCCGCGCCTTCAACCGGATCGGCCGCCTTCATCGACAGCTTCAGACGACCGCGCTCGTCGGTCTCCAGCACCTTGACGCGCACTTGCTGGCCTTCTTTCAGGTAGTCGGCAACGGCGTTGACGCGCTCGTTGGCGATCTGCGAGATGTGCAGCAGACCATCTTTACCAGGCATGACTTGCACGATCGCGCCGAAGTCCAGCAGCTTGAGCACGGTGCCATCGTAGGTCTTGCCCACTTCGACCGATGCGGTCAGCTCTTCGATGCGGCGCTTGGCTTCCTGGCCGGCGGCGGCGTCGACCGACGCGATGGTCACGATGCCTTCGTCGGTGATGTCAATCTGGGTGCCGGTTTCTTCGGTCAGCGCGCGGATGACGGCGCCGCCCTTGCCGATCACGTCACGGATCTTCTCAGGGTTGATGCGGATGGTGATCAGCCGCGGTGCGAAGTCCGACAGCTCGGTCTTCACGGTCGGCATGGCCTTCTGCATCTCGGCCAGGATGTGCTGGCGGCCGTCTTTGGCTTGCGCCAGTGCGACCTGCATGATTTCCTTGGTGATGCCCTGGATCTTGATGTCCATCTGCAGCGCGGTGATGCCTTGCGCGGTGCCGGCGACCTTGAAGTCCATGTCGCCCAGGTGATCTTCGTCGCCCAGGATGTCGGTCAGGACGGCGAACTTGCCGCCTTCCTTGATCAGGCCCATGGCGATGCCGGCCACGTGCGCTTTCATCGGCACGCCGGCGTCCATCAACGCCAGGCAGCCGCCGCAGACCGAGGCCATCGACGACGAACCGTTCGATTCGGTGATTTCCGAAACCAGGCGCACCGAGTAGCTGAAATCTTCTGGGTTAGGCAGTGCGGCGACCAGCGCGCGCTTGGCCAGGCGGCCGTGGCCGACTTCGCGGCGCTTCGGGGTGCCCACGCGACCGGTTTCGCCGGTGGCGAACGGAGGCATGTTGTAGTGCATCATGAAGTCGTCGGTGTACTCGCCCATCAGCGCGTCGATCTTCTGGCTGTCGCGCGCGGTGCCGAGGGTGGCAACGACCAGCGCCTGGGTTTCGCCACGGGTGAACAGGGCCGAGCCGTGGGTGCGCGGCAGGACGCTCGAACGGATCGAGATCGGACGCACGGTGCGGGTGTCGCGGCCGTCGATGCGCGGCTCGCCGTCCAGGATCTGCGAACGCACGACCTTGGCTTCCATGTCGAACAGGATGTTGCCGACTTCGCCAGCATCGGCGGCGACGCCTTGTGCCGACAGTTCGGCCATCACTTCCGCCGACAGCGACTTCAGCTTCTGCTGGCGCGCCGATTTTTCGCGGGTCTGGTAGGCGTCACGGACCTTGGCGCCGGCCAGTTCGCCAACGCGGGCGATCAGTTCTTCGTTCTTTGGCGCCGGCGCCCATTCGACTTCCGGCTTGCCGCCTTCGGCGACCAGGTCGTGGATCGCGTCGATCACGGCCTTCATTTGCTCGTGGCCGAACACGACCGCGCCGAGCATGACTTCTTCGGACAGTTGCTGGGCTTCCGATTCCACCATCAGGACGGCGGTTTCGGTGCCGGCCACGACCAGGTCCATCTGCGAGGTCTTGAGTTCGGTGGTGGTCGGGTTCAGGATGTACTGGCCGTTGGCGTAGCCGACGCGCGCGGCGCCGATCGGACCGGCGAACGGGATGCCGGCGATGCACAGGGCGGCCGAGGCGCCGATCATCGACGGAATGTCCGGATCGATTTCAGGGTTGACCGACAGCACGTGGATGATGACCTGGACTTCGTTCAGGTAGCCTTCCGGGAACAGTGGACGGATCGGACGGTCGATCAGGCGCGAGGTCAGCGTTTCTTTTTCGGAAGGACGGCCTTCACGCTTGAAGAAACCGCCAGGGATCTTACCCGCAGCGTACGTTTTCTCCATGTAGTCGACGGTCAGCGGGAAGAAGTCCTGGCCCGGCTTGGCGTCCTTGCGGGCAACGACGGTTGCCAGGATGACGGTATCTTCGACCGACACGACGACGGCGCCGCTAGCCTGGCGCGCGATTTCACCCGTCTCCAGGGTGACCGTGTGTTGACCGTACTGGAAGGTTTTCGTAACTTTATTAAACATTGGGTAATCCCTTTCATTTTACCGACAGATTTTCAGGAGCTGTCGTTCACCTCTCACCACGGGCCACCTATCAATGGCCTTGCAACAAACAACAAGACGGCAAAAACGAAAAATGCCCGCGTCAGACAACTGGCGCAGGCATTTTTGACTAAACCGTCTGAAGCAAGAACTTGCGATTACTTACGCAGGCCCAGCTTGGCGATCAGGTCGCGATAACGATTCAGGTCCTTGTTCTTCAGGTAAGCCAGCAGGCTCTTACGGCGGTTGACCATCATGATCAGGCCACGACGCGAGTGGTGATCCTTCTGGTGTGCCTTGAAGTGGCCGTTCAGTTCGTTGATGCGTGCGGTCAGCAGTGCGACCTGGACTTCCGGCGAACCGGTATCGTTCTGGCCACGTGCGTTGTCCGCGATGATTGCGGCTTTGTTGATGTTTTCAACCGACATGATGTTACCTTTCACATGCGGTGCAAGAGTCGGAACCCCAGGCACCGTGATTTATCAAATAGCTGTCCGGATTGGACAGACCCGCCAGTATAGTGCAAAACG
>DDKG01000055.1 GCA_002339265.1 Massilia sp. UBA2604 | reverse complement strand
CACCGTGCGCTGGCTGGCCGACCGCCGCAACAACAGGCTGCCGCAGAATGCGCACCTGAACGAAGAAGAGCGCCAGGCGGCGGGCGACCGCAGCGCGGGCGTGCTGCTGGCCTCGGGTTATATCGCCGGCGGCGCGCTGGCAGGCATCATCATCGCCATCACGGCCGGGGTGTTCACCGATTTCGATGCCGCGATCGGCGCCTGGGCCCAGGCCTCGAATCAGTTCTTTGCGGGGGACGGTGCGAACTGGCTCAGCATGATTCCGTATGGGGTGATCGTGGTGCTGCTGTACCTGGTGGCGCGCGAGAAGGCGAAGAAGGTCTAAGCGCAAACGACAACGCCGGCTGTGAGCCGGCGTTGTCGTTTCATGTGTTTGCGATGCGGATTGAGGTTGGACGCGTGGACGGCTCCGCCGTCCACGCGTCCAACCAGCATCGAATCAGACGTAAGCCAGGTCGTGCTGGCGAATCGTGCTGTCGATCCAGTCGTCGCTGTGGCTGAACTGGTAACCCAGCGCCTTGGCGCGGCTGGTGTCGAGCACCAGCGGCGTGAGGAGGTCGAATGGCGACGGACTGCCCGCGCCGACCTTGCGCGTGCGCGCGGCCACGCCCAGCGCCGCCGCCACACGGCCATGCAGCTCATAGGCCGACAGCGCGCCGTCGGCGGCCGCGTTCACCGGCCCGGTAAACTCCTCGGCGCCAGTCCACACCAGGAAGTCGGCCGCTTCGCGCGCCTCGAGGAAGGAGGTGCGCGCCTTGGCGCTGGTGTACGGCAGCGCGGCGCGCTGGCGCACCAGGTCGACGTAGTGGGCCAGCCGACCGGTGAAGTCGTCCGGGCCGCCCAGCACATGGCCCAGGCGCACGCTGGCGACCGGCATGCTGCCGGCGCGGTACAGATAGGCCTCGGCCTGGACCTTGCCGGCAACGTAGCTGTCGATGGCGCGCGCCGGGTCGTGCCACGGATAGCCGGTGTCGATCGGCTGGGCGTCGACGTGCAGCGCGTCCTCGTCGAAGGCTTGCGATTGCGGTTCGAGCGCGCGGTAGACGTCGATGGTCGAGGTCATGACGTAGCGCCCGACATTGCCACCAAAGACGCGGCTCGAGATCGCCGCGTCGAGCGGCGAATAGCACATCTGGTCGTAGACGATGTCGAACTTCATGCCGCCGAAGGCGGCGCGCATGGCGTGTTCGTTACGGCGGTCGACGCGCACCCGAGCGATGCGCGGGCCGAAAGGATCCGGCGCGTAGCCGCGGGTGGCGATGGTGACGTGGTGGCCGGCCCGGACCAGGCGCTGCACCAGCAGCTTGCCGAAAAACCGGGTACCACCGATCACGAGAATATTCTTGGGCATGGCGGTTCCTTGTGTGATCGCCACTATTTTCCTGGGGGAAGTACAATTCATCAAACGAGAAATAGTAATGACAATGAATAAGAAAAACTTAGCCATGGGTCCCAAATGAAGGCCTTGCGCAGCCTTTCGGGCCTGATCGACTTCGAGTGCGCCGCGCGCTGGGGCAGTTTCAAGCTGGCCGCGCACGAGCTGCACAAGACCCCGGCGGCGGTCAGCCTCCAGGTCAAGCAGCTGGAAGAAAACATTGGATTCGCACTCTTTGTGCGGCATCCGCGTCACATCGCCTTGACGGAAAAGGGGCATGAACTGGCGATCGCCACCGCCCGCATGCTGGGCGAGCTGCGCGCCAAGGTCACCGCCTTGCAGAGTGGCGACGAGGAGGCGGTGCTGCGCATCGCCACCACCCATTCGTTCGCGATCAAGTGGCTGGTGCCGCGCATGCACCGCTTCACCAAGCTGTATCCGGAACTCGACATCCGGCTGGATTCGAACGACGCGCCGGTCGACCTGCAGGCCGACAGCACCGACGTCGCGATCCGCTATGGTCCGGTGACGGATGGCGATCCGACCGTGCTGTTTCGCGAACGGCTGGTGCCGGCCTACAGCCCGGACCTGCTGACGCCGGGCCAGGCCGCGCTGACCCTGGCCGACCTGAGCGAGCATCGCCTGCTGATCGTGCACTCGCCCGAGGCCTGGCTGCAGCTGCTGAATGAAAACCGCGCGCTCAAGGGCGACTATGATTTCTCGCGCGCCTACAGCCACTGGGGCGTACTGGTGCAGGCGGCGGTGGCGGGGCAGGGCGTGGCCCTGGTGCCGTACGGGATCGCGTTCCAGGACATCGCCGCCGGCGCGCTGCGCCTGATCCCCTGCCGCAGCGTGCCGTTCGCGAACGGCTACCGCTACCTGGTCAATCCGCACAAGGAGCACATGCTCAAGGTGCGGCGTTTCCGCGAATGGATGGTGGCCGAAATGGCGGCGATGAGCGCGCATCTCGACTACCGATAGGAGATGCGCGAATGAAAACGGCGGCCCGCGGGCCGCCGTTCTCGTCAGAGCAGAACGTTCTTACTTCACGCCGTGCATCAGCTTCTGGATCACTGGGGCCAGGACCACCAGCAGCACGCCGCCGCCGAGCAGCGACCACAGGCCGAAGTTGTAGCCGTCCAGGGCCGAAGCGACGGTCATGCCGGTCTCGCCCGACACGTGCGAGGCGAAGATACCCGACAGGTTGTTGCCGATACCGGTCGACAGGAACCAGCCGCCCATGCCCAGGCCCACCAGGCGGGTAGGAGCCAGCTTGGTCACCATCGACAGGCCGATCGGCGACAGGCACAGCTCACCGACCGACTGGATCACGTACACCGCGAACAGGGTCCAGAACGGGATCATCCCCTTGTCGTCGACCAGCGACGACAGCGCGAACACCAGCAGGCCGAAGGCCAGGCCGTTGAAGATCAGGCCAAGGCCGAACTTGCGCGGGATCGATGGGTTGGCGTTGCGCTTGCCGAGCCAGACCCAGATCGCGGCGATGATCGGCGCGAACACGATGATGGCCACCGAGTTCACCGACTGGAACCAGGCCACCGGATATTCCCAGCCACCCAGGTTACGATCGACGATATTGTTCGCCAGGAAGGTGAACGAGCTGCCGGCCTGTTCGAAGAAGCACCAGAACAGGATATTGAAGAAGAAGATGATCATCATCGCCCAGGTCTTGTCGCGCGAGACCTTGCCTTCGCGGATGCCCTCGATGATCAGCATTGCGGCCAGGCCGACGAACAGGATGGTCAGCAGCACCTGCAGGTTGGCGGCGCCAGCTTGCAGCAGCAGGTACATGACCGGGATCACGATCAGCGCGCCGACGATCGTCATCACCAGGCGCTTCGGGTTGGCCAGGTCGCCGATCGGCGCGCCGATGCCCTGGAGGGACTTGCGGCCGACGTAGAACCAGAACAGCGAGATCAGCATGCCGATGCCCGAGGCCAGGAACACGATCTTGTACGATGGCATGGCCGAGGTGCCGAACACTTTCTCGGCCAGCAGTTGGGTCACAACCGGTGCGAACAGCGCGCCGACGTTGATGCCCATGTAGAAGATGGTGAAGCCCGAATCGCGACGGGTGTCGTTCAGCGCGTACAGCTGGCCGACCATGGCCGAGATGTTCGGCTTGAACATGCCGTTACCGACGATGATGGTTGCCAGGCCGAGTTTGAAGATGTCCTGGTTCGGGACCGAAATCATGAACAGGCCAGCCGCCATGAAGATGGCGCCAACCAGGATCGAGCGCTGGTAGCCGATGACGCGGTCTGCCACCCAGCCGCCGAAGACGGCGCCGGCATACACCAGCGCGAGGTAGGAACCGTAGGTCAGGTTGGCGTCGGCCTGGCCGACCGCGTCGCCGCCGTAGAACTGGGCGACGATGTAAAGGACGAGTGCCCAACGAATGCCGTAGAAAGCGAAGCGCTCCCAGAACTCGGTCATGAACAGCATCCACAGCGGTGCTGGGTGGCCCATGATCTGGTTGAATTCTGGAAGAGGTCGGCTGGCGGGTGTAGTAGCTGCACCGCTCATGCGGTTCCTCCCGAAAATTTAATGTCTAAGTAATAGTTATATGGATCAATCCGAAGGACGAATTTTCCAATAGGCAGGCATTCTAGTGCATATTCTTCATTGCAAGATAGTTTTTTCCGGATGTGTTAGCACGGGTCGAAGATGGTGCACCGCACCGTGCGCGGCTCACGGTTTTGGGGCACGCGTTGGGGCGGTTTGGCGTATATTGATGTAAAGCTGTAACGTTTCTTAGAAGAGGAAAACAGGACCATGACCCACGAAGTAGTCGATACACTCGTTTCACCCGAAAGCCTGCAACTGGTCGATACCCTGATTTCGCCGCAAGGCCGGCTCGAAGTTCTGTCCAAGGCCGAAGTGGCCAAGCTGCTCGAGACCGGCAAGGCCGGCCTGTACGACGTCTTCCGCAAATGCGCGCTGGCGGTACTCAATACCGGCAGCGACATCGATGACGGCAAGGAGCTGCTGGAGCGCTACGCCTCCTTCGACATCAGCATCCTGCAGCGCGAGCGCGGCATCAAGCTCGATATCCGCAACGCGCCGGGCAAT
>DDKG01000054.1 GCA_002339265.1 Massilia sp. UBA2604 | reverse complement strand
GCGCCGGCGCGGCCGGTGCGGCCGATGCGGTGCACGTAGTCTTCGGCGTTGTACGGCAGGTCGTAGTTGATCACGGCCGGCAGGTCGGAGATGTCGAGGCCGCGCGCGGCGACGTCGGTCGCCACCAGCACTTCCACCGTGCCGTTCTTGAACGCGTCCAGCGCCGCCATGCGCTCCTGCTGGGTCTTGTCGCCGTGGATCGCGGACGCCTTGACGCCGCGCTTTTCCAGGTGGCTCGACAGGCGCGAGGCGCCGATCTTGGTGTTCGAGAAGATGATCACTTGCTTCATGTCGCGCGAGCGGATCAGGTGCTCGACCACGTCGCGCTTGGCCTCTTCGTCGACCTTGTAGACGATCTGCGTGACCTTCTCGGCGGTCGCATTGCTGCGCGCGACTTCGATGGTCAGCGGATTGTTCAGGAAAGTATTGGCCAGCTTCTTGATCTCGGGCGAGAAGGTGGCCGAGAACATCAGGTTCTGGCGCGCCTTCGGCAGCAGGTTGATGATGCGCTGCAGGTCGGGCAGGAAGCCCATGTCGAGCATGCGGTCGGCTTCGTCCATCACCAGCATCTGCACCTGGCCCAGGCTCACGTTCTTCTGTTCGATGTGGTCCAGCAGGCGGCCCGGGGTGGCGATCACGATCTCGACGCCGCGGCGCAGGATCTCGGTCTGCGGCTTCATGTCCATGCCGCCGAACACCACGGTGGCGCGCAGCGGCGTGTGCTTGGCATAGGCCTTGACGTTGTCGGCCACCTGCACCGCCAGTTCGCGGGTCGGCACCAGCACCAGGGCGCGCACCGGATGGCGCGCCGGCGACATGCTGGCGTTCGCATGCGGCATCAGGAGCTGCAGGATCGGCAGCGAGAAACTGGCGGTCTTGCCGGTGCCGGTCTGGGCCGCGCCCATGACGTCGCGGCCCTGCAGCACCACAGGAATCGCCTGGGCCTGGATCGGGGTCGGATGCTCGTAACCCTGGTCCGCGAGCGCGCGCTGGATTTCCGGCGCCAGGCCGAAGTCGGCGAAGCGTACGGTGGGAGCCTCGGCGGCCGGCGCGGCTGGCGCGGCGACCGGCTCGTTGTTGTTCGCGTTATTGCTCGGAGAATCAGACATATTATTTGGTTGCATTCATTCGTTCAGCTCTACGATCGGGCATGTTCTCCCCGTCGCGGGTCGATGGACGCGCAGCGCAGGGCGGAACGGGAACCGGGCTCCGGCGCGCATGGCAGGCAGGGGACCGGGGAGAAGCCGGCAGGCGGGACAACCCGGCGGCGGCCGGCGATAATCCAGAAAAAGCGGACGTAGAGACACTTTCAGCGGGTGACACGATACCCGAAATCGCCACCCATGTATATGCCGGCCTGTTTTTCAGACAGTTTACCAAAAGAAAGCAACTCCCTGCCGCGCAGCGGCGTGGATGGGCTTTCTGGCAGGCCGCTTCACTGCGTCCAGCCGCGCTGCTGGGCCGCGCGTTCGGCCGCCGGATCGAGCACGGTGCCGGCGATGCGCGCATTGATCGCATCGCGCACGACGGGCGGCGGCTGGCTGCCGTCGACCCAGGCCGCACCATCGCCGTCCTGGGCCAGCACCGGGACGTTCCAGCGCCCGCCCTTCAGGCAGGCCAGGCCGGCGGTGGTGTCGACCACGAAGCTGCGGCAATAACCGCCATCCCTGGCGACGAAGGTGACCCCGATGCGCACCCCGTTGTCGGACGGGCCGGGGCTGGCCAGTTGGCCGTCCAGCGCCGCCACCAGCGGCCCGCGCGCCACCAGGGCGCCGTCGACGTGGTCGAGGGTGGCCAGGCCGGGCGCCTGCGCCAGGCTGTGCCAGCCGAAGGCGCCCAGGGCGGCGCCCGCCAGCAGCGCCGCACCGACTGCCACCCAATGGCGCCTGCACCAGTTGCCGTAGGCAATCTGCGGCGGCGGCACCGTGCGTCCGGGCCGCAAGCTGTTGAGCTGCACCACCTTCGCGCCGCAGGGCGGCACGGCGCGCTGGGCATGGCCGTCGTGGCCGTTGGCCGAGACGCCGATGCGTCCGTTGCCGGTATTGCCCTTGAGCTGGAGTTCGGCCCGGTGGTGGGCGATGCGCGCCGCCAATACCGGATCGGCGCGCATCGCCCGTTCGACCGCCAGGCGCGCCGGTTCGGCGAGTTCGCCGTTGATGTACCCGATGAGAAGATCGTCAGAAAATTTCATGCCGGGCCCCTGCGCTAGTGGCTAGGAAGTAATCAAGCCATGTTCATCCAGCACGTCATGCAGCAGTTCGAGCCGGATCACGGGGTTGTCGAGCATCAGCATATGATGCTTTTGCTGGTTCGGCAGCGGCAGCAGCTCGCACCAGCGGTTGGCCACCCAGCCGCAGTCGTCGAGACGGAACGGCGGCTGCACCGGCCAGCGGTGCTGGGGAACGTCGTGCAGCGAATTCAATACCCGGTCGAGCGCGTCGGAAGCGCCCTGCAGCTCGGACGGGATGTTCACGCTGTGGTCGTCCTCGACCAGTTGCGCCTCGGCCATCCACAGGCCGTTGACGCGCTGCTCGGCGGTGACGACGGAAAAGCGCGCGCCGCCGCGGCACAGCACCTGCAGCAGGCCGGGCGTCTCGGTGGTGGTCTCGGTGACCGACGCGATGGTGCCGGCGGCAACGAAGCGCTCCTGCTCGGCGTCGGGCTTGAGCACTTCGTGGCCATGCGTCAGCAGCACCACGCCGAACGGGGTGCCTTCGAGGATGCAGCGGCTGATCATGTCGAGATAGCGCACCTCGAACACCTGCAGCGGCAATACCCCGTCCGGAAACAGCACCGTACTGAGCGGGAACAGTGGCATGGAAATCGTCGACATGGGTCCCATGATGACAGAATCGGGGCCATCGCGGGCGTACGATTGCGCCCGCCGGGGGCGGGTTCTTACTCGTCAGGGGATCTCAGCGGCAGGTAGCGCACCCACTGGCGCAGGTCGTCCAGGCGCCAGCGAAGGCGGCCCCAGCCAGGACCGGGCGCATCCACCACCCTCACCCGCACCACCTTGCCGGCGACCGGCGGGCAGGCGTAGATATACAGGCCGGCCTCGCCGAACGGCAGGCGCAGTTCGCGGCCCGGACCGATCTTGAGCGGGCCGAACACGATCGGCGCCCGCCCGTCGTTGCGCAGCAGCAGCACGTCGCGCACGCCGCGCGTCAGCCGGATCTCGGACGGCAGCGCCAGCTGTCCCCCGGCCGTGGACGGGAAGGCCAGCAGCAGTTCATGGCTGCCGCCCCGCAATGGCGCCAGCATGCCCAGCAGCAGCACCAGGCCGCACAGGACGGCCAGCGCAGTCAGCGGCCAATGGCGTTGCAGCGACGAAGAGAGGGTGGAACTCATCCCGCTTTCGTACTCTTGCACGACAGATATTTCAGATTAGAATGTTTCATTTAGCAAAGAGTATCCTCGTGCCCGATTGACAAACTTCATTGACAAAGGCGCAAAGTCGCGTGCGCCCCGCCAATCCAAGGATGCGTATGCTACGTAGTCCGGTCTCTCCGATCAACCCCGCCGCCCCGGCTGCCACGCACAAGGACATGCAGCAGACCGCCAACCGCTCCCCAGCCTTGACGCCGGCTTCCGCCGTCGGCCATGCGCCACTGCTGATGGCGCTGCTGGTGTTCGTGCTGACCCTGGTGGTGACCTTCGCCGCCTGGTCCAGCGCCCAGCGCAGCGCCGAGGCCCAGCTGCATGAAGCGTTCGAGTACCGCACCCGCGACATGGCCAACAGCATCGCGCGGCGCGTGCTGGTGTATGAACAGGTGCTGCGCGGCGCCCGTGGCTACCTGCGCGGCTCGGTCGACCTCAGCCGCGCAGAGTTCGCCGAGTATTATCAGCTGTTGCAGCTGGACCAGTCCTTCCCCGGACTGGAAGCGCTGGCGATTGCCACGGCCCTGCGGCCGGGCACTGTCGCCGCGTATGAGGAACAGGTGCGCAACGACGGATTCCCCGATTACCGGGTGCATCCAGCCCAGGACGGGGAACCGCGTACGGCGATCTCGCACATCGAGCCCTTCAATGCGCGCAACCTGCGCGCTTTTGGCTACGACATGTACAGCGAACCCATACGGCGCGCGGCGATGGCCGCGGCGCGCGACAGCGGCCAGGCTGCGCTCAGCGGCAAGGTGGTGCTGGTGCAGGAAGGCGGCGCCAGCAACGATTCCGGTGTGCTGATGTACCTGCCCGTCTACCGTAGCGGCCGCGACGTCGAGACGGTCGAAGGGCGCCGCGCGGCGCTCGTCGGCTGGATTTATGCGCCCTTCCGCATGAATGACCTGATGCGCGGGGTGGGCGGCATCGCGGCGCCGCACCTCGACGTCGAGATCTACGATGGCGACCAGGCGGCGGCCGAAGCGCTGCTGTACCGTTCGCCCCGCGCCGAGCGCGCCGAAGCGCCACGTTTTTCCACCGTCACCCGGATGGCGATGGCCGGCCGTACCTGGACCGTGCGGATGGCTTCCAGCGCCAGCCTCGAGGCCACGCTCGACCAAAGCCGCCCGCAGATGGTGGCCGCCACCGGCGTCGTGCTGGGCTTTCTCGTCAGCCTGGTGGTGTGGCTGCTGGCCGGCTCGCGCCGGCGCGCGCTGCAGCTGGCGCAGGCGATGACACTGGAACTGCGCGAATCTCACGGCCGCATCGCGGCCGACCAGCGCCGCTTCAAGACGATCCTCGAGACGGCCTATGATGGCTTCGTCGCCGTCGACCATCAGGGCCGCATCACCGACTGGAACGCGCAGGCCACGCGCATCTTCGGCATGGAAGCAGCGCAGGCGATCGGCAGCCCGGCCGAGCTGCTGCTGCCGGAAGAAAAGCGCACCGCCTTCCGCACCACGTTCGACGCCTTCGTGCGCGGCGGCGCCGGCCCCATGCAAGGCCAGCCGACCGAGACCGAGGCGCTGCACGCCAGCGGCCGGCGGGTGCCGGTGGAGCTGGCGGTGGCCCTGCTGCCGCCAAGCGACGGCGCGGGCGCCACCGTATTCGTGCGCGACATCACGCCGCGGCGCGAAGCGGAGGCGCGCGAGCTGCAGCGCCAGCAGCGCCTGGATGAGGCGCGCCAGGCCCTGGCCCGGGCCCAGAAGCTGGAAGCGGTCGGCAAGCTCACCGGCGGCGTGGCGCACGACTTCAACAACATCCTGCACATCATCAGCGCCAACGTGCAGCTGATGCTGCGCGCCGAAGGCCCGCCCAGCCGCAAGCGCCTGCACAATGTGCTCGACGCGGTGGAGCGCGGCTCGAAGCTGGCCGGCCAGCTGCTCGCCTTCGCGCGCCGCCAGCCGCTGCATCCGAGCGTGGTCGACGTGGCCCAGCTGCTCGAGCGCAGCGACAGCCTGCTGCAGCGCGCCGCCGGCGACGACATCGTGCTCGAACGCAGCGCCGCGCCGGACCTTTGGCCGACGCTGGTCGACCCGAACCAGCTCGAACACGTGCTATTGAACCTGGTGATCAATGCGCGCGACGCGATGGAAGGCAGCGGACGCATCGCGCTGCGCCTGGCCAACGTGACGGTCGCCGCGGGCGCCAGCGCGCTCGAAGGCGAACCGGCGCCCGGCGACTACGTCATGATCACGATCGCCGACGACGGCCACGGCATGCCGCCGGAAGTGATGGAACACGCCTTCGAACCCTTCTTCACCACCAAGCCCGAAGGCAAGGGCACGGGACTCGGGCTGTCGATGGCGCACGGCTTCGTGCGCCAGAGCGGCGGCCAGATCCGGCTCGAGAGCACACCCGGCGCCGGCACCACGGTCACGATCTGGCTGCCGCGGCATACGGCGCCCGTGCTGCCGGCGCTGGCGGAGCCGGATATTGGGGCGCATCCCTAGCGGGGCGCATCCCTGGCGCCGCCATCCGGCCCGGGCTGCTAGATTGGCAAGCTTGATGCATCCTGGAGGACCTCTTGACCATGCAGCACGACCACCCTGCCGCCATGACCGACCACGCCATTCCCGTGCACCGCGCCGTGCCGCACCTTGGCGGCATCGACAACGCCCTGTCCCTGCTGGCCGAAGGCTACCGCTTCATCGGGCGCCGCTGCGAGCGGCTCGGCAGCGACATCTTCACCACCCGCATCATGCTGCGCCAGGCGGTGTGCATGCGCGGGCCGGACGCCGCGCGCCTGTTCTACACGCCCGACCGCTTTACGCGCAAGCGCGCGATCCCGCCCACGGTCCTGATGCTGCTGCAGGACTTCGGCAGCGCCGAGACGCTCGATGGCGGGGCGCACCGGCGCCGCAAGGCCTTGATGATGTCGCTGCTCACGCCCGACTACCAGGCGCGCATGGTGGCCTGTTTCGAAGACGCCATGCGTGCCCGTTTCGCCGCCTGGCCTGCGAGGCAGAGCGTCGTGCTGCTGCGCGAGGCCGAGGCCGCGCTGGCCGATGCCGCCTGCCGCTGGGCCGGCGTGCCGCTGGCCGCCGGTGAACTGGACAAGCGCACCGAAGAACTGGCGGCCATGGTCGATGCCGCCGGCAGCTTCGGCCCGAAGAACCTGCGCGCGCAGCTGCTGCGCCAGCGCTGCGAGCGCTGGGCGCGTGCGCTGGTCGAGGCGGTGCGCGCCGACCGCTTGCCGGCCGATCCGGCCAGCGCGCTGGCCACCATCGCCCGCCACCGCGACCACGAGGGCCGGCTGCTGGACGTCAAGGTCGCCGCGGTCGAGCTGATCAACCTGCTGCGACCGATCGTGGCGGTGGCGCGCTTCATCGTCTTCGGCGCGCTGGCGATGCACCAGTTTCCGGAGTGGCGCGCGCGCCTGGCCACGGGCGACGACGCGACCCTGACGATGTTCGCGCAAGAGGTGCGCCGCTACTATCCGTTCTTCCCGGCGGTGGGCGGACGCGCGACCGGCGACTTCGAATGGAAGGGGATGCGCTTTGCGAAGGGCGACTGGGTGCTGTTCGACCTGTACGGCACCAACCACCATCCCGAGCTGTGGCCGGCGCCGCAGCGCTTCGATCCGGAGCGCTTTGCAAGCTGGCGCGACGACGGCCACAGCCTGGTGGCGCAAGGCGCGGGCGACTACCTGAACGGCCACCGCTGCCCGGGCGAACCGGCCACGGTGGAACTGGTGAAGGCGGCGCTATGCCTGCTGGCGGGCGAGGCGCGCTACCGCGTGCCGCGCCAGCAGCTGCATATCAGCCTGTCGCGCATGCCGGCGCAGCCGGCCAGCGGGATGGTGCTGGAGCCGTCGGCATAGCCCTGGCAACACACGCAGGCGTGTATCCCTGTCGATAACGTCGAAACGTCATTCCCGCGCAGGCGCACTGGTGTCCGGGATAATCTCACGCCTCTGAAATATAAAGAGTCCTAGCTAGAACCACGTCGTTCCCGCGAAGGCGAGAACCCAAGTGTCGCCAGCCAGCGGCCT
>DDKG01000053.1:32916-45864 GCA_002339265.1 Massilia sp. UBA2604 | reverse complement strand
TTCTTCATGGGCTGGGGCCAGGTGTGGCGCTCGAAGATGCGCGAAGCGCAGCAGATCAACCAGGTCAAGACCGACCCGCACTCGCCGGGCCAGTTCCGCGCCAACGGCACCGTGCGCAATATGGCCGAGTTCTACAAGGCCTTCGACGTCAAGCCGGGCGACAAGATGTACCTGCCGCCTGAAGAACGCGTCATCATCTGGTAAATTAGTCCGATAGCGGGCCGGTGTCACGAGCGCCGGCCCGTTTTGCATTGCACTCACAACAAAGAGAGAGAACATGAAACGACATTTGTTCAGCGCCGCCGCACTCGTGCTGGTGGCTTCGTTCGCGCACGCCGGATCCGACGCCGCCGCCCCTGCCACTGCCCCTGCCGCCAAGGCGGGAGCGTCGTCCGGCATCGCCACCCAGTACATCGATGCTGCCGTGCGCCCGCAAGACGATTTCTTCGAGCACCTGAACGGCAAGTGGCTCAAGAGCGTCGAGATCCCGGCCGACAAGTCGACCTGGGGCGCCTTCCACCAGCTGCGCGACGACACCCTGCCGCAGCTGCGCGCGGTCATCGAGAAAGCCGCGATGGAGCGCAGCGCCGCCAACGGCACCGAAGCGCGCAAGATCGGCGACTTCTACGCCAGCTATATGGACGAAGCGCGCCTGGAACAGCTGGGCGCCAAGCCGCTGGCCGGTGAGCTGGGCAAGATCGCCGCAGTCAAGAACAAGAACGAGCTGCCGGCCATGTTCGCCCACCTGGGCCGCATCGGCGTCAACGTGCCCTTCGTGTTCTTCATCCACCAGGACGCCAAGGACTCGACCAAATACGTGGCCGACCTGTACCAGGCCGGCCTGGGCATGCCCGACCGCGACTACTACCTGAAAACCGACGACGCCAAGCTGGCCGACACCCGCGCCAAGTACCAGCAGCACGTCGAGAAGATGCTGGCGCTGGCCGGCTCTCAGCGCGCAGCAGCGGATGCGAAGGCCATCGTCGCGCTGGAAACCGAGCTGGCCAAGGCGCAGTGGACCAAGGTCGAGAACCGCGATCCGATCAAGACCTACAACAAGGTCGAACTGGACAAGCTGGCCGCCATGGCGCCCGGCTACGACTGGCAGCAGTGGCTGAAGGCTTCCGGCCTGCAGGGCAAGGCCGACTACCTGATCGTCAGCCAGCCGAGCTATCTGAAAGGCTTCGCCGAGGTGCTGAACCGCGTGCCGCTGGAGACCTGGAAAGCCTATCTGCAGTTCCAGACCGTGAACGGCTACGCCAACTACCTGTCGAAAGCCTTCGTCGACCAGCGCTTCGCCTTCCACGGCACCACCCTGGCCGGCATCCCGCAACTGGAACCGCGCTGGAAGCGCGGCGTCTCGACCCTGGAAGCGAGCCTGGGCGACGCGGTCGGCAAGCTGTACGTGGCCAAGCACTTCCCGGCCGAGCGCAAGGCGCATATGGAAGTCCTGGTCAACAATCTGCTGGCCGCCTACAAGGAGTCGATCGACACCCTGGACTGGATGAGCCCCGCGACCAAGAAGGAAGCCCAGGCCAAGCTGGCCAAGTTCACGCCGAAGATCGGCTATCCGAACAAGTGGAAGGAATACACCGCGCTCACCGTCAAGCGCGATGACCTGGTCGGCAACGTGATGCGTTCGCGCGAAGTCGAGTACAACCGCGAACTGAACAAACTCGGTAAACCGATCGACCGCGACGAGTGGGGCATGACGCCGCAGACCGTCAACGCCTATTACAACCCGGAGCTGAACGAGATCGTGTTCCCGGCCGCGATCCTGCAGCCGCCGTTCTTCGACGCCAACGCCGACGACGCGGTCAACTATGGCGGCATCGGCGCCGTGATCGGCCACGAGATCAGCCACGGCTTCGACGACCAGGGTTCGCAGTACGACGGCGACGGCAATATGCGTAACTGGTGGACCGAGGAAGACGGCAAGCGCTTCGGCGAAAAGACCAAGGCGCTGATCGCGCAATACGCCGCCTTCAGCCCATTGGAGGGCTACCACGTCAACGGCGAACTGACCCTGGGCGAGAACATCGGCGACAACTCGGGCCTGGCGATCGCCTATAAGGCCTACAAGATCTCGCTGAAGGGCAAACCGGCGCCCATCATCGACGGTCTCACCGGCGACCAGCGCTTCTACATGGGCTGGGGCCAGGTGTGGCGCACCAAGATGCGCGAGCCGGCGCAGATCGCCCAGATCAAGACCGACCCGCACTCGCCGGCGCAGTACCGCGCCAACGGCACCCTGAAGAACCAGCCGGGCTTCTACGAGGCGTTCGGGGTCAAGGCGGGCGACAAGATGTACCTGGCGCCGAAGGACCGCGTGATCATCTGGTAAGCGCGTCCTGTTTGACCAGACGCTAGCGTCGCATGCAAAAAAGGCCCGGTCGTCATCGCCCGGGCCTTTTGTTATGTATCGTGATCGCCAGAGAAAACCTTACCTGGTCGTCCACCGCGACATGCGACTGCGATCAGCGCGCCAGGCTGGAATAGCTGCAGGTCTTCGAAGCGCCTTTCTTCGGATCGCCGAATACCGCGGTGGTGCAGGCGGTCTTGGCGGTCATGACCTTGGTGCTGTAGGCGCCCGGGACACCGAAGCGCACTTCGCGGGTACCGGTGAAGGAGCAGGTATAGCCCTCGGTCGCGCACTGTTTCCAGGTTGCCGGGGTGCTCGGCGCCGGAGCAGGCGCTGGCGCCGGGATCGACGGCGTGGCGGTCGGATCAGCCGCCTCATAGGCGCCGATATCGAGTGCGCCGGAAACCGGACGGGTCTCGCTCGACGCCGTGTGCTTGTACTGCACCGTTGGCGCCAGGCTGACACCGGCAGCTGACTTGCCCGGCGCCGTGCCGGCATTGACCACCAGTGCGTTGGCAGTCGGGTGCAAGTCGAACTGTGCACGGTTGACGAAGCCGGCCGCCACCGAGCGGTAGTTGCTCTTCTGGACGGCGCTGCTTTGGGTGGTCACGCTGCCAGTACCGCTGAAGATATTGTTTTGTAACAGGGCTGGCGTGGTGACCTTGCTGCCGACCAGCACGAAGGTGCCGCGCGAGCTGTCGTCATTAATGAAAGTATTGTTTACGACATACAGGTCCTTGCCTGGGTTCGTCGCGCCTTCCATGCCATAGGCCAGCATGCCCGGGTTGTTGTGGGCCGCCGGCTGGTGGATCACGTTGCCGATGACGTGGGCAGTGCCGGCGTTCGGCAGGTCGATCTCGTAGCTCGGCGCACCAGCCTTGAGGCTGCCCGACGGCGTGCTCGAGAAGCGGTTATAGCTGATGGTGTTGACCCTGGCGCGCGACTTGAGGTTGTGGCCGGCCAGGGCGTCGTGCGAGTAGTTATGGCGGAACACGAGGCTGCCGATATTGCCGATGTATAGGTTGTGGGAATAACCATCGCCTGCACCATTGCGCTCGAACTCGCTGTATTCGATCACGACATTGCTGCTGGTATTGGCGCCGCTCAGGATGCCGTTTTCGTTACGGTGCAGGTAGGACGAGCGCAGCGTGAAGTTGGTGCCCTCCAGGCGCAGCGCGGCGCCGTTCTTGTCCGGCACCTTGGCGCCGGTCATCTCGACGTTCTCGACCGTGATGCTATTGCCCTTGACTACCCAGGTTCCCTTGCCTTGGGCATTCTTGCCGGCCGCATCGATCTTCGGACGGCCGTTCACGCCGCGGATGACGAGGTTGCTCGGGCTGATGGCGCAGACGTCGCCACTATAGGTCTTGCTGCCGTCGATTTCGATGATATCGCCGGCCTTGGCCTTGGCGAAGGCGGCGCAGGGCGCCGCATAGGTCTTGCCCGGACCCACCGACAAGGTAGCGGCCGAGGCGCCGCCAGCAGCCGCCAGCGACATCAGCAGCGCGGCGTTCAGACGAATAAGGGATTTGTTCGACGCAGTAGTGCGGAATCGTTGCATGGGATTATGTCCTGTAAAAAAATTCCGAGTGGAATTTGTTCCGGTTGGAAAGATTTGAAGCATACGATATTTACGCAGGGCTACTTGTAACGAATTGTGACAGTGCAATATGGAAATATTTAACAATTGCAATTTATAAGATTTGAAAGGCAACTCTTTATCGCAACTGTTTTTCTTGAGTGCATGTCAATTTTTTTCTTTCCATTTGAAAATTTTCTTCCGGGAAAATTCCAGACTCTGAGCACTGAAGTCAGGCAACACTCGGCATATTCAGAGCAAGAAAATTTCTGAAAAAATCCAGATAAATGGCGTGCGCTGAAATGCGCGGGAAAGGAAGGTGTCACGCGGCCGGGACGTGAAGCAGGGTGATGGCGAGGCCTGGAGAACCGATAGTGCGAGTAGAGATGTCTACCGTGAAACCCTGTCGGAATACTTTACACAGGATGGTTGTCGGCGTCGGACATTCGATCAAATGCCTGATTTATCAGCTTTAATTCACTGCGGCATGATTATTGCTTACTTATTAAGCACTATCAATTCGCAGGAGGAAAAAACGTGCATAAACTGATTGGATCAATCCTGATGCTGGTGGCAACCCTGGGGCTGGCGCCGCAGCTTGCCGTTGCCGCGCCGGTCGTCTCGACCGGCTCGACCTACTCCGTGTACCTGGACCGTATGTCCAGTGCCGGGGCGTTTTATGGCGTCGCCAGCTTCGACGAGATAGGTGAGCTCGGCACTTGGGAATCCTTGCCGATAATCATATCCGAATCCGAAACCGATCTGGGCAATGGGCGCTCGTTCATCAGTATTCAACTGCGCGCCAATGACGACATCTTCCCGGTGACCGAAGAAAGCGGTTTTTACGGTATCGGAACGTTTGGCGACGGGCTGGATTTATTGCGCTCGGTATTCCTGTACGACGCGCGGGTTTCTTTCTTCGATTCGAATGACAAGCTGGTGACCGATTCCGGCAATCTGGTCGACCAGGTCGATCAAGCCGCGCCTTGGGATGGCTTTTTTCCGACCGCCGATTTGATTTTCGAGAGCGAATCGATCGGTGGACTCGGTATTCGGGGAATCAATTTCGATTTCTTCGTCAGCGACGAACCGGTGATGGTTCCTGAACCGGCTGCCGCGTTGCTGATGGGGCTGGGATTGGTGGCCATGCTGACCACGCGCCGCCGCCGCAATTGAACGAAAAAAAGCCTTACTGCTGGGTTGCGCCACAACAACGTTCATGATCTTTCAAACAAAAAAGCACCCTGTGGGTGCTTTTTTGTTGAGGGCCGGCGAACGATTTATTTTGCTGCGGCGACCATGTAATCGACGGCAGCCTTGACCTCGGCGTCGGGGAGGGTGGAACCGCCCTTGGGCGGCATGAAGCCGGTCTTGCCCTGGAATCCCTTGATTGCGTGTTCGTACAGGACGTTGGCGCCCTGGCCGAGACGTGGGGTCCAGAGCGCCTTGTCGCCAAACTTCGGCGCGCCGGCGATGCCGGCGCCGTGGCAGGCGATGCAGGCCGTGTCGTAGGCTTTCTTGCCGGCATCGGCGCTGGCCACGGCAGGTGTGGCGACCGGAGCCGCGGCAGCCGCCGGCGCTGCGTCTGGCGCCGGTGCGGCGGTGTCTGCAGTGGGCGCTGCGTCGGCCGCGGCCGGAGCGGCAGGAGCGGGTTCGGCCGGCTCCTTGAAGCTGGCCCCGCTCTTGTTGGTCATGAACACGACGGCGCGCTCGACCTCGAGATTGTCCAGGTCCGGATTGCCGCCCTTGGCCGGCATGGCGCGGATGCCTTCGATGGCGTGCTTCAGCAGGGTGTCATAGCCCTGGGCCAGGCGCGCGCCCCAGGCGCCGTTGTCACCGGTCTTGGGCGCGCCGGCCATGCCGCTGTCGTGGCAGGCCGCGCAGGTGGCGGCATACACGGCGCCACCGGCCTGCAGCACGCGCGGCGCATTGGCGTCGACCAGGGTAAAGCCTTCTTCGGAAACGGGGCGGATGCGGTTGCTGATCGCTTCGGCACTCTGGCTGTCGGTGCCGGCGCCGGTGGTGGCGGTGCTGGTCACGAAGGTGACCAGTAAAATAATACCGAGAACAATGATTAGGAAAAATCCCGTGACGGCGACGACAAGTTGTTTGGGCGTGCGGATGAGGGATTGGTGTTCGTTGTGTGCGTCGCTCATGATTTCCTTAATTCAATTAAAAAAACCTGCCACTAAGGGGCTGCGATCTAGTGGCGTTTTGCAAATGCCGTCAAGCATCTTATTATAGTGTAATCCTGCATTGGTGCAGGGGTTTTTCGGCCTCTCCCCATGGACGTACCTGCGGAAAGTCTGTATCCTTCGTCACGCCTCCAGCGCGGCTGTAGCTCAGTGGATAGAGTATTGGCCTCCGAAGCCAAGGGTCGCTGGTTCGATCCCAGCCAGCCGCGCCATCAGGTCTTTTCAGACATCCCCGACACCGTCGGTCGATCACAGAAGCGGCGCCGTCTGCCCGCTCTCGCACAAATCTATCCCGTCGCACTCCGTTTCGGTCATTCCGCTTGCCTGCTCAGGCCATAGAAGCGTATTGACATAAAAGATACACATCCGCCTACAAACTGGCTAATCCGTCAATAATCATTTCGCCTTTTCCTTATACCTGAGACAATACCCTCCGCGTGCGTATCGCGCGCGATCAAAGGTTGTCATTGAATCGGCCGCCAGCAGATGACGAAAGTCATGACGTCTAATCAAGTTACCTGGGCTAAAAATTAAGAGGAAGGCGGCAATGAGTCCAATCCTGCGCTTGCATGAACTCGATCTCCTGCGCGGGCTGGCCTGTTTCGCTGTCGTCGCATTCCACTTCCTGTCACGGGGACCGCGCGGCGGCGACATGCCCGGCGCGACCATGATGTTCGACTCGGTGTCGCGCTATGGCTACCTGGGCGTGCACCTGTTTTTTCTGATCAGCGGCTTCGTCATCCTGATGTCGGCCCAGGGCGTGAGTGCGCGCCGGTTCCTGGCCTCGCGCATGGTGCGGCTGTATCCGGCCCTGTGGGCCGCCGCGACGGTCACGGCCGTCACCGCCTGGATCGTGGGCAGCCGGCGCTATAGCGTCGAGTTGCCGGAATACCTGGCCAATCTGACGATGATCAACCATTGGCTGGGGATCGACTACGTCGATGGCTCCTACTGGTCGCTGAGCTTCGAGCTGCATTTCTATCTCCTGATGGCCGCGGTCATCTTCTTCGGCATGATCAAGCACATCCATTGGCTGTATCTGGGGTGGCTGGCGGTCAGCGTGGTCAACCTCGTGCGCCCGATGCATCCGGTGCAATTCTGGCTGGCGGCCTAGTGGGCGCCGCTGTTCGTGGCTGGAGGCATGTTTTTCCTGATCCGGACCGAGGGCGCGAGCCGGCGCAATCTTCTGATCCTGGGATGTTCGCTGCTGCTGGCCCTTGCCTATGCCGTGAAAGAGGCCGGCGTGCTGTCGGCGCGCACCGGCACCGCGTTTTCGCCGCTGGTCGCCGTCGGGGCCATCCTGGTGTTCTTCGCCGTGTTCGCCCTGATTTCCTGCGACCTGTGGTCGATGAAGGGCAGCGTCTGGACTTATATGGCGGGGGATCCTGACCTATCCGGTCTACCTGCTGCACCAGCATTTCGGCTTCATGCTCTACGATCTGTTCCGCAGTTCGGTTGGCGAGTTGCTGGCGTTCGTCTTCATGTGCGCCGCGATCGTGTTCGTGGCCTGCGCGGTACGCGGCTATGTCGAGCGGCCCAGCAACCACCTGTTCCGCGGCTTCAAGCAGCGATTCGCGCCGGGCGCCATGCCCGCCGTGTAAGCGCGTCCTGGCGCCGGCGCGCCGCTGCACACCATCTGTAAATTGTGCAAACTTTTATGCGCACAATTGACATTCACGATTGTTGACTCTATGGTAAGTAGGCTTGCCTGCCCATGCGGCAGCCTTACCGATCGTGATGTGACAGCGCTCCGGCGCCCCTGTCGCTCCGCAGAACAGGACCTTCATGACACTTGACCGTAGCCTCCGAGAACGCATCGCGCTGTTGCGCTTCGTGATGATCTTTGGCGTCATCGTGCTGCACACCCCGGCCTATGTGCCGATGAGCGCGCTCGGCGACGGCTGGTTCGACGCCACCAAAGCCTTTTTCCAGCTCGCCGTGTTCCGCGCCACCGTGCCGGTGCTGACCGTCATCTCGGGCTACCTGCTGTTCGGGGCCGGGCTCGATCGCCTGCCAGCCAGGTTGTTCGGCAAGAAGGCGCGCACCATCCTGCTTCCCTTCCTGTGCTTCAACCTGCCGCTGCTGCCGCTGGCCCTGGGCGCCGAGATGTTCGCCGGCATCGAGCTGTCCGCCCAGCTGTGGCCGTTCGAACCGATGGCATGGTTGAACGCCGCCTTCGGCCTGACTACATCCCCAATCAATTATCCGCTGAACTTCCTGCGCGACCTGCTGGTGCTGATCCTGCTCGCGCCCCTGTTCGGCTGGCTGCTGCGCCGCCAGGCATGGCTGGGCTTGGTCTTGGTCGCGGTCGTGTTCTTCAAGAATGTTGATGGCGTGCTGGTGCTGCGCGACCTGATGGCGGTGCTGTTCTATGTCGGCGGCATGGCGGCGGTGCGCGGCTGGAACCTGCGCATGCTGGACCGGTATGCGCTGCCGTGCCTGGCGCTGTTCCTGCTGGCCTGCGCGGCCATCGTGCATTTCCGGATCGGGAACACCACCTACCTGCGGCTGGTCGCACCCTTCCTGATCTGGCCGGCCACGGCCTTGCTGGCCGGACGCCCCGTCGGACGATGGCTCGCCGGGATGAGCAAGTACAGCTTCTTCATGTTCCTGGCGCATTCGCCGGTGTTGCTGCTCACCTGGATCCTGTACGGAAGGTTCGGCGGCGCGCTGCCTTACCCGGTCTACTGGGTGATGGCGCCGCTGGTGGTGACCGCGGTCCTGGTCGTCGTCTACCGCCTTGCCGAGCACCTGATGCCGCGCCTCTTCCCGCTCCTGATCGGCGCCGGCGGCAAGGCGGACAAGGCCTCTTCTACCGAAGGCGGCGCTCCGATACGGCCCGGCATCGCGCGCATCTGAACCGAACAATTGCATTAAATCAACATTAACTATCGTGCAATAGCGCACGATAGGGTTTCTTGCCCTGCATGTTGTTCAGTCAATGCTAGAATTTCGCTCTCGAATTGCATGCTGGAATTGCCGACAGTAGCGTTTTCGCTCGAACAACGCAGATGTGCGCACCCATGTTGCATTGTACGGACGCGCAATCGCGCTGTCGTTGAGTCCGTCTATGTTTCCATGCTATATTGAATGTTGAAAATATAGCAAAAAAATGTCATTTTAACGATGATAAAATTGCATGGTTTGCGCTGGATGGCATCTGGGTGGCCGCTGCGTCATCGGGAGTACATAGTCCGGCCTTAAGCTGACATTCATGAAGCTGACCGCAGCATCGTCAGGGCGGCACATCCAGGGTCGCGCACGCTACAGAAATCTTTTACATTTTTTGCTATATTGATAATGTTGCGTTAAAAAACTATCTTTTTTGTAAGTGATAGTCGCGTAACATGTGGTAAATACAACAGGTCGGCAGCAAAGCGCGACATGTTGACGTGTTTATATGAGACGATGCGCGCCTGTCCATACAGTCCGTGTCGATGCCGTCACTCTCTCAGCAAGCAGTGAAGCAAAAATAAATTCTGGGGAATAACATGTTTCGTATCTCTAATCACTATGTGTCGAAGATCGTATTCGTCCTTCTGTTCGTAGAGATATTGATCCTGCTAGGCGCTGCCTATGCCGGCGCCGCCATGCGTTTCCTCGAGGTCGGCACCCCGGCCTCGACGCTTCAGCTCGACCATTTCCTGGCGTCGGCGATCGCTTTCGCGGTGGCGGTCAGCTTCAGCATGAGCGCCATGGGCATGTACCAGCTCGATTTCGACGAGGGCCTGCGCCATCCTTTCTTCATGAAGCTGATGCCCGCCTTCCTGATGGGCTTCCTGATCCTGACTCTCGTGTTCTATATCGCGCCCGACCTGTATTTCGGCCGCGGCATCCTGCTGCTGGTGTTCGGCCTGGCGGCGGTCGGCATCTTCACGGCCCGTATCATCTTCTTCAAGACGTCCGAGATGCGCCTGATGCAGTCGCGCATCATGTTCCTCGGCTGCGGTCCGCTGGCCAAGGAATGCAGCGAACTGGCGCAGAAGAAGACCAGCTACCATCGCTACAATATCGCCGGCTTCATCCCGGTCGCCACCGAAGAGGTTTGCGTGCCGTCGGGCAACCTTCTGAAAGTGCGCGACGGCGATTCGCTGGTCAAGGTCGCCAAGCAGTATGGTGTGCAGGAAATCGTGGTGTCGGTGCAAAACCGGCGCGGCAGCTTCCCGATCAAGGAACTGCTCGACTGCAAGCTGCAAGGTCTCAAGGTCACCGACGCCGCCACCTTCTTCGAACGCGAAACCTGCCAGATCCGGGTCGATTCCCTGCAGCCGAGCTGGCTGGTCTTCGGCGGCGGCTTTGACCAGAGCTATATTCGCACCTTCATGAAGCGCGGCTTCGACCTGGTGTGCAGCACCCTGATCATGGTCATGACCCTGCCGATCATGCTGGCCGCGGCGATCGCCGTGTGGCTGGAAGACCGTGGTCCCGTCTTCTATTCGCAGGAACGGGTCGGCAAGGACGGCAAGATCTTCCGCGTACACAAGTTCCGCAGCATGCGTACCGATGCCGAAAAAGGCGGCAAGCCGCAATGGGCGGCCCAGAACGATCCTCGCGTCACCCGCGTCGGCAATTTCATGCGCAAGACCCGCATCGACGAACTGCCCCAGGTCTTCAACGTGCTCAAGGGTGAGATGTCGTTCGTCGGTCCGCGTCCCGAGCGTGCCTATTTCGTCGAACAGCTGATCGAGGTGGTGCCGTATTACAATGTGCGCCATAGCATCAAGCCGGGCATTACCGGCTGGGCCCAAGTGCGTTACGGCTATGGTTCCTCGGCCGAGGATGCGCTGCAAAAGCTGCAGTACGACCTGTATTACGTCAAGAACAACAGCCTGTTCCTCGATGTGCTGGTCCTGATCAATACGCTCAAGGTCGTCCTGTTCCGCAGCGGACGCTGATGACCCCGCCCCGGGTGACGCCGGGGCCAGGCATCGGTATGCATGAGTTCTTCACCCGGATTTTTTCAATGCACGTTCTCATGGATGGCGCACGTTGACCAGCATTGCCGTCTACAGCTATAGCGTCGCCGCCGTCGGTTTCCTGCTGCTGATCGGTCTGCTGCTGACGATCTGGCGCGGCCGCAGCTTCGTCGCGCCGATCGCGATCGCCTGCGCGCTCACCGCGCTCTGGTCCGGCGCCCTGGCCCTGGAAGCCGCGTCCGGACTCGGGCTGTGGTCAGTCTGGACCGACAAGCTCGAAATCCTGCGCAGCGGCGCCTGGTGCGTCGTACTGGTTCTGCTGCTGGGCAACTACCGGGATCCGGGCAGCCGCTGGCCGTTCGGCCTGCGCACCCCGGTATTCATCGGCGGCTTGGTCTACCTGGGCCTGCTGCTGGTGACGGCGCTGCTGCGCACCGACCTGATGCTCAACCTCGACGGCACGCTGCCGAACGTGACGGTGCGCGTGTGCCAGGCGGTGCTGGGCATGCTGCTGGTCGAGCAGGTGTACCGCAACAAGACGGTGCAGGAGCGCTGGGCCATCAAGTTCGCCTGTCTCGGCATCGGCGCCATGTTCGCCTACGATTTCTACATGTACAGCCAGGCGATGCTGTTCCATGAGATGCACCAGGATACCTGGGCTGCGCGCGGCATCGTCAACGCCCTGGCCATGCCGCTGATCGGCACCGCGGTCAAGCGCGGCGCCTCGCGCGCCAACGCGCTGGCGCTGTCGCGGCGCGTGATGTTCCATTCGACCGCGCTGTTCGGCTCCGCGCTGTACCTGATGGCGATGGGCTTCGCCGGCTACTACCTGCGCTACTTCGGCGGCAGCTGGGGCGGCGTGATGCAGGTCGTGTTCCTGTGCGGCGCACTGCTGGTGCTGGCCGGGACCCTGTTCTCGGGCGCCTTCCGCGCCTGGCTCAAGGTCTTCATCAGCAAGCATTTCTACAGCTACGGCTATGACTACCGCGAGGAATGGATGCGCTTTACGCGCACCCTGTCCGAGCACAGCGCCAATATCGGCGAGCGCGCGATCGAGGCGGTCGGCGCCCTGGTCGAAAGTCCGGGCGGGGTACTGTGGCAGCGCCGCGATGGAGAGCCCGACAGCGGCGGCGCCAGCACCTACCGCCCGGTGGCCGGCTGGCAGGCGTCCAGCAGCGCCATCGAGCCGGCCGATTCGAAGTTCTGCCGCTTCCTGGAGACCACCCAGTGGGTGATCGACCTGCGCGAATACAAGGCCCTGCCCGAGAAATACGGCGACCTCGAGCTGCCGGCCTGGCTGAAGGAATTCCCGCGCGGCTGGCTGGTGGTGCCCCTGATCATGCACTCGAAGCTGTTCGGCTTCGTGGTGCTGCAGGACGCGCGCAGCACGGTGGCGCTGAACTGGGAAGTGTTCGACCTGCTCGAGATCGCGGGCAGCCAGGCCGCCAGCTACCTGGCGCAGCAGGACGCCGCCAATGAATTGATGGTGGCGCGCCAGTTCGATTCGTTCAACCGCATGTCGACCTTCGTGGTGCACGACCTCAAGAACCTGGTGTCCCAGCTGTCCCTGATGAACGCCAACGCCGAAAAGCACCGCGACAACCCGGAGTTCCAGCGCGACATGCTCGAGACGGTCGACCATTCGATCCAGAAGATGACGTCGATGCTGCAGAAACTGAGCCGCAACGATGCCCCGGCGCGGCCGCGCGCGCTGTCGGTCGAGGCGGTCGTGCGCCAGGCGATCGCGCTCAAGAGCGCCCTCGAGCCGCATCCGTCGCTGCAGGTCGAGCAGCAGGGCCTGATGGTGCTGGCCGACCGCGAGCGGCTCGAGCGCGTGCTGGGCCACCTGATCCAGAACGCGATCGAGGCCACGCCCAAGAGCGGCCGCGTGAACGT
>DDKG01000053.1:0-32677 GCA_002339265.1 Massilia sp. UBA2604 | reverse complement strand
CCAGCACGCCCTCGGTCGGAACCACTTTTACCGTCACCCTGCCGTTGTACCATGAGGCCGGCGCCGGCATCGCCGCCGGCGCCATCGATCGCGCAGCGTGAACTGAGGAATAGCCGTGACCCAAAACAAACCGAAACTGTTGATCATCGAGGACGACCCCGGACTGCAGAAACAGCTGCGCTGGAGCTTCGATGCCTATGACGTGGTCGTCGCCGGCGACCGCGAAAGCGCGCTGGCGCAGATCCGTCGCCACGAGCCGGCAGTGGTCACCATGGACCTCGGGCTGCCGCCCGATCCGGACGGCTCGACCGAGGGCCTGGCCACGCTGGAGCAGATCCTGGCGCTGGCGCCGGACACCCGCGTGATCGTCCTGACCGGCAACCAGGAGCGCGCCAACGCGGTCAAGGCGATCGCCATGGGCGCCTACGATTTCCACCAGAAGCCATGCGAACCCGAGGTGCTGAACCTGGTGATCCAGCGCGCTTTCTTCCTGCATAACCTGCAGATGGAAAACCGCCGCATGCAGTCGAACCAGGCCGACTCGCCGATGGCGGGCGTGATCAGCCGCGACGCCGGCATGCTCAAGGTGTGCCGCAATATCGAGAAGGTGGCCCCGACCTCGGCCTCGGTGATGATCCTGGGCGAGTCGGGCACCGGCAAGGAGGTGCTGGCGCGCGCGCTGCACGCGCTGTCGCCGCGCGCCAAGGAGCGCTTCGTGGCGATCAACTGCGCTGCGATTCCCGAGAACCTGCTCGAGAGCGAACTGTTCGGCTACGAGAAGGGCGCATTCACGGGCGCCGCCAAGCAGACCAAGGGCAAGGTCGAACTGGCCAACGGCGGCACCTTCTTCCTGGACGAAGTGGGCGACCTGCCGATGGCGCTGCAGGCCAAGCTGCTGCGCTTCTTGCAGGAGCGCGTAATCGAACGCATCGGCGGCCACGAGGAAATCCCGGTCGACGTGCGCATCGTGTGCGCGACCCACCAGAAGCTCAAGGAATTGTGCAGCACCGGACGCTTTCGCGAGGACCTGTACTACCGCCTGTCCGAGATCGTGGTCACGATCCCGCCGCTGCGCGCGCGCCAGGGCGATGCGGCCCTGCTGGCCCACCACTTCAAGAACAAGTTCTGCGCCCAGGAATCGCGCCCGACCCTGCATTTCGCGCCCGACGCGATCGCCGCCATCGAGGCCTATGCCTGGCCCGGCAATGTGCGCGAGATGGAAAACTGCGTCAAGCGCGCCGTGATCATGGCCGACGGCCCGACCATCGTGGCCGACGACCTGGGCCTGCCCGACAGCGACATGCCGGTGGAGGAGCCGCTGAACCTGCGCCAGGTGCGCGACGAGGCCGAGCATGGGGCCATCGTCCGGGCGCTGGCCCGGGTCGACGGCAATATCGTCAAGGCGTCCGAGATGCTGGGCGTGAGCCGCCCGACTCTGTATGACCTGATGAGCCGGCACGGCATCAAGAGCAGCGCATGAAGTGCTCCCTATGAGGCGTGGCGCCCGCCTGGCGCTGGCGGCAGTCGTGCTGGCCGGATGCGGCGTGGCGGCGGGGCTGTTCGCGCTTGAACGCGCCGGGGTGATGCCGCGCGCGCTGGCGCCATATATCGAAAAGCGCAGCAGCGGCCATAATGCCGTCATCGTTGGCGCCGGCCAGTTCGCAAGCCGCAGCCTGCTGGCGCTGGATCGGGACTCGCCAGGCGGCGCACCCGACCTGGCGGCACTGACGCTGGGCGCCCAGCCGCAACCGGCCGGATCCGCCAATCCCGATGCCGCCGTGGTCGGCGATGTCGCTGCGCTGCGCGCCGCCATGGCCGCGGCCACGCCGGGCACGACGATCACGCTGGCGCCAGGCAGCTACGACATAGAAAATCGTGCGCTGGAAGCCAGCCGCCCCGGCAGCGCACAGGAGCCGGTCGTGTTGCGCGCCGCCCGGCCGGGCACCGTGACTCTGCGGTCGAACGTGCCGGTCGCAATCCGGGTCAACGCCCCGCACTGGCGCTTCGAGAACCTGACCATCGACGGCGCCTGCGCCGCCGACGACGACTGCGAGCACGCCTTCCAGGTGACCGGCGCTGCCAGCCACTTCGCGGCCGTCAACAACACCCTGCAGGGCTTCAATGCCCACGTCAAGATCAACGGCGCTGGCGGACGCTTTCCCGACCATGGCCTGATCGAGGCGAACACCCTGTCCAATCCGGCGCCGCGCGCGACACGCAGACCCGTGACCCCGATCGACCTGGTCGCGGCCAGCGACTGGACGGTACGCGGCAACATCATCCGCGACTTCGTCAAGGCCGGCGGCGACCGGATCAGCTATGGCGCCTTCGCCAAGGGCGGCGGCAGCGGCAATGTGTTCGAGCGCAACCTGGTGTGGTGCGAGGCGGCGCTGGCCAGCGTGCCGGGCCAGCGCGTCGGCCTGTCGCTGGGCGGCGGCGGCACCGGCAAGCGCTATTGCCGCGACGGCCAATGCATTACGGAACAAGAGCGCGGTGTTTTGCGCGCCAACCTGATCGTCGGCTGTTCCGACGTCGGCATCTACCTCAACCGCGCGGCGGACAGCCGGATCGAGGACAACACCCTGGTCGACACGGCCGGCATTGACGTGCGCTTCGCCGCCAGCAGCGCGCGGCTCGACGGCAATCTGGTCGACGGGCCGGTCCGCAGCCGCGACGGCGGCCTGCTGCACCTGGGAGACAATCGCGATGCGGCGCTGTGGCGTTCGTATGTGGGGTGGCATCCGGTGCGCGCATTGTTTGCGGCGCCGGCAGTCGGTGACTTCCGTTGGACGGATGGTGCGCCGGAACGCAAGCAGCTGCGCCGCGATGGCGTGGATCTGTGTGGCGCCGCACGCGACACGGTGAGCGCCTATGGCGCCTTCGAGGATTTCGGCGCCTGCCGGCGTCCCTGACGGCTTACCAGGAACGCAACCACTCGGCGGTCCAGCGTGCGACCTGGTCGCGCCAGGCGCGGCGCGAGAAGGTATGGTCGGCGTCGTCGATCTGGCGCCGCGTCACGCGCGGCGGGGCGAGTATGCCGCGCCAGGCGCGGTCGGCGTCGGCCAGGTCGCAGAACTCGCGCCCGGTCAGGTCGGCGCCGGAAATCACCAGCAGCACCCGGCCGCGGAAATCCTGCAAGCCGGCGCGCATCCGCTCCGGCAGCGCGGCCTTGGTGGGCGCCGAGGCGCCGGCAGACGCGGGAGCGCTCCTGGCCTTGCGCAGCAGCGCCATGAACGAGGCCAGCGAGCGGCGCCAGTCCAGCCCACCACGCAGCAGCTGTTTCCAGAATGCCGGGTCGCGCAGGCGCGCCCGGTAGTAGTGGCGCAGCGTCGCGCGCGCCAGGCCGTCTTCGGTGCGCACCCAGGGATTGAGCAGCACCAGGCCGGTCACGCGCGGGTCGCGCGCGGCATACATGCCGATCGCCGAGGCGGCGTCGCACAAGCCCCACAGCACCACTTCGCGCAGGCCGGGCACTGCCTCCATGAAGGCGTCGATCGCGGCGCGCAGGTCGTCCCCGACGTCGTCGAAGGGGCGGATGGCGCCCTCGCTGTCGCCCATGCCGCGGTAGTCGAAGCGCAGCACCGGCACGCCATCGCGCGCCAGGTCGCGCGCCAGCAGGGTGAACTGGCGGTGGCTGCCGGCCCGGTATTGCGGGCCGCCGACCACCACCAGTACGCCCCGGCTGGCGCTGCCGCCCGCCGGGGGCAGGCTCAGGACGCCGTACAGGTGTTCGCCGCCGCAGTCGAAGGCGAGCGCGCGTTCAGTGTCGCCCGCGCCCGCGTCCGCGCCGATATCGGTGCCGGGTTCCATATGCCTGGTCTCCACGCCTTCAATGCCCATGCAGTCTTGCCTCCAGTGCCGCCATGCCGGCGTCGAGCCAGGCCGCGTTCTCGGTGATCTCGGTGGTGGCCCAGAACGGCGCGCAGTGGACCGGGTGCAGGCGCAGGTCGACGCCGGCCGCGCGCCAGGCGTCGGCGGCGCGCGCGGCGCCGGGCGCTGGCGCCGCGCCGGCCTGGGTGACCGCTTCGATCCAGTCGACCGGGCAGGCCGGCCGGAACGCTTCCAGCGGATCGAGCGTATCGAGCGCGCGCGCCAGGCGCGGATCGAGGTCGTAGCCCGCGATCTCGAGCATCTCGCCGGCCTGCAGCGCGGCGCGCAGGGCCGCGGTGCCGCCGCCGGCATCGCCCTCGGCCAGCAGGGCCCCGGCCAGGCGCAGGCGCAGGAACTGGGTCAGGTAGGTGGAGCCCTTCAATACTGGCTGCCACAGCAGCACGCCGGCCAGCGGGTGCACGGCCGCGCGCGCGTAGTCCAGCGCCAGCGCGGCGCCCAGGCGCAGCCCCCACAGCCGCAGCGGCGCGTCCGTTTTATCCCGCAGCCAGGCCGCCGCCAGCGCCAGGTCGGCCTGCCACAGTTCCCAGCGCGCGTCACCGAAGTCGCCGCTGCTGTCGCCGCAGCCGGCCAGGTCGATCTGCAGCACGGCGTGGCCGGCGCCAGCGAAGGCGCGCGCCTGCAGCGCCGCCATGCGGCGCGCGCGATTCATCTCTTCGGCGAACGGATGCACGTACAGCAGCGCGCCGCGCGTCGGGCCGGCCGGCGGGTGGTAGAGACAGAAACGCTGCCCGTCGTCCGCCTTCAGGAAGAAGGGTTCGGCCGGCGCGCCGGCGACGCCATTCATACGCCGCGCTTGGCGTCCACGAAGGCGGCCAGGCTGCCCAGGGTGGAGAAGGTGCTGGCGCTGATGTCGTCGTCGTCGATCGCGATGTCGAAGTTCTCTTCGAGGGCGGCGATCAGGCTGATCACCGCCATCGAGTCGAGTTCGGGCAGCGCGCCCAGCAGGGGAGAATCGGCGCCCAGCTGGCGGCCGGCGTCGCCCAGGCTGAGGACGTCGGTGAGGATGGTCTTGATCTGGTCGATGGTGATGTGGTCGGGGTTCATGCGAATTCCATTCACGGGTTGGGGCGCAGCAGCGCCAGCCGGGTCTTGATCGGGGCCGCCAGGCGGTGCACCTCGCCCACCAGCTCGTGGCGCGTCAGGCGCAGCAGCGCATACCAGACGACGGCCACCACTGGCGCCATGGCGAGCAGGCGCAGCAGCGGCGCCAGCGAGGACGGCAGCGCCATTGCCAGCAGCATGGCGGCGCCGCTGCTGCCCAGCGCCACCACGGCGCTCGGCAGCAGGGCGCGCAGCAGGCGACCAATGCCAAGGTCGAAATAGTGGCGTTGAATATATGCCCGCAGCGGCATGGTCAGAATCGTTGCCAGGCACAGCGACCACGCGAAGCGCACCAGCGAGCCATCGTACATCCAGATTCCGAAACCGATGCGCGCGAACAGGATGGCGAGCACGAATACCGCGCTCATGTAAGGGCGGCCGATCGCAGTCAGCGCGAAGCTGACATACTGGAACGTCATCACCGAAGCGGCTGCAAGCGTCAGCGGCAGGATGGCGGGCACCGCCTCGAGCCAGGTCGGGCCGTACAGTGCCAGGACGATGTCGTGTCCAAGCACTGCCGTCAGTCCCAGGGCGGTCCATCCGACCCCGGTCAGCAGCACGGTGGCGCGGGTCAGCACCGGCGCCAGCGATTCGCCGCGGTGGAAGATCTGCGCCATATAGGAAACGGCGCCATAGGTCATGGTCGACCCGGCGATATGGATGAAGATCTGGACCGTGGAATTGGCGCGGCTGAGCAGGCCGACCTGGCTTGCGGAACCGAGCTTCCCGAGCAGGATGTCGGGAATGGCATTATTGATCGCCACCGAGGTATTGGAAATCAGAGAACCCGCGCCGAAATTGACGATGCCGCGCCAGTGGGTGAACGAGGGCAACCATGGCATATCGCGTGGCCGGAAGGGGGCCAGGGCCACGATACTCACGAGAATATTGATCAGGTTGGCCCACGCCAGGCTCATGCTGCCGAATCCGAGCTTGGCCAGCACCAGGCAACTGGCGCAATAACTCAGGGTGCCGGCCGCGGTAACGTATGCCTGCTTCTGGGCTTCGAATTTACGCGAGAGCATGGCATTCGTGATTGAACCGAATGGAATGAACACGAAACCAAGGGCCAGCACCTGCATGACCGGCACCATCTGGGGTTCGTCGAACGCGGCGCCAATCGGGCCACTGGCGAGATACAGGCCCAGGGCGATCAGCCAGGACGAGGAAAACAGTACACCAGCCGCAGATTGCAGTTTATCGGGAGTGAGGTCGTTCTCGCGCTGGATGTACTGGTTGACGCCGAAATCGCGGAACACGTGCGCGAAGTTGACGAACACGACGGTCATCGAGAAGACGCCGATCTCGCTCGGACTCAGGATGCGCGCGAGCAGGACGCTGACGATGAACTTGAGCACCGTCGCCCCGGTCGAGGAACAGAAGGTGATGAACAGCGATCGTCGCAGGTTTGCCATGGTTATCGGAACTGTCGGTTACAGCGACGGCGGGTCAGGCGCGCGGCCCCGACGCGACGATGAGCGCCACGGGCCTTGCAAGGCCAGGGTGGCTGTCTGCAGCGGGAACTCGGATCGGATTATTCATTGACGACAGGCCTGGGCATGCACGCATGGCAGTCACAGGATCGATTGCTATAATGCACAATATTATATGCTGCATCCCTGTTTACTCAGGTACGCACGATACATTTCTTGCATCAATATTGCGTACGGGTCGGCCGATCTTCCCCGGGACATGTCAGTCATCCTGCGCCGTGATTCGGGGAACGATGGCCCAGACCGGCATCTTGCTGTAATCAGGCTTGTCGGCGCGCGCATCGAAGCGCTTCCAGGCTTGTACGGCGTTCGGGATGCCCGAAGTTGCCGCAACCGCCAACGCGGGTTGCATATTGGCCGGATAGCCTAGCGGCGAGTCAGAGTAGCCCGACATCCTGCCGGGTGACCAGCGGCCCTTGCTGGCAGTGCGCAGCCAGTCGCTCTGCTCGCGGCTCGCGCAGGGCTGGTCGATATACTTCAGGCCCTGCGGATGCTTCAGCTTCTTGCTTTCGTTGAGGATGCTGTCGCCGCCGAAATTAAACTGGTACATCGTGGCGAGGTCGTCGAATAGCGGCTCCTTCGGTCCGGGCCGGAATTCGAGATGATAGGCCGAGGCCTGGATCCAGCAGAAACCGGGCGTGGTCATGCGTCCGACCGCATACTTCGCCTTCCAGCGCAAGATGGGCAAGGCTTTGTCGAAACCGAGTTCGGTGAGATACCCGAAGCTCCAGGTAAGGAAATCGTCCTGCCACGGCGCCGAGGCCTTTACCTTGAACGCGCTGGCGCCAGAACTGTCGTACACGCCCAGGCGGTTCGGATTGGCCACCACGTAGGTGGCATGATAGAAGGCCAGGTTATTGTCGAGCTGCCCGGCGAAATACCCTTTCAGCGGATGAGCGTCGGGGGTAATGTAGGCGGCGTGGCCGAGCGTGCGCAATGACCATGCCTGGCCGCGTACCTGTTGCCAGCGCACCAGGCCTTTTCCGTTCCCCGAATTGCCCGGATCGGTTTCGAGCGGATTGCTGGCGGCCCAGAAGTGCAGCTCTTCCAGGTAATAATAGTCACCGGTAAGCAGGTAGGGCAGGTATGCGAGCGAAGGCTGATGCGAAGTGTCGTGCTTGTAGGGCGTTTCGCACAAGCCCTTGCCGGCGCAGCGCGGCACCGGCAGCGGCGGCCTGTTCGCCAGGTTCATATGGGTCGAAACAAGGCGATTGGCCGGCGAATCGGTGCGCAGCGGATATCCGGTGCGCTCGTCGCGCAGGTGGATCGACCAGCTGCCCGAACCTTCGGCGGCCGCGATCATGCTGGCGCGCGCACGCAGGTCCGACGACAGCAGGTATTGCACCGACCAGCCCGGCAAGGGTCCGATGTCGTCGCGGCCGCCGGTCGCCGGCATGTAACGGTTGACGGGGCCGATCGTCATCGGGCCGGTTTTTCCAGGGCCGAGCCGGGAAGCCTGGTCGGCCAGCGAGCGTTCGCTCGGCTTGATGCGCTGGTCGTAGTTGGACACCGCGCGCGAGGCGATCAGGTAGGCGCCGTCGGGGTGGATGTGCAGGTCCGGCGCGCGCGCCTCGTTCCACCAGGCCAGCTGGCGCCAGCGCGCATGATGGTAGTGGCGCAGTCCTTCCTTGGCATAGACGGTTCGTCCGCCCACCTCGACCTCGACGTCGTAGTCGAGGTTGCGCGCGCCTGCCTGGAAGGTCCTGGTGTTCTCCACCACGACTTCGACGCGCGCCTGTCGTTCCAGTCCCGGATACCAGCGTACGGCGAAGCGCGCGTCCAGCAGTGGATGGGCGGCGCCACCCTGCGCCTTGAATGGCGCCAGGCCGCGCCACTCGCGTGCCAGTGGGCCGTCGAGCCAGGCGCCGGTGTTCTTCTCGCCTCCGGCGCGCGAGGCCGCTTCGGCCAATGTGGCGCGATAGGTCGCGCCATCGATCCTGAGCGTGACGCTGGCCGTCAGGCCATCGGCGAGCAGGCGCTTGACAGTGGCGTCGGCTGCGGCCCGCGGCTGCGGGGCCTGCTCCTTCACCAGCGCGAGGGCGGCGTCGGCGCGAGCGCCGAGGCGCGGCAGGACGCCGGACAGGATCGCATGGCGCACCGAGCCGTCCGCATGGGTGGCCTTGACATCGGCCTGCAGCGGCAGCAGGGCGCCGTCGCCCAGGCGCGCCGCCAGGCGCTCGTTCTTGCCCAGATCACCCGGCGCGAAAACCTGGCCGAAGGTAAACGGCACATCGGCCTGGTCGGAGCCCAGGTTCTGGATGCGGACCTCGGCCAGGGGAGGCGCTGCCAGCGTGGCGCCGCTGATCAGCGCGAGCGCCGTCACCAGTAGACGGAGCAGGCGCGGCGCGGAAAAAGAGAGCGGAACGGACATCGCAGCGCTGGGCGTCGGCGTCAGAGCGCCGTGGTCGACTGCGCGAGCGTGGCGCCGGCGCCGGGTGCGACGGCGAGCGCGCGGATCACGTCGCGCGAGGTCGCTTCATACTTGCTGTTAATGAAGCGCATCGAACCGATGAAGTGCAGGAAAGCCGTTTCCGCATTGGCGCAGTCAGGCGTGCCGTATTTGGGGAAGGGCAGCGTCTGGGTGCCGCGGGCGTTGGCTACCAGATAGTTCGAGGTTACCTGCTCGGTGCCCCAGCGCTTCCAGTCCTCGCCCAGCTTGCCGGTCATGCGGCGCGAAAAGTCGAGCATGGCGTCGCGCATGGTCTCCGAGCGCGGGAAGCCGGTAAAGCCGGCGCAGCCGCGCACGTACAGGGCGTCCTGCGGCAGGCCGACATTGACCATCTCGCTCTCGGAAATGGTCTGGATGTGGGCGCCCGGTTTGAGCACGCCCAGCGCGTGCTCGCGCACCGCCGGCAGCTGGCGCAGCGGGGTGTCGGGCAGGTCGGCCAGCACGAAGCCGGTGCCGTTGCGCACGCCGTCCACGATTTCCGGGATCGGCTGGACCGTGACCGTGTCGGCGTCGAGCTGGACCACGTAGGTGTCGCGCACGAAGCCCGAGATCGCGTACAGCCTTTCCCACACGCCGCCGCGCGGGATGTCGGGATGCACGAACTCGTCGGCATGGTGCAGTTCGATGTGCGGCACGTGCCGGCGCAGCACGGCGCGGTCGTCGTCGGTGATCGAGGGATCGCAGACCACCACGACCCGCTCCGCGTTGGCATAGCGCACGAAGGACTTGAGCGCCACCAGGTAGGAGAGAACGTCGCGGGTATGGACCATCGACAGCAGCATGAACGGCAGCTTGCCGCGTTCGACCGGAGGGGTCGACAAGATTTGCCGGGTCACCTTCGTGTGCCGGGAGCGGAAATAATCCCGCTTCAGGCGTTGAACGATCCTCTGTATTAAAGACATCCTGACTGACTCCTGTATCGGCATCCGGGGGCGGGCGTCACTTGCCGCCTGATTGATGGGCGCTGGCGTGAAATTATTGCCTTTCTTGCAATAGCGCGCGATTATTATATGCTGATTTCCGTGCCGCACGCGTTCCGTGCTGCATTTTTTGCCATTTGACATTATCTTCATGCTTCAGCCGGGTCCAGCGCCGGAAGATCAGCATGTTTTCACAGAAAATTCACGTACGGAGCGCCATTGAGTAATGATCATGTAACATTTTTCATGCCAGATCCACAACAGGTATCCCTGTTCCGGGACGCCGACCCGGACCGGGACTGGAAACTGTTCAGTACTGGCGTGCAGGTCTGGATCGGCCAGACCTATCTGCGCCTGAAGCGGGCCGGCTATCCGGTGATGCTGACCGCCCAGGCGCCGGCGTCCGGCCTGGTGGTGGTCCATGCCGACCACGTGCCGGTGCTGCTGTGCCGGCGGCGCTGGAGCGCGCCGCTGACCATCGTGGCGGCGCGCGCCGACCGCCCGCGCCAGCCGCATGCCGACGTCGAGATCGTGCAGAACGCCGGCTCCGCGGACGGCAACGCCGCCTTCCACATCCAGCATTGGCCGCAGCCGGGCCTGGTGGCGCGCGATGCGCGCCGCGGCGATGCGGTGCGCACGGTCGCCTTCAAGGGAACGGTGGGCGAGATGACGCCCGAATTCGCCGCGCCCGAATGGGCCGACGCATTGCGGCGCCAGGACATCGAATGGCGCTGCGACGCGGTGGCATGGGGCGGCAATGCCGCTTCCTACCAGACTAGCTGGAACGATTACCACGACATCGACGTGGTGCTGGCGATGCGCAAGGACGTGTCGCATTTGCACGTCAAAAAGCCGGCCAGCAAATTGATCAACGCCTGGCTGGCCGGGGTGCCGGCCATCCTCGGTCCCGAGCAGGCCTACCGCGAACTGCGCCGCTCGCCGCTCGACTACATCGAAGTCGCGTCGGCGCGCGAAGCCGGGGCGGCATTGGCGCGCCTGGCGGCGGAGCCGCTGTTGTACCGGGCGATGGTCGAGAACGGATTACGCCGTGGTGAAGAAGTGCGGGCCGAGGCGTGCACCCGGGCCTGGGCCGAACTGTTGTTCGATACCATTCCGGCGCGCCGGCGCGTACCGGCGCCGCTGGTGCTGGCCGGCCTGGGTCTGCGCAGCTTGCGCTGCCGGTTGCGTGCCTGGCGCGCGGGGGGGCCGACGTAAAAGGCGCTGTCAACGTTAAATATGGATGAGCACTGAACTACCTTGAGGGCGACCCACCTGGTCAAGCACCTGCTGCCTGGACTCGCTCCCCAGGCGCTGCTGGTCACCGACGGCAACGCCGCTTATCCAGCCTTCGCCCATGCCCATGGCGTCGCGCACCTGGCGGTCGATCTCAGCGGCGGAGAACGGGTCCGCACCAGCGCAGAAGGCGCCATCCATATCCAGAATGTGAATGCCTATCACCGGCGCTTCAAGCAATGGCTGGCGCGCTTCCATGGCGTGGCGTGGCGTCGCGCCGCCTGCCCAATTACCTCGGCTGGCACTGGGCGCTCGATGGCAGTAGAGTCAATTCTATCGAACACTTGCTCCGCATCGCATTCGGAGTCATCAATAGTTAACGGGTACAGCGCCACGTAAAAAAGGCGGCGCCACCTTCGGGTGGCGCCGCCTCGGATCGGCTCCCGGACAGTGGCTTCAGGCGAAGCTTGCCGGGATGCCGCGTGTGATCAGCGCGGAACGATGTTCCACTGCGGGCCGTTTCGGTAGTCGGGCTGGTCTGCACGGCCACTGAAGACGGTCCAGGCCTGGGTCGCGTTGGCGATGCCCGACGTTGCCGCTACTGCCAGCGCCGGCTGCATATTGGACGGATAGCCCATGGTCGAATCCGAGTAGCCCGACATGCGGCCCGGAGACCAGCGTCCCTTGGACGCGACGCGCAGCCAATCGCTCTGCTGGACGCTGCCACAAGGCTGGTCAATGTATTTCAGGCCCTGCGGATGCTTCAGCCGCTTGCTTTCGTTCAGGATGCTGTCGCCGGCAAAGTTGAACGCATGCATGCTGGTCAGGTCGCTGAAGATCGGTTCCTTGGCGCTTGGGCGGAACTCCAGGTGATACGCCGAACCCTGGATCCAGCAGAAGCCGGGGGTGGTCATGCGGCCGACGGCATACTTCGCCTTCCACTGGAGGATCGGCAGGGCCTTCTCGAAGCCGAGTTCCGCCAGGTAGCCGAAGCTCCAGGTCAGGAAGTCGTCCTGCCAGGGGGCCGAAGCGGCCACCTTGAACGAACTGGCGCCGGAGCCGTCATACACTCCGAGCTGGTTCGGATTGCCGACTACATAAGTCGCGTGATAGAAATTCAGATTGTTGTCGACCTGTTTGACAACATAGTCCTTCAGCGGATGGTTGTCCGGAGTGACATAGGCGGCATGGCCGAGCGTGCGCAGCGACCAGGCCTGGCCGCGCACCTGCTGCCAGCGCACCAGGCCCTGGCCGTAGCCGGAATTGCCTGGATCGGTCTCCAGCGGATTCGCGGCCGCCCAGAACAGCAGTTCTTCGAGATAGTAATAGTCGCCGGTCAGCAGGTAAGGGAGGTAGACCATCGACGGCTGGTGGGCGGTATCGTGCGAATATGGCGTACTGCACAGCTGCTTGTTGTTATTGGCGCAACGCGGCACCGGCAGCGGACCCTTGTTGGCCAGATTCATGTGGGTCGAAATATTCTTGTTGGCCGCGCTGTCGGCGCGCACCGGGTTGCCGGTGTTTTCATCGCGCAGGTGAATCGACCAGCTGGCGGCGCCATCGGCGGCGGCCATCATCGAGGTCAGCGCGCGCTGGTCTTTCGACAGCAGGTAGGCCACCGACCAGGAAGGCAGCGGTCCGATGTCGGCGCGTCCACCCGTGGTGCCCATGGCGGCCATGACGGGACCGATTTTCATCGGACCGGTGTTGGCGGCGGTGATGCCCTTGCCCAGCCCGGCCAGCATGCTTTCCGACGGCACCACGTTCTGGTCGTAGTTCGACACCGCTTTCGATGCGATCAGGTAGGACGTGTTGTGGCGCACGTGCGCCTGGGGCGCGCGAGCGGCATCCCACCAGGCACTCTGGTGCCAGCGCGCGTGGTGGTAATGGGTCAGTCCGGCCTTGGTATAGATGCTGCGGCCGGCGACATCGACGTTCACGTCATAAACGAGATTGCGGGCGCCTGCCTTGAAGGTCTTAGTGTTTTCGACGACCACGTCGACCCGCGCCTGATTCGACAGGCCCGGATACCAGCGCACGGCGAAACTGGCAGTCAGCAGCGGGTGCGCGACGCCGGCGCCGTCCTTGACTGGGGCGTTCACGATCCATTCGTTGGCGATCGTGCCCGACAGCCAGCTGACGGGTTTCGGAGAGGCCAGCGCATCGGCCAGAGAAGCGCTGTATTGCACGCCGTCGGCGGTGATGGCAACCTTCGCGCTCAGGCCGCTGGCGGCCAGGCCTTGCAAGGTCACGTTGCTTTTTTCGGATGCGGTCGACTTGACCAGCTGGATTTTCTCGATCTGGCCGACCGCCAGGGTCGGCAAGATGCCGGACACGATCACATGGCGCACCGAGCCGTCGGCGTGGGTGGCCTTGATGTCGGCCTGCAGGCGCATCAGGGTGCCGTTCGACAGGCGCGCCGCCAGGCCTTCGGTCTTGGCCATCTGGCCGGCTGCGATCACCTGGCCGAAGGTGAATGGCACATTGGTCTGGGCGGCGCCCAGGTTCTGGATCTCGAAGTCGGTGATCGTGGCGCCGGCGACGATTCCTGCCGGGTTGTTCGCGGTGATCGGAGTCAGCACGGTCGGGGTGGCCGGACGAGGCGCGACGACGTTGGTCTTGGCCAGTGCAGTGCCGGAATCGGTATACGAGACCGCGTCGGCCGCGAGATCGTCGCCGCCGCCGCCGCCGCAGGCGCTCAGCAGGGCGGCGCTCAGTACCGTGGCGAGGATCGGAGCGCAACGCGCAGGGTGGCGCATCGGCTGCGAGATTCGCACATTGCCACGTTCCGCGCGGCTCGGGATCATCTGGTCAGAGGTCATTTGAGTAGGGGTAACAGTTCGCAAGAGAAATTTAATTTCCATGTGGAACTGAACTTTACCCGCTCCAAAATTTCCGTGGGCCAATTTTGAACAGATTTTGCCGATTTTCTGCGCAAAAACAACGAAGATAGCGCTTTTGAAAGTATTGATGCTAATAAAGTCAAGCGTATTTTTGCCAAATACGTGAAAAAGCTACAATTCTCTTGGTTTTATTGCATTTAGATCTCGATCAATTTCGATTTTAGGTGTGTTAATAGCGACTTTTCGGTCAATAAGGTTTCGTATTTACTGAATTTGGGTTGAGCAAGACTCGCACACTATTGCGAAGTTGACATTGAAACATTCTTTAGTGTGATAGGATGACAACATCAATGGACTGGCGACATGGCCAGTCCGCTTATCCAAGGACATAGTGCCGGCCGTTGTGCTGCGCCGGTGTGGCGCACTCGGGCTTCGCGGAAATGATGCAATGCTAAGCACAATCAACCATGTAGCGGCCCGGCTTCCGGCCGGCCGGCCGCCGGTCCTGATCGTGATCGTCGATACCGAGGAAGAATTCGCCTGGGACCGGCCATTCGACCGCGCCAACGTCGATACCGCCTCGGTCGCAGCCCAGCCCCTGATGCACGAGCGCGTGTTCGACCGTTTCGGCATCGTGCCGGCGTATATGGTCGACTGGCCGGTCGCCACCGCCCCGCAGGCGGTCGCCACCCTGCGCCGCCTGATGCAGGAAGGGCGCTGCGACATCGGCACCCAGCTGCACCCCTGGGTTTCGCCGCCGTACGAAGAACAGGTCACGCGCTTCAATTCCTATGCCGGCAACCTGCCGCGCGAACTGGAACTGGCCAAGCTGCGCATGCTCACCAATGCCATCGGCAACGCCTTTGGACGCGCCCCAACCGCCTTCAAGGCCGGCCGCTACGGCCTGGGGGCGCACAGCGCCGAGGCAGTGGCTGCGCTGGGCTACGAGATCGACGCCAGCGTGGTGCCCTACACCCGCTTCGAGGACGACGGCGCTCCGGACTTTCGCGCCTTCGATGAACATCCCTACTGGTTCGAGGCCGGCGGCCGGCGCCTGCTCGAGCTGCCTGTGACCACTGGCTACGCCGGCTGGTTGCGCGGCATGGGGCCGCAGCTGTTCGACCTGGCGCGCAGCCCGGCGGGACGCGCGCTGCGCATGGGCGGCGTGCTGGCGCGCACTCGCGCGCTCGAGCGCATCCGCCTCAGCCCGGAAGTCGCCAGCGGCGACGAAATGCGGCGCCTGACGCGGGCGCTGCGCGCCGGCGGCTGCGAAGTGTTCTCGCTCACTTACCACAGCCCCTCGCTGGTGCCGGGTCATACGCCCTATGTGCGCGATGCTGCCGACCGCGAACGCCTGATCGCCACGATCCACGATTACTGCGCCTGGTTCCGCGACGAGATCGGCGGCCAGTTCCTGGCCCTGTCGCAGGTCGCGGCGGCGCTGGCGCCGCAGACCGCGCCCGCGCCGCGCGCGCTCGAGACGGCGCGCTGACCGGCGTCCCCGATCAGCGCCCGGCGGCGCGTGCGTGCAGCCGGCCCAGCCAGGGCCAGCGATAGGCGTTCAGGTGGTACATGGTGCGCACCTCACCGGTCCAGCGCAGGTGCCACTCCATCACCCGTCCATAGAATTCGATGCGCTCGAAGCGGCGCGCCTCGATGATGTCGCGCGTGGCTTCCTCGCGCATCAGGAGCGCCGGCGACAGGCCGTTGCCGATGCTTTCGTCGTAGGCCGTCTTGAGCACGACGATGCAGCCGCCGCCTTCGACGCACAAGTCCATCGCCGCCAGCCGTTCGCCGATGAAGTAGCGGTAGACGCAGGCCGCTCCGATGCCGGCAAAGGCTTCCAGCATGGCGCGGTAGAAGCGGCCCTGGTCGTTGCCGGCGGCGACGGCAGTGCCGTCCTTCGCCTTCCAGCCTGCGCTTTCCAGGCGCCCGTAGTCCTCGACCGCGGCCGCCATCTCGTGCCCGGCGCGGCTGGCCTGGAGCCGGGTCGGCACGCCGTCGTCCTGCAGGCGCTTGCGCTGCTTGCGCAGGTTGCCGCGCAGGTTCTTGCCGCGCGAATTCCAGTAGTCGTCGAAGCTGGCCGGCAGGGTGACGCGGGCGGTCTCGATGTAGTCCATCGTGCGCAGGCCGCCGTCGGCGGCGTCGGCGGGACGGTGCATCAGCATCGGATCGCACTGGGTCACGCCGAGCATCAGGGCGGCGCCGGGCAGCGCACGCAGCAAATCAGGCAGCAAATCAGGCCCAGGCGGGGTAGCGTCACGTTGCAGCCACAGGCCGACCGGCGCCTGCGAAGGCTGGAAGGTGTTCCAGCCGCCGTGGCGCGCCGGAGCCAGGATCGCCATGATGCCGGTCCGGCCGTCGCGCTCGTGCCAGGCCAGCCGTTCGCGGCCGCCGCCGAACACCGACAGCGTGGCGGCCACGAACTCGGGCGCCAGCAACGGCGAGCCGGCGCTGTCCTGGTGCAGGCGGCGCCAGCGTTCCAGGTGTTCGGGCCGGGTGAGCAAGTCGGCCGCCGGGACCACGCGCCAGTTCATGCTGGGGCCTTCGCAGTATCTTCCAGCGCTCGGCGTACGGTGGCGGCCAGCCAGGCGCGCTCGCTCTCGCGCAATTCCTGGTGCACGGGCAGGCCGAACAAGCGTTGGCCGAGCGCGACGCTGTTGGCGCACACGCCGGCGTCGACGCCAGGCCACAGGCTGGCGCCGAAGCGCACCATCGGCACGCCGGCGGCGCGCAGGCGTTCGAACAGCGCGTCCGGATGGTCGGCCAGCAGCGGGAACACCCAGGGGCAGGCGCCGGCGGGCAGCGCCGCGAACAGCGGTTGCCAGCCGGGTGCGCTGGCCAGCGCGCGTTCGAGCTCCAGGTAGTGGCGGCGCCGTCCCTCGACCAGGCGCGCGCGGCCGGCGCGGCGCAGGACGGCGCGCGAGAACCAGGACGAGCGGCGGTCGAGCCAGCGCGGATCGAAGTCGAAGCTGCTGTCCGACGAGGACGGGGCCAGCGCCGTGGCCGCGCCGGCGCCGAGGCTGGCGCCAGCGCGGCCCCTGGCCTTGACCCGGTTCCACAGCACGGTCTTCAGGCGCAGCGGCAGCGCCAGCGTCGCGCGCAGTACCGGCAGGCGGCCGTGACCGAAGCCGGCCTCGAGCGCGCCGAGCGCCGCCTTGGCCTCGAAGCCCTTGCCGGCGCCCTGCAGGACTCCCGGCAAGGGATGGCGGTGCGAGACCAGGCAGCCGCCTTCGAAGATGGGGAAGAATTTCATGCTGCTGCCGATCGCATAGTCGCCGTTGGCGCCGACCGCGACGCCATCGCGCTCGCCGAAGTAGCAGTGGGCGCAATCCTCGACCAGGCCGGCGCCGTGGGCGTCGCACAGCGTGCGCAGGGCGCGCAGGTCTTGCGGGAAGCCGAAGAAATGGGTGGCGATGACGGCCTTCACGCCGGGGCCGAGTTTACCCGCCAGGTCGTCGAGGTCGGCCGTGGTATCGGGATGGACCCGGTAGAACACCGCCTCGGCCCCGCACCAGTGCACCGGCGGGATCATCGACAGGCTGTGGTAGGCCGGCACCAGCACCCGGTCGCCCGCACCGACGCCGAGCGCGCGCAGCGCCATGCCGATCGCGATCCGGCCGCTGGTGACCAGCTGCACCGCGGGCGCCTCGTCCAGCGCCGGCAGGGTCGCGCCGCTGCCCGCGAAAGAGCCGAGCGAGAGGACGGGAACGGAAGGAATGGCGCGGGGGGCGGTCATGCTGGCGCTGCGGATGTGTTTATTCTCGGCATGATTTAAATATAACATGCTGCCTTGCCGTTCCCGCGCACCGGCGCCATTGGAACGATGTCGAAAACACATGCAATGCCTTGGTGGCGCGCCCCGAACTGGTAAGATGATGGATGCGCCGCGCCATTTCGCGCCATGCGGCACCGGACCCAATGCGATGAACCACCTGATCCACGACAGCATCTTCGACAGCGCGGCGCGCACCCCCGACGCCGCGGCTCTGACCTATGGCGCCGCGCGCTGCACCTACCGCGAACTGGCCGCGCAGGTGGAAGCGGCGGCCGCCCTGTTCCTGGCCCAGGGCCTGGGGCCGGGCGAGCGGGTCGCGGTGTACATGGAAAAGCGCATCGAGAACGTGGTGGCCATGTTCGGCGCGGCCGCCGCCGGCTGCGTGTTCGTGCCGGTCAATCCGCTCCTGAAACCGGAACAGGTGGCCTACATCCTGGCCGACTGCAATGTGCGCCTGCTGGTGACGACCCCCGAGCGCCACGCCCAGTTGGCCGCCAGCCTGGCCGGCTGCCCCGACCTGCGCGCACTGCTGCTGACCGACGGCGCCGGGCCGGCGCCGGTCGCGCAGGGCTTGACGCTGCTGCGCTGGCCGCAACCCGAGGCCGGGACTTCGTTCACCCCGCACCGCCGCATCGACACCGACATGGCGGCCATCCTGTACACCTCGGGCAGCACCGGCGCCCCCAAGGGCGTGGTGCTGTCGCACCGGAACATGGTGGCCGGCGCCGCCAGCGTGGCCGGCTACCTGGGCGTGCGGTCCGACGACCGCCTGCTGGCGGTGCTGCCGCTGAGTTTTGATTATGGCCTGAGCCAGCTGACCACCGCCTTCCTGCGCGGGGCCTCCGTGGTGCTGATGAATTACCTGTTCCCGAAGGATATCGTGGCCGCCGTGCGCGCCGAGCGCATCACCGGCCTGGCCGCGGTCCCGCCGCTGTGGATCGCCCTGTCGCGCCTGGAGTGGCCGCAGGACTGCACGCTGCGCTTCATCACCAACTCCGGCGGCGCGATGCCGGTGGTGACGGTCGAGGCGCTGCGGGCCGCGCTGCCGCGCGCCGAGGTCTATCTGATGTACGGCCTGACCGAAGCCTTCCGCTCGACGTATCTGCCGCCGGCCGAACTGGCGCGCCGCCCCGACTCGATCGGCCGCGCGATCCCGAACGCCGAGGTGCTGGTGGTGCGCCCCGACGGCAGCCTGTGCGAGGCCGACGAACCGGGCGAACTGGTGCACCGCGGCGCCCTGGTGGCGCTGGGCTACTGGAACGACCCGGCGCGCACCGCCCAGCGCTTCCGTCCGGCCCCCGGCCAGGATCCGGCCCTGCCGCTGCCCGAGCTGGCCGTGTGGTCGGGCGACACCGTGCGCCGCGACGCCGACGGCTACCTGTATTTCATCGGCCGCAGCGACGAGATGATCAAGGTGTCCGGCTACCGCATCAGCCCGACCGAGGTCGAGAGCGTGCTGCATGCCAGCGGCCTGGTGAGCGAGGTGGCGGTGTTCGGCATCGCCGACGAGACGCTGGGCCAGGCGATCGTGGCGGTGGCGGTGGCCATCCCCGACAACGGCGCCGGCGCGGTCGACCGCGCCGCCCTGCTGGCCGAGTGCCGCCGCCGGCTGCCGGCCTACATGATCCCGGCCCACATCGTCGTTCGCGGCGAGGCGCTGCCGCGCAACCCGAACGGCAAGATCGACCGCAACCTGCTGCGCACGACTTTCCAGCCCGGCCAGTAAGGCTGGACCTCATCGTTATCCAGGCATATCCATGACCGGCACCAAGCCCCAGCACGCTCCCCAGATTCATTTCCCGGTAATCGACGACGTCCTCCAGGTCGGCGGCATCCCGCTCACCCGGCTGGCCGAGCGGGTCGGCCGCACGCCGTTCTTCGCGGTCGACCGCGCCGTCTGCAGCGCGCAAGTCGCGGGCCTGCGCGCGATCCTGCCGCCGCAGGTGGCGCTGCATTATTCGATCAAGGCCAATCCGATGCCGGCCCTGGTGCAGCACATGGCGGGCCTGGTCGACGGCCTCGACGTCGCTTCCAGCGGCGAATTGAAGACCGCGCTCGATACCGGCAAGGAGCCGGCCCACATCAGCTTCGCCGGCCCGGCCAAGACCCAGGCCGAACTGCGCCAGGCAATCGCCGCCGGCGTGTGCCTGAACATCGAATCCGAACACGAACTGGCGGCTGCCGCGCGCGTCGGAGACGAGCTGGGCCTGACGCCGCGCATCGCGCTGCGCATCAATCCGGCCTTCGAACTCAAGTCGTCGGGCATGAAGATGGGCGGCGGCGCCAAGCCCTTCGGCATCGACGAAGAGCTGGTCCCGGCGCTGCTGCGGCAGGTGGCCGGACTGGGCCTGGACTTCCAGGGTTTCCACATCTTCAGCGGCTCGCAGAGCCTGCGCCTGGATGCCATCATCGAGGCGCAGTCGCGCAGCATCGAGCTGGCCATGCGCCTGGCCGGCGACAGCCCGCTGGCGCTGCGCCAGCTGAACATCGGCGGCGGCCTTGGCATTCCGTATTTCCCGGGCGAGGCGCGCCTCGATCCGGCGCCGATGGGCGAGCACCTTGCCGCCTGGCTGCCGCGCCTGGCCGCGGCGCTGCCGCAGGCGCGCCTGGCGCTGGAACTGGGACGCTACCTGGTGGGCGAAGCCGGTGTATACGTGGCGCGCGTGATCGACCGCAAGGTCTCGCGCGGCGAGGTATTCCTGGTGCTCGACGGCGGCATGCACCACCACCTGGCGGCCTCGGGCAACCTGGGCCAGGTGATCCGCAAGAATTATCCGGTGGCGGTCGGCAACCGCATAAATGCGGGCGGCGACGCGCCGGACAGCGGCCCGGCCTCGGCCACCGGCCCGCTGTGCACCCCGCTCGACATCCTGGCCGACCGCATGCCGCTGGCCCATGCCCGGATCGGCGACCTGGTGGTGGTGTTCCAATCCGGCGCCTACGGCGCCAGCGCCAGCCCGGCCATGTTCCTGGGCCATCCGCCGGCGCTGGAGGTATTGGTCTAGGCGCTAGCGCTGCGCCGCCACGGCGCGCTGCGCCTTGGCGTCGGGCGCCTTACCGAGCCAGCGGTCGATGCGGTCCTGCATGAACGGGATGCGCATCGGCGGAATGTCTTCCTGCAGCGGCATGCGGATCAGCACCTTGTCGAGCGTGATCAGGATGGCGAATATGTAGTAGATCAGGTCGTAATAAGCCAGGGTCAGGAAGGCGCCAGCGGTCATGTAGCCGATGATGCTGACATGGCACATGCGCGCCAGCATCATTGCCCAGCCCAGATCCGGCTTGTCGCGGCAGAAGCGGATTACCCGAGATCCGAGGCGCCAGGCCGCCAGGAACATGGTCAGGAAAATCGCCAGGCCTATATAACCCTGCTCCCCCAGAATCTGGAAATAGATGCTGTGCGCATCATAGTAGCGCTCCGCATCCGGCGCATACAGCATGAACATATGGGGCGCGAACACGTTCGGCCCGCCTCCCAGCACGAATTCATTGGCGATATTGATCGCGAACAGCCAGGAGTTGATGCGTCCGGTCGCGGAAGCGTCCTCGTCATACGACTGGATACTGTGCATCCTTCCCATCCATTCCTCGGGCATGGCGAGCAGGACGATGGGCACCACCAGCAGAAAGGCGATGCCGGTCTTGAGCTTGTGGTGTGACTTGAGCCACAGGAAAAAGCCCATCATGAAGACGCCCAAGAAGGCGCCGCGCGAATACGAGCCGATCGCGCCCAGCGCGGTGAGGCCGGCCATCGCCAGCACTCCACGCTTGAGCCATTTTCCGTCGACCTGGGTCACCAGGTAGACCAGCAGGGGGGTGATCGTCACCAGCGCCAGCGCCAGCGTGTTGTTGTCGCTGATGAAACTCGCGCGCGGACCGAGCAAGCCCTCGCCGCCGCCGCTGAAGATGACGAAGATGCCGCTCTTGACGCCCCAGAAGCCGATCGACAGCGCCACCACGATGGCCAGCATCTGGGCGTCCTTGCGGGTGCGCACGGTCATGATGGTGATGAAGACCATCAGGATGATCTTGCTGAAGCGGTCCCAGTCCTGCCAGGCCGCGGCGGGCACCTGGGCGAAGATGGTGGTGATCGTCATCCAGCCGAAGAAGATCGCCAGCACCACCACCAGCGGCGACATCGGGATCTTCTTGGGCTCGCGCGACAGCATGACCGCCACCAGCGTGATGATCGACAGGTACATCGCGAACGGGAAGAACTGGGTGAAGCCATAGCTCAGGCGGTGCGGATTCATAAGGCTCACCACGGCATAGGCCATGGCGCCGACCACCGGCCGCTTGAAGATGTAGGGAATGATGGCCACGAAGGCGAGCAACAGGATGATGTCACGCATGGTGGGGCCGCCTTGGCATGCTGGAAATGGTTGGCTTCATGTGGATGGGCAGGGTTCCATGGCGCGCCTGGAGCGCTGGCGCCGGGCTTGGGGTTTGTTAAAAAGCAATGCCGCCATTATGCGGAAAAAATTTTCCAGGGGGCAGCACGATTGACGCCAAACGCATAAATTTTTGACAAGCATGATACTATAATTCAAGTTCCAATTAGCACTGTTGCACCTGATTCGTAGCAGCTAAAGCAGTACCCGGCACAGGAAAAACGGCGCGCACTGCGTGCGCTTTCACCGGTTTCTTTGGTTCAGTTAATCCTTCAGTTTATCCACCTCCAGAAAAATCATGAAGATCACAATTATCGGCACCGGTTATGTGGGCCTGGTTTCGGGCGCATGCTTCGCCGACGTCGGCAACACGGTATTGTGCCTGGACGTCAACGACGAAAAAATCGCCATGCTCAAGAATGGCGTCATCCCGATCCACGAGCCCGGCCTGGACACCATGGTCGAGCGCAATGCGGCCGCCGGCCGCCTGCTGTTCTCGACCAGCTACGACGAGGCCATGGCGCACGCCGAATGCGTGTTCCTGGCGGTGGGCACCCCGCCCGACGAAGACGGCAGCGCCGACCTGACCCACATCCTGGCCGCGGCGCGCTCGATCGGCCAGCGCATCGAGAAGCCGGTGGTGGTGGTGGACAAGTCGACCGTACCGGTCGGCACCGCCGACAAGGTGCGCGCCGCCATCCAGGGCGAACTCGACAAGCGCGGCAGCAAGGTCGCCTTCTCGGTGGTCAGCAATCCCGAATTCCTGAAGGAAGGCGCGGCGATCGACGACTTCATGCGCCCCGACCGCATCGTGGTCGGCAGCGACGACGCCAGCGCCACGCGCCTGATGCGCCAGCTGTACGCGCCGTTCAGCCGCAACCATGAAAAGCTGGTCGAGATGGACGTGCGCAGCGCCGAGCTGACCAAGTACGCGGCCAACGCCATGCTGGCCACCCGCATCAGCTTCATGAACGAGCTGGCCAACCTGGCCGAGGTGCTCGGCGCCGACATCGAGTCGGTGCGCCACGGCATGGGCCTGGATCCGCGCATCGGATCGCAATTCCTGTACGCCGGCATGGGGTACGGCGGCTCCTGCTTCCCGAAGGACGTGAAAGCCCTGGTCAAGACCGGCGCCGACCACGAACAGGTCCTGCACATCCTGGAAGCGACCGAGCGCGTCAACGACAACCAGAAGAACGTCCTGTTCCAGAAGCTGTGCCGCTTCTACGGCGGGGTGGAACAGCTGAACGGCAAGACGATCGCGCTGTGGGGCCTGTCGTTCAAGCCGAACACCGACGACATGCGCGAGGCGCCGAGCCTGATCCTGCTGAAGGAACTGTTCGCCGCCGGCTGCCGCGTGCAGGCCTACGATCCGGTGGCCAGCAGCGAAGCGCTGCGCGTGCTGGAACGCGACCATGGCGCCGCCCGCGTGCAGGAAATGCTGACCATCTGCAGCTCGGCCACCGCCGCAGTCGACAATGCCGACGTGCTGGTGCTGGTGACCGAATGGAAGGAATTCCGCGCGCCAGACTTCCGCCACCTGGCCCAGACCCTGCGCGGCAAGGCCATCTTCGACGGCCGCAACATCTATGATCCGGCGGAAGTCGCCGAAGCGGGCCTGGCTTACCAGGGCATCGGCCGCGTCAGCCGGAAGGCCGCCTGATGATTGCGGGCCCCCACCGCATCCTGGTCACGGGCGCCGCCGGATTCGTCGGCAGCTTCGTGGCGGCGCGCCTGGCGGCCATGGGCCACCAGGTGGCCGGTTGCGACAATTTCAACGACTACTACGATCCGCGCCTGAAGCATGACCGGGTGGCGGCGCTGCTGGCGCCCGCCGGCGTGCCCTGCCACACGGTGGAGCTCAGCGACGCGGCGCAAGTGAATGCGCTGTTCGAACGTGAAAAGCCGACCCTGGTGGTGCATCTGGCGGCCCAGGCCGGGGTGCGCTACTCGCTCGAGAACCCGGCCGCCTATGTGCAGTCGAACCTGGTCGGCTTCGGCAACATCCTCGAAGCCTGCCGTCACGGCCGGATCGAACACCTGCTGTACGCCAGCAGCAGCAGCGTGTACGGCGCCAATGCCAAGGTCCCGTTCAGCGAGGACGACCAGGTCGACGCCCCGGTGTCGCTATACGCCGCCACCAAGAAGTCGAACGAGCTGATGGCGCACTCGTACAGCCACCTGTTCAAGCTGCCGGCCACCGGCCTGCGCTTCTTCACGGTCTACGGTCCCTGGGGCCGTCCGGACATGGCCTATTTCAGCTTCGCCGAGAAGATGGCGCGTGGCGCCACCATTCCCGTGTTCGCCGAAGGCCTGCTGACACGCGATTTCACCTATATCGACGACATCGTCGAAGGCGTGGTGCGGCTGCTGTTCAAGCCGACACCGGCAACGGAAACGCGCGCCGCGCACACCGTGTTCAACATCGGCAACCACAATCCGGTGCGGGTGCTCGACTTCATCCAGACGCTGGAAGGCGCGATGGGCATCGAGGCGCGCAAGGAATTCCTGCCGATGCAGCCGGGCGACGTGCCGGCGACGCACGCCTCGATCGACAAGCTCAAGGCCTGGGTCGACTTCGCGCCGACCACGCCGCTGGCCACCGGCCTGGCCAACTTCTGGGCCTGGTATCGCGACTGGGCGCCAAGCCGCACATGAGGGGGGGCGCATGACCGACCAGCCGCAGATCCTGCTGTTCCAGACCACCGACCCGGTTGCAGTAAAGAAGCGCCTGCTGCGCTTCCGCGCCGCTTTCCTGCGCCTTGGGCCGCAATGCCGATTCGCCGCCATCTCGTATACGCCGAATGCGAAGACCGAGGTGCGCAAGGTGGTGCTCGACGGCGTCGAGATCGAACACCACGTGTATGGTCCGGACGCCATCGACACCCTCGGCTATCCGGCCAAGGGCGCCGCGCGCCCGTTCAAGCTCATCCCCGGCAATTGCGACCTGCCGCCGCTGCTGTTCCGGCGCGCGCAGCCGCAATTCGCCGAGTACTGGGTGGTCGAGGACGACGTCGACTACTCGGGCGAGTTGCATGAGCTGTTCGCCGGACTGGCCGATCGCGAGGGCGACCTGCTGGCCGCCCACCTGGCGCGCGGCGAAGAGGAATGGACGTATTCCGCGATGCTGCGCGCGCCAGGCATGGACCTCAAGCCGGCCGACAGCTGGCTGGTGTTCCTGACCTTCTTCCGCATCAGCGGCGCGGCCCTCGACCTGATCGACCGCTATTACCGTGACGGCTGGACCGCCCACAGCGAGAACGCCTGGGCCACCATCCTCAAGCATGGCGGCATGCGCGTGGTCGACTTCGGAGGCAACGGCGAGTTCGTGGCCGAGGAAGACCGCAACAAGCGCTACACCGGCGTGGTCAACGACGGCTTCGCCAAGAACGGCAGCTTCGGCACGCTCAACATCCGCCTGCGCCCGGGGCGCGAGAAGGACCTGCTGTGGCATCCGATCAAGCCGCCCAGGGTCTGGTTGCGCCAGTGGCGCAAGCGCTATGTCTCGATGGCCCAGTGGTATCTGAATCGCCTGACGCGCGGCGCGCGTCAGGGCTGAGCCCTCGGGCGAATGTGACGAACCCGGGGCCTTCACAGGCCCCGGGATTTTTTCATGCGTCGGCGCTGACCCGCAGGAAGGTTTCGAACATCAGCACCGACCACAGCGGGGTGCTGTAGTCCTTGCTGCCGGCGATATGCTGCTCGACCATCTCGCGCAGGAAGCGCTCGTTGAACATGCCGGTGTCGAGCAGCAGAGGCGACAGCGCCGCCGCGCGCAGCTTCTCGCGCAACGGTCCGCGCAGCCAGGCCGCCAGCGGAATCGAAAAACCCTTCTTGGCGCGGTACAGCACGTCGTGCGAGAGGAAGGGCTCGAGCGATTTCTTGAAGATGTACTTGCCTTCGCCGCCGCCCAGCTTGATGTCGGGCGGCAGGGTCGAGGCCCATTCGACGAAGGTATGGTCCAGCAGCGGCACCCGCACCTCGAGCGAGTGCGCCATGCTGGCGCGGTCGACCTTGGTCAGGATGTCGCCCGGCAGCCAGGTCTTGAAGTCGAGGTACTGGATCAGCGACAGCGGATCGTCGGTCGGCGCGTTGGCGGCGTGTTCGTGGAACACCTGGATCGCCTCGTAGCCCTGCAGCTCGCGCTTGAAGCCATCCGAGAACAACTGGGCCCGGATCCGGTCCGGCATGCGCGACACGCCGTGGAAGTAGCCCTCGACCGTGTCGCGCGCCAGCGCCTCGAAGGTGGTCTTGGCGCGGAACATGCGCGGCGCCCAGTCGGCCTTCGGATACAGCCTGCCCAGCGTGCCGAACACCGGCTTCCTCAAGCTGGACGGCACCTTGTCGCGCACGCGCTGCTCGGCCATCGCGAAGCGGTAGCGGCGGTAGCCGGCAAAGCTCTCGTCGCCGCCGTCGCCCGACAGCGACACCGTGACGTGCTTGCGCGCCAGCTGGCACACGCGGTAGGTCGGAATCGCCGAGCTGTCGGCGAAGGGCTCGTCGTACAGCCGGCCCAGGGTGTCGATCAGGCCGTAGTCGTCCTTGTCCACGATCTGGGCGTGGTGGGTTGTGCGGTAGCGCGTGGCCACTTCATTCGCATACTTCGATTCGTCGTATTCCGGGTCGTCGAAGCCGATCGAGCAGGTCACGACCGAGTCGGGATTCTGCTGCGCCATCATCGCCACCACCGCGCTCGAATCGACGCCGCCCGACAGGAAGGCGCCCAGCGGCACGTCGGCCACCATCTGGCTCTGCACGCATTCCTGCAGGCGCGCCGTCAGTTCCTGCTCGATTTCCTGCATCGGGCGCTGCGGGCCGCGCTGGAACGGGATGTCCCAGTACTGCTCCGGCTTCACCGCCGCATCGCCTACGCGTAGCGTGATGCGGTGGCCTGGCGCCAGCTTGAAGGCGCCGTGGAAGATGGTCTGCGGTTCCGGCACGTAGCCGAAAGCGAAGTAATCCTCGACCGCGCGCGGATTGAGCTTGCGCGACAGTTCGGGGTGGGTCATGATCGATTTCAGCTCGGAGCCGAACACGAACAGGCCGTTCGGCAGCAGCGCGTAGAACATCGGCTTGACGCCCAGGTGGTCGCGCGCCAGGAACAGCGTCTGCAGTTTCCGGTCCCAGATGGCGAAGGCGAACATGCCGCGCAGGCGCTGCAGGCAGTCCTGGCCCCAGGCCTGGTAGGCGTGCAGCAGCACCTCGGTGTCCGATTTCGTGCGGAAGGCGAAGCCGAGCGCGACCAACTCGTCGCGCAGCTCGCGGTAATTGTAGATCTCGCCGTTGAACACCATCACCACGTCGCCCGCAGCGTTGCGGATCGGCTGCTGGCCGCTGGCCAGGTCGATCACGGACAGCCGGCGGTGGCCCATGCCGAGCGCCGTTTCCAGATACAGCTCGCCTTCGTCCGGGCCCCGGTGGTGCTGGCTCTCGTTCATGCGGCCCAGCGCCGCGCGGTCGATCTCGCGTGTTCCCTGGGTATCAAAAATGCCGACGATTCCGCACATGCTCGTTCACTTCCTGCTTAAGGTGGATGGTTCAGGTATTCAGGGATTGATGCAGCCGGGCCGGCGCCTTGCGCGCGACCAGGCCGTCGTACAGCGCCATGTAGGCGCGCAGCATGGCGTCCATGCTGTAGCGTTCTTCGATGCGCGCGCGCGCGGCGGCGCCGTGGCACGCCATCAGCGCCGGGTCCTGCACGTAGCGCGCCAGTGCGTCCGCCAGGGCCTCCACCTCGACCGGCGCCAGCAGGCCGTGCACGCCATCGTCGATCACTTCCGGGATGCCGCCGACGTTCGAGCACACCGACGGCAGCCCGCAAGCCATCGCTTCCAGCAGCGACACCGGCGTACCCTCGGCCAGCGAGGGCAGGGCGAAGACGTCGAAGCCGTGTAGCAGCTCGGCCACGTCGGCGCGCGCGCCGGGCAGCCAGACCGCATCTTCCAGGCCGGCTTGCGCCACCTGTTCGCGGATCGCGCCCAGCAGCGGGCCGTCGCCGACGATCGACAGGCGCAGGCGCGCGCGCAGGGCCGGCAGGCGCTCGCGCAGCAGCGCGAACGCAGCGACCAGGCTGCGGTGGTTCTTGACGTCCTGCACCCGCGCCACGGCGCCGATCACGATGTCGCCCGGCGCCCATGGCGCGGCGGTGACCGCATCCGCGCGCGGCTTGAAGCGCTCGGTGTCGACGCCGTTCTTGATCAGGTGGTTCTTCGCGGTTGGAATCCCGACCACCTTGTCCAGCCAGCGCTGCAAGTCATCGGACACCGGGATATAGCGGTCGATGAAAGGGGCCAGGCGGCGACGCAGGAAGTTGTGTTTCGGGTTCAGGCCCTGCGGGTCGGAGGCGTCGCGGCCATGCTCGGCATGGATCCGCACCGGCACCCCGGCCACGGTCGCGGTGAAGCAGAACTCCATCGCCGCCAGGTTGTAGGTGTGCAGGACGGCCGGACGCAGGCGCCGCATCAGCTTCCAGAAGTCGCGGTGCACCTTCACGCCGTTGCCGGGCGGCTTGTTCAGGGCGAACAGCTCGACCCCGGGCTGGGTGATGCGCTTCGCAAAATCCGAGTAACGCGTCAGGCACACGACCGCATGCCGGTATTTCTCGGGCGGCAGGCGGTTGATGCAGTCGATCAGCAGGGTCTCTAGGCCGCCCACGTCGAGCGAATAGACCAGGTGCACGACCAGGGGCCGCTGGGCGCTCAGGACGGACAGCTCGCTATGCATCGCGCCGCCTGTCAATGGGTGCGCGCATGTTCCAGCGCGCGCGTGACCGCCTGGCCCTGGCCCGCCATGAAGGCGCGCAGGGCGGCGCGCGCGGCTTCCGGATTGTCGCGCACCGGCGCCGACAGCAGCACCACGGCGCCGTCGTCGCCGCGGAAGCGCAGCTTGGCCTGGGCCTGCAGCAGCTTGCCGACGTAGTTGTTGGCGGTCAGGTGGCCGTCGATCGACATCCACTGCCATACCAGGATCTGGCCGGTCGGCCCGTTCAGGCGTGTCTCGCGCAAGGTCAGCGGCTTGCCGTCCAGGGTTTCGCTGCGCATCGCGCCGCCGACCGCATGCCAGGCGTCGTCCGAGGTCGCCAGGGTGTTGACGGAGCTGATCAGGGCCTTGCCGTTGCGCTGGTTGCGATAGTACATGACGTCGAGCGCGACCGGCGGCATGCTTTCGCTGTTGCGGAAGGTGGCGCGGTAGGTCGCATCCGGGTTGACCCAGCGCGGGGTCCAGTCGGAGAACGGCGCCACCTGCGGCCAGCTCACCGCCACCGAGGACAGCTGGACCGGCTGCGGATTGAGGTTGGCGGCGTCGTTGTAGCGCGCGAAGCCTGGCCACAGGGCGGTGAGCGCCACCACGGCGGCGCACATCGCGGCCATGCGGCCCGTGGAAGCCGAAGCCGAAGCAGGTGCGAGGCCGGCGGATGGGGCAGCGGCGGCGGGGATGGCGGCCGCCGGCTCGTCGTCGTCGCGCCAGAAGCTGCCGACCCAGAACATCAGGAGCATGACCAGGCCGAAGAACACCCAGCCATAGATCAGGTGGTCGACGCCGGTGGCCAGTTCCATGCCCGACAGGTGGCCGATCATCACGATCATGTAGGCGCGCAGGCCATTGGCGATGATCGGCACCACGATCGAGACCGCCACGAACAACAGGCGCTTCGCCGTCGAGCGGTAGGTCAGGTAGGCGTACAGGCAGCCAAGGGTGAACGAGGAAATCAGGTAGCGCACGCCGCTGCAGGCTTCCACCACCGACCAGGAGCCGGTCGGCAGTTCGAAGCGGGTGCCGTTGCGCAGCACCGGGATGCCGGTGGCCTGCACCGCCCATACCGTGAAGTCGGCGGTGAGATTGATCAGCGGGCCGACGAAGACTTCGCCGAACGGGACGGCCAGCAGCAGGAACAGGAGAGGAAAAGCCAGCGCCCCCGCCAGGCGCGGGCCCAGCATGGCCAGCGCGATCACCGGGAACATCGACACGAAGGCGTACTGCATCACCACCTGCACCTCACCCATGCGCGCCAGCAGCCAGCCGGCGCCCAGCATGGCCAGCAGCAGCAGGGCCGGGGCCCAGGGCCGGGCCGGGATCGCATTGAAGACGGCGCGGCGGCGCCAGATCAGCCACAGGCTGATCGGCAGGATGGCGTAGCCGTGGGCGAAGGTTTCGGAACTGTTCCAGATCGCGACCAGCGACCCGGCGGTGCCGAGGTAGAGGAAGAACGGCGCCAGCAGCGCCAGCGCGATCAGCATCGCGCTCGCGGGCGCCAGCGGCGCGGTGGCGGCATGCGGCGTGGCGCCGGCCAGGTCCTTGGGTGGGTTCACGAGCATTCCAGTCGCTCCTCGATGCAGGCCAGGTTGCTCGGCCAGCTGTAATGATGTTCGACCCGCGCCCGTGCGGCGCGGCCCATCTCCCGGTTGTCGCGGGCCAGGAGCCCCTTCAGCGTCCCGATCCAGGCCGGGGCGCCGTCGGCCACCGCCAGCTCCTGGTCGGGCGCAGCGTCGATGCCTTCCAGCGCCTGCGGCGAGACCACGGTCGGCGTGCCCATGGCCATCGCCTCGAGCACCTTGTTCTGGATGCCGCGCGCGATGCGCAGCGGCGCCACCGCCAGCGTGGCGTGGCGGATGTAGGGACGCACGTCGGGCACGGTGCCGGTCACGGTCACGCCCGGCAGCTGGCCCAGGGCCTGGACCTGCGGGTTCGGGCGCGAGCCGACGATGTAGAAGCGCAGCGCCGGATCCTGGACGCGCAGGGCCGGGAACACGTCGTCGCAGAACCACTGCACGGCGTCGACGTTGGGCCAGTAGTCCATGGCGCCGGTGAACACCAGCGCCTTTTCGCCCGCCGCATATGGGTTGGCCAGGTCGTGCCCGGGCGAGAAGTAATCGGTGTCGACGCCGTTGCTGAAGTGGCCGATGCGCGCCACGCTCTCGGGCGCCAGCTGGCGAAACAGGTCGGCCTCGGGCTTGGACACGAACAGCGAGGCGTCGTACTGGCTGGCCACCTGCCGCTCGTAGCGCAGCAACTGGCGCGCCTCGTGGCGGTACAGCCAGCTCATGGGCCAGGATTTCTTGTCGGCGTACTGGCGCCATTTATCGGAATCGACGTCGCAGAAGTCGATCACGCGGCGCGCGTCGCGCAGGCCGTCGACGTATTGCGCCATCGGCGACGAGAACACCATCACCCGCTTGATGCCGTGCGCGGCCACGGTCTGTTCGACCCAGCGCGCCATGCCGGCGTCCTGGTAGTAGTCCAGCGACAGCGAGCGGTTCCTGACCAGCGCCCCCAAGCTGCGCACGCGCGCCAGCATGGGATTCAGGGCCGCGAAATGGCTGCTGGCGCACATCGCCTCGACCGTGGGCACGTGCTGCCAGTCGCCGGCGTCGTCGACGAAAGTGGCCAGGTGCACCCGGTAGTCGCGCGCCAGGTGCTTGAGCAGGTTGTACGAGCGGATCTTGTCGCCCTTGTTGGGCGGGTAGGGGATGCGGTGGATCAGCAGCAGCAGGTCTTGCACGGCATTACCCCAGGTTGCGCACGATGTAGGGACCGAGGAAGTTCGCCACCGGCAGCGGCAGCTTCTTCCACATCTTGATGAACAACTGGTACTTCGGGTTCAGCGGATTGTTGTCCGGCAGCGCAGTCGATGCGTACAGTTTGTATTCGTACGGCAGCGGCTCGGCCACGAAGCCCCAGTTCTTCTTGAAGTCGTAGGCGCCGGTGCCCAGCTTGCTGCGGCCGAAGTCGAACAGGCGGCAGCCGCGCGCGGCCGCGGCCTGCATCAGGTTCCAGTACATGAAGTCGTTGCCGGCCACGCTGCGCGCCAGGTCGGTGCCCCCGCCGTAATACGGCACCACTTCGTCGCGCCAGTAGAACGACAGCACCGACCCGACCAGGCGATCGTCTTCGGTGAGGATGGTGCGCACCTCGCACTCGTCGCCGAAGGTCTGCTGCAGCAGGGCGAAGTATTTTTTCGGGAACACCGGGGTGCCCAGGCGCAGCACGCTGGTGGCGTAGGCCTCGAACATGCGGTCGACGTTGTCCTCGACCACGCCTTTCAGGCCCAGCTTGATCCCCTTGCGCACCATCGCGCGCTGCTTGCGCGGGATGGCGTTCATATTGGTCTCGTCGTCGCCCGTGATCTCCTTGCGGAAGGTGACGTACAGTTCCTTGGTATGCCAGGAAGCGTTGCCCGGATGGGCGCGGTGCATGCCGCGGTATTCCAGGTGGCCCACACCGAGCTGCTTCGCCAAAGCGTCGGCGGCTTCGTCCAGCAACAGGCGCGCGCCGTCGTCGACCGCCGCCACGCCGCCGTACACGCAGAACGGCATCGCGCCCAGCGAGTGGCCGAACAGCCGGCTCTTGATCTCGGCCAGCGGCAGCACGCCCTGGATCTGGCCGTCCTGCTCCACGTAATAGAACCAGGTCTTGATCCCGAACGACTGCTCGATGACTTTCTGCCAGCCCGACAGGTGGAAGAAGGTGGCAGTAGGGCAGGCGCGGACGAAAGCGTCCCAGCGCGCAGCGTCTTGCGGCTGCATCAGGCGCAGGGTCTGGGCGCCCGCAGCGGTGGCGGGCATGGCGCGCTTGGCCTGC
>DDKG01000165.1 GCA_002339265.1 Massilia sp. UBA2604 | reverse complement strand
ATTTCTCGTGTCACAACGCAGAAATACATGCTGACCCCGCACGGCATGTTTGAGTTGAAGTATTTCTTCGGCAGCCACGTTGCCACCGAGGCGGGAGGCGAAGCATCCTCGACGGCAATCCGTGCGCTCATCGCACAATTGACAGGAGCAGAAGACCCTAGGAACCCATTATCCGACAGCAAGATCGCGGAGATGCTCGGGGAACAAGGCATGGTCATCGCGCGCCGCACGGTTGCAAAATACCGTGAAGCCCTCAAGATACCCCCTGTAAGCCTCCGCAAGTCCTTGTAACTGCGCCGTCCACATACCCGTGCCTTGTCGCGTGCCTGTGGTCTACACGGTGCAACATTTTCAAAGGAGTGTGTATGAACCTCACAATCAGTGGCCATCATCTCGAAGTAACCCCCGCCATCCGTGAATACGTTCAGAATAAGCTCGAGCGCATCATTCGCCATTTCGACCAGGTGATCGACACCCACGTCTTCCTGGCCGTCGACAACCTCACTGAAAAAGAAAAAAGGCAGAAAGCAGAGATCAACGTCCAGGTGTCGGGCAAGACCCTGCACGTGGCAAGCGTTGCGCAAGACCTGTACGCCGCGATCGACACGCTGATGGATAAGCTGGACCGACAGATCCTCAAGCACAAACAGCAACTGAAGGACCATAGCCGTACTTCGATCAAACGCCTGCCGGAAAACGGCGGCGAAGACGCTGCTGTCGCCTGATCAGGCGCAGGGCTCACACTAGCTAAGGGCGTCTGAGGGGACGCCCTTTTTGCATCCTGAATTCCCCGCGTTCGGTAAGATATGTCTTTTATCGATTACCGACCACGCCATGACCGACCACGTCCTGACCCGCATCGCCAACCGCACCGGCATCATCACCCTGGACCGCCCGAAGGCGCTCAATTCGCTGTCGCTCGACATGGTGCGCGCGCTGACCGACGTGCTGCGCGGGTGGCAACATGACGATCAGGTCGAGGCGGTCGTACTGACCAGCAGCAGCGAGAAGGCCTTGTGCGCGGGCGGCGACATTCGCTTTTTCCACGAGGTCGGCCATGCGTCGCCGATGGGCGGCAGCGCGCTGCTCGAGGATTTCTTCACCGAAGAATACGCGCTGAACCACCTGATCCATTTCTATCCGAAGCCGTATATCGCCGTCATGGATGGCGTCGTGATGGGCGGCGGCATGGGCATCGCCCAGGGCGGCCCGGATTGCGGCCTGCGCATCGTGACCGAGCGCACGAAGATGGCCATGCCCGAGGTGAATATCGGCCTGTTCCCGGACGTCGGCGGCAGCCACTTTTTGTCGCATGCGCCGGGAAAGCTCGGCAACTACCTGGGCCTGACCGGGCTGACGATCGGCGCCGCCGACGCGCTGTATATCGGCCTGGCCGACGTATTCGTGCCGAGCGCCGAGCTGCCGGACCTGCAGGCATTGATCGCATCGACGCAAGGAGCCGAATTGCCGACGGCGATCCGCGCCTTCGCGGAGCCGTTTCATGCGATGGCGGGAGCGAGCGAATTGCAGGTCCGGCGCAAGAGCATCGATGCCCATTTCGGCGCGGCGTCGATGGCCGCGATGATGGAATCGCTGGCACGCGACGAAACGCCGTTCGCGCAGAAGGCCCTTGCCGCCATGCGCCAGCGCTCGCCGCTGATGATGTGCGTGACCCAGGAACTGCTGGCGCGCGGCGCATCGCTCGACGTGGCCGATTGCCTGCGCATGGAACGCTCGCTGGTGCGCCGCAATTTCGAGCATGGCGAAGTGCTGGAAGGCGTGCGCGCGCTGGTGATCGACAAGGACAATGCGCCGCAGTGGAATCCGCCCTCGCTCGATCAGGTGACGCCGGAAATGGTGGCGCGCTTCTTCGCTCCGGTATGGCCTGACCACGCGCATCCGCTCAGGCATCTTGCATAAACGTTTCCATGCATATCCATTTTCGCGTGACAGCGTAGCGACGGGGTGTGAACATCGGACCTTCATGAATTGAAAGGAAGCCCGATGCGCCTGCGTGCCTTGTTGATTTCGATGACCTTGTGCGGCGCTGCAGCCGCGCAGGATTACCAGCCGGCCTTCGATCCGAGCCGGCTCAAGGGCCCTACAGCAGGGCCGGTCAACGAGATCATGGTGCTCGGTTCGCCCCACCTGGCGTACCTGCCCAAGACCTTCCAGCCATCGAGCCTGTCGTTGCTCAACGAGCGGCTGGCGGCGTGGAAGCCGCAGGCGATTGCGGTCGAGGACCGCTCGGGTCCGCAGTGCGATTTGATGCGCCGCTACCCGGCGCGCTATGCGGAGGCGGTCAAGAGCTATTGCCGGGATACGGCGACAGCGAAGGCCGCGACCGGCCTGGACGTGCCGGAAGCGACGGCGGAAGCGGAGAAGCTGCTGGCTGCATGGCCCGCAGCGCCGTCGGCCGCCCAGCGGCGGCGCCTGGCTGCCGTGTTCCTGGCCGGTGGCGAGGAGGCGTCGGCCGTGGTCCAGTGGCTGCGTTTGCCTACCGCGGAACGCCGCGCCGGCGATGGCCTGGATGACGCGCTGGTCGCGCAGTTGCAAAAGCTCGAGGTCCGTCCCAACGAAAGCGTGATGATCGCGTCGCGGCTGGCGGCGCGGCTGGGGCACGAGCGCGTGTATGCGATGGATGACCAGTCTTCAGGCCGTCCCTACACCGACCGCAAGGCGGCCGCTGCGGCGATCGAGAAGGCCTGGGACAATCCGGCCAATGCCAAGCGAAAGAAGGACGCCGAGATCCTCGAACGGGGTCTGGGCAGCGCGGAAGGCGTGCTGGCACTGTACCGCGCCTACAATTCGCCTGCCCATGTCGCGGCGAGCTTCGACGTCGACTTCGGCCCGGCCATGAACGAACCGTCGCCGCAGCGCTTCGGCCGCGCCTACGTCGGCTACTGGGAAACGCGCAACCTGCGCATGGCGGCGAACATCCGCGACGTGGTGGGCTTCATGCCGGGCACACGGCTGCTGGTCATCGTAGGCGCATCGCACAAGGGTTATCTGGAAGCCTATCTGCATCAGATGCACGATGTGCGCTTGGTGGATACGGCGCCGTTGCTGCGGTAGTCGCTGCGGCGACCGATCTTCCACCACCTGCCGTAAAGCCGTCATTCCCGCCCTCGCCGGGCGCCTTGGCGGGAATCCAAGGCCTCTGCATAGTGGCTACGTTGAGCGCAGGCGGCGAGAGAACAACTTAGGTTCCCGCCAAGGCGCCCGGCGAGGGCGGGAACGACGTGCACGCGCTAACCGTAACAGCGAACGCTAACGGTAGAAACTACGCAGCCGGATTCTTCGGCTGCTCCCGATGCCGCACGATCACCCGTTCGGTATCGCCGAAATACGCACCGAGGTGCTCGGCCATGTACACCGAGCGGTGCTGGCCGCCGGTGCAGCCCACCGCCACCGTCAGGTAGCTGCGGTTGTCGGTCTTGAACGAGGGCAGCCACTTGGCCACGAAGTTGCGGATGTCGGCCAGCATCTCGATCGCGCTCGGCTGGGCGTCGAGGAAGTCGATCACCGGCTGGTCCTTGCCGGTGAGCGGCCGCAGGGCCAGGTCGTAATAGGGATTCGGGATCGCGCGCACGTCGAACACGAAGTCGGCGTCGAGCGGCACGCCGACCTTGAACGCGAACGATTCGAAGAACAAGGTCAGCGGCGCGTGGTCGACCTCGGCCAGCTCCTTGATCCAGGCGCGCAGCTTGTTGGCCGACAGCTCGGACGTGTCGATCACGTGGCCCAGGTTCTCGATCGACGACAGGCGCTCGCGCTCTTCGGCGATGCATTCGATCAGGGTGCGGCGCGAGGCCGGATTCTCGCCCGGGCGCAGCTCGTGCGACAGCGGATGGCTGCGCCGCGTTTCCGAAAAACGCGCGACCAGCGAATGGGTGCTCGAGGTCAGGAACATGACCTTGACCGCATGCCCGTCCTCGCGCATGCGGCGCACGCTCACCGGCAGTTCGACCAGCGATTCGGCGCTGCGCGCGTCGACCGCGACCGCCATCTTGGCGGTGCCGGTCTCGTTGACCGTATTGACGAGGGCCGGCAGCAGGGCCGGCGGCAGGTTGTCGACGCAGTAGTAACCCGCGTCTTCCAGGACATTCAGGGCCACGGACTTGCCCGAGCCCGAGATGCCGGTGATGAGGACGATGTGCATGCGGCGATGATACCGCAACCTTCACCCGATGGCACGCCGCCGGGTGGTCGACTGCGGTTCAGTCTGCGCTCATGGCCTGGCGCTGGCGCTCCATGAATTCCTGCAGCGTGTCGATGCCGCGCAGTTGCAGGATCGTGTTGCGCACCGCAGCCTCGAGCAGCACCGCGATGTTGCGGCCGGCCGCCACCGGAATGACGACCTTGCGGATCGGCAGGCCCAACACGTCCTCGGTCGGGAAGTGGAAGGGCAGGCGCTCGACCTCTTCGTCCATGGCGCCGCGCTTGACCAGGTGCACGATCAGCTTGAGGCGCATCTTGCGCCGCACCGCCGTCTCGCCGAAGATCGCCTTGATGTCCAGCAGGCCCAGGCCGCGCACCTCGAGCAGGTTCTGCAGCAGCGGCGGGCAGCGGCCCTCGATCATGTTCGGCGCGATGCGCGAGAATTCCACGGCGTCGTCGGCCACCAGGCCGTGCGAGCGCGAGATCAGTTCCAGGCCCAGCTCGCTTTTACCGAGGCCCGAGTCGCCGGTGATCAGGACGCCCACGCCCAGCACGTCCATGAACACGCCGTGCATGATCACGCGCTGGGCCAGCTTCTTGGACAGGTACACGCGCAGGAAGTCGATCACCTGCGCCGCCGGCAGCGGGGTCGAGAACAGCGGGATGTTCTGCTCGTCGCAGATGGCGAGAATGTCGGGCGGGGTTTCCAGGCCTTGGGCGATGATCAGCGCGGGCGGGCCGCCACCGATCAGTTCGCCGACCACGTGGCTGCGCGAATTGGCCTTGAGGCGGTGGTAGTAGTCGAGTTCCTGGTGGCCGAACACCTGGATGCGGCCAGGGTGGATCAGGTTCAGGTGGCCGACCTGGTCGGCGGCCGAGGCGGCGTCGCCGGCGATCTGGCGCTCGCCGCCAGGAAAGCCCGCGAACCAGCCGAGTTGCAGGCTGTCGCGGTTGTCGTCGTACAGCCGTTGGATGGTCAGCGGAGACTGCAGCATGGGCATTGTCGTCGTCGCAAAATAAGGCGCGCAGCGTGATTGCTACGCGCTCAGCAAACGATCAGTTTAACCCAGAGCCTGGAGGCTGGGTTGCCAGTTGATAATGCGGTCATGCACTGATTTCGGATCAGGATCGTTTGCCAGGGCGGTGCGCACCGACTCGTCGGAGAACAGCTCGGCGATCTCGGACAGGATCTCGAGGTGCTGCTGGGTGACGTGATCCGGGATCAGCAGGAAGAACAGCAGGCTCACCGGCTGGCCGTCGGGCGACTCGAAAGGAATCGGCTCCTTCAGGCGCACGAAGGCGGCCAGGGGAGACTTGAGGCTCTTGCTGCCCTTGATGCGGCCGTGCGGGACGGCGACGCCGTGGCCCAGGCCGGTCGAGCCCAGGCGCTCGCGTGCGAACAGGTTGTCCGAGACGATCGAGCGGGCGATGCCGCAGTTGTTCTCGAAGATCAGGCCGGCTTGCTCGAAGGCCCGTTTTTTGCTCGACACTTCGATGTCGAGCTGGACGTTCTCGAGCGAGAGGATTTTGCTTAGGTTCGTCATAACGTGGGTGCGATGCACGCGTGGAGTGCTTGCGAGCACGGGATTATAGGCCTGTTTGAGGCCTGAGACACTCGAATTCGCGACAGTTTGGACTTCTCGCCGAACGGCCGCACGATACCCGTCGAAACGGGATATGCAGTAAGTTGATTTGCGTCAACATCGCTACGCAATTTCCTCAACGATTCAGCTACTGAGGCCAGCAATCGTATGCCGGTCCTCCTGATTACCGATGATTGCTCGAAGGCCTGCTTAAAAACAAGGCAGGTCGTTCAGTATCGTATAGCAAAAGGCGATGCCATGCACCGCGCATGGCTGTCGCCAAAAACGCACAAGCGTTCGAGTAATATCCTGACAGAAATTGGATGTTTACTGGCGCGCGCCACGCAGATTGCCCGGTTTGCCGGTGCTGAAGTTGGCGCGCCATGGATTGATGTCCAGGCCGCCGCGCCGCGTATAGCGCGCATACACGGCCAGCTTGCTCGGCTGGCACTGGCGCAGCACGTCCATGAAGATGCGCTCGACACATTGCTCGTGGAATTCGTTGTGCTCGCGGAAGCCGATCAGGTATTTCAGCAAGCCTTCCTGGTCGATCTGCGGGCCGACGTAACGGATCTGTACCGTGCCCCAGTCCGGCTGGCCCGTGACCAGGCAATTGGACTTGAGCAGGTGCGATACCAGTATTTCCTCGACCGGCGCATCCTCGTGATTGGCCTTGAGCAGCTGCGGAGCCGGCGAATAGGCGTCGACCTCGATGTCGAGGCGGTCGAGCAGCGTGCCTTCCAGCTCGCCCATTTTGATGGCGCCGAATTCTTCCGGCTGGGTCAGGGTGACGTGGACCGGCGCGCCGAAGCCGTTCGACAGGTCGTCGCGCAGCAGGGCCAGCAGGGCATCGGGACCGGCCAGGCGGGTCTGGTTGAATGAGTTCAGGTAGAGCTTGAACGATTTCGATTCGATGATGTTCGGCGAATCGGCGGGCGCCGTCACGGTCGCGATCGCAACCTGCGGCTTGCCGCGCATGTTCAGCCACGACAGTTCATAGGCGTTCCAGATGTCGACGCCGAAGAAGGGCAGCGTGCCGGTCAGGCCCAGTTCGTCGCGCTTTTGCTGGCGCGCGATCGGGAACAGCAGCTCTGGAGCGTATTGGCTCTGGTAGGTGGAAGATTTGCCGAGTGGCGATTGATCAGGGGTATTCATAAGCAAGGTAAATGCGTTCCGCGCCGTTGGCAAATGGCCATCGGCACATGAACGTCGTTCCCGCGCAGGCGGGAACCCAAGTGTGCATGCAGCCTGGCGACGTTCGATCTTGCCGGCGACGTACAGGACTTGGGTTCCCGCCTGCGCGGGAATGACGCTGGTGGAGCGGCGCAGACTCTGTTCAACAGGTGGGGCCTAAGCGCCCAAAAACAATTTATAAACGGGATTCCCGCTCTCGTCCCAATAGCGATAACCAAGCGAGGCCAAAAACTGGCGGAATTCATCCATCTCGGCCTGCGGCACCTGCAACCCGACGAGAATGCGCCCCACATCGCCACCTTGATTGCGATAGTGGAACAGCGAGATATTCCAGTTCGGCGCCATGCTGTCCAGGAAGCGCATCAGCGCGCCCGGCCGTTCGGGGAACTCGAAACGATACAGCAATTCGTCATGCGCAAGTGAACTTTTCCCGCCCACCAGGTGGCGGATGTGCAGCTTGGCCAGCTCGTCGTAGGTCAAATCGAGCGTCTTGTAGCCGTGTTCCTCGAAGGTGCGCGCCAGCATGCCGGATTCGCTGCGGCTGCCCACCTGCACGCCCACGAACACATGCGCCTCGGCCTCGTCGCTGATACGGTAATTGAACTCGGTGACGTTGCGCGGGCCGACCAGCGCGCAGAAGCGGCGGAAGCTGCCGCGCTGCTCGGGCACGGTCACGGCGAACACCGCTTCGCGCGATTCGCCAAGCTCGGCGCGCTCGGCCACGAAGCGCAGGCGATCGAAGTTCATATTGGCGCCGCAGGCCACCGCCACCAACGTCTCGTTCCTGATCGGCTCGCGGTTCATCTGC
>DDKG01000166.1:2302-19924 GCA_002339265.1 Massilia sp. UBA2604 | reverse complement strand
TCGATTCGCGGCCGTCGGTCAACAGGTAGCCCAGCCCGCGGCTGGCGGCGATCAGCTCGGCCGCCACCATGAACATCCATGCAAGACTCAGCCCGTTGCGCAGGCCGGTCAGCACCGACGGCAGGGCCGCCGGCAGCAGCACCCGGCGCGCCAGCGCCAGGGGAGAAAGACGATACAGCAGCCCGACCTCGGTCAAGCCGCGGTCGACGCCGCGGATGCCGGCCACCACGCCCATATACACCGGGAAGAAAGCGCCGATCGCGATCAGGATGATCTTCGGCGCCTCGTCGATGCCGAACCAGAGCAGCAAGAGCGGCACCCAGGCCAGCGAAGGAATCGCGCGCAGCGCCTGGAAGCTGGGGTCAAACACGCTCTCGGCGCGCCGGTTCAGGGCCACCAGCGCGCCGAGCGGCAGCGCCAGCAGGGCGCCGGCGGCGAAGCCGGCCGCCACCCGCAGCGTGCTGGCGCCGACGTGGCCGGCCAGGCCGTTTTCCAGCAGCCAGGACAAGGATTCGAGAACGGCGCTCGGCGGTGGCAGCAGATTGGCCGGCACCAGGCCGGCGCGCACGCCGGCTTCCGCGCCGATCAGGGCCAGTGCCGGCAGCAGCAAGCCCAGAGGGAAGCCGAGACGGCGCCTTGCAGGTTGCGGTTGCGGCGGCGCTTCCAGGGTGACGGCCTGTCGTTCCATGTCAAGCCTTGGTGAGCTGGCGTGCGAAGCCGGTGTCGACCAGTCCGGCGATCGCCTTGTCCAGATCCGTGCCGGGACGGACCAGCGCCTCGGCGCGCAGGATCGGCGCCGCCAGCTGCAGCGCGCGCAGGTGCTCGGCGGTCGGCTGGGCGTTGCTGAAGTCCGAACGCAGCTTGACCTGCAGCAGCGCGACCGGCAGCGGCACCTTCGCTTCCGTGGACAGGATCTTCGCCGCTTCGGAAGGATTGGCGCGGGTCCAGGCGCGGGCACGTTCATAGGCCTTGAGCACGCGCGCGGTCTCGTTCGCGCGGGTGGCAAGGAAGTCTTCGCGCACGTTCAGGAAACCGTAGGTATTGAAGCCGACATTCCGGTACAGCAGGCGCGCGCCGCCTTCCAGTTCGGCCGCCGCCATATGCGGGTCGAGGCCGGCCCAGGCGTCCACGCGACCCTGTTCCAGCGCCGCCCGGCCGTCCGCATGCTGCAGGCTGACATGTTCGATGTCGCTGCGCTTCAGGCCCACGGTCTGCAGCGCGCGCAGCAGGAACAGGTAGGGATCGGTGCCCTTGGTGGCGGCCACCTTCTTGCCTTTCAGGTCGGCCAGGCTGCGGATGGGAGAGTTCCTGGGCACCACCAGCGCCGTCCACTCGGGCCGCGAGAACAGATAAGGCGTGCGGATCGGATTGCCATTCGCCTTGGCCAGCAGGGCCGCCAGGCCGGCGCTCGACCCGATGTCGATGCTGTTCGCGTTCAGGTACTCGAGTGCGCGGTTGCTGCCGGCGCTGAACACCCATTTGATGCGGGTGCCGTCGGCCTTGAATTCTTCTTCGAGCCAGCCGAAGTGGCGCAGCACCAGGCTGGTGGGCGAGTAGTGGGCGTAGTCGAGGCGCAGTTCCTGCAGCGGAGCAGCGCGGGCAGGGAGAGCGGCGAGGGCGGCGCCGCTGGCGGCCAGTTGCAACAGGCTTCTTCGTTTCATGATGGTCCTTAATGATGAATCAAGCTGCCTGGATGGCCGGCAGCGGGGATGCGATCTCGACCAGGCTGCCCGGATGGCCGGGCGCCAGGCGCGGGCCCTGGCTGAGCAGTTGGCCGCGCAGCGTGCCGCCGCGTGGCGCTGCGTCGTAGCGGCCGCGTCGCACCAGTTCCGGGACGATGTGCTCGACCACCAGCGTCATGTCTTCCAGCGGCAGCGCGAAGGCGAGGTTAAAACCGTCGGCGCCGGTGTCATCGATCCAGGATTCGAGCTGGTCGGCCACCTGGCGCGGGTCGCCGGCAATGATCGGACCGCGTCCGCCCAGGCCGATGAATTCGGCGGCTTCGCGCACGGTCCAGTCGCGGCCCGGATCGGCGGCGCTGAGCGAGGCCAGCGCCGAGCGCCCGGCGTCGGTGTCGATGTACTCGATGGTGTCGTCCAGGTGGTGGCGCGCGAAATCGACGCCGGTCCAGCCGGACAGCAGGGTGAGCGCGGCCTCGATGTCGATGTGGCGGCGGTAGTCCTCGAGCCGCGCCTGGGCCTCGGCTTCGGTGGCGCCGGTGATGATGAGGGCCTGGGCATACACCAGCAGGGCATTCGCATCGCGGCCCTCGGCACGGGCGGCGGCGCGCACGGCGTCGACGCCGCGTTTCACCACCGCCTTGCTCGGGCCACTGATGAAGGTGGCTTCGGCATGGCGGGCGGCGAAGCGGGCCCCGCGCGGCGAGGCGCCGGCCTGGTACAGGAAGGGTGTGCGCTGCGGCGACGGCTCGCACAGGTGAAAGGCCGGCACGTCGTAGTAGCGGCCCTTGTGCCGGATCGGATGCACCTTCTCCGGGTCGGTGTAGATGCCTTGTTCCTTGTCGCGCCGGACCGCGCCGTCTTCCCAGCTGCGCTCCCACAGTTTATAAACGACCTCCATGTACTCGTCGGCCAGGTCATAGCGTTCGTCGTGGCCGGGTTGCTGGCCCAGGCCCAGGTTGCGCGCGGCGCTGTCGAGGTAGCCGGTGACGATGTTCCAGCCGATCCGGCCTCCGCTCAGGTGGTCGAGTGTCGAGATGCGGCGCGCGAAGGTGTAGGGGTGTTCGTAGGTCAGGGCGGCCGTGACGCCGATCCCGAGACGCGTGGTGGCGTGGGCAATCAGCGGAACCAGGGCCAGCGGATCGTTCAGCGGCACCTGCACGCCATGGCGCAGCGCGGCTTCCGGCCCCTTGCGGTAAACGTCGTACACACCCAGCACGTCGGCCAGGAAGATGGCGTCGAATCCGCCGTGTTCCAGCAACTGCGCCAGCTCGACCCAGTAGCCGGGCGTCAGGTAACGCTCGCTGTCGCTCCTCGGATGGGTCCACAGCCCCGGCGACTGGTGGCTCGGGGTGTTCATCTGGAAGGCGTTGAAGCGGATGCGGCGCGCCATCATTTGGCTCCGCCTGGCGCGGACTGCAGCGCAAGCTGGTAATCGGTCTTGGCGTAGTCGGCGAAGTGCTTGTTGGTGACGTCCAGGAAGGCGCGCGACTTGTAGGCGGCAGCCAGGTCGCGCGCGAAGGGCTTGTCGAGGTCCGAGCTTCTTACCGCCACCAGGTTGGCGTAGGCCGGCGAGATCTTTTCGGTGCGCAGCGCGTCGCGCAGCTTCAGGCCCGAGGCCAGGGCGTAGTTGCCGTTGACGAAGGCGTAGTCGGCGTCCTGCAGGGAACGCGGCAACTGGGCCGCCTCCAGCGGCAGCAGCTTGATCCCTTTCGGGTTGGCGGCGACGTCGCGTTCCGAGGCGCGGATGGGATCGACGCCGGGACGCAGCTTGATCCACCCCAACTGGTCGAGCATGACCAGTGCGCGCGCCTGGTTGGTGGGGTCGTTCGGCAGCGCCACGGTGCTGCCGCTTTTCACGGCGTCGAGGCTCTTGTGGCGGCGGCTGTAGATCGCGATCGGCGCGGTCGGCACTTTCACCAGTTCGGACAGCGCGAGCTTGTGCTGGGCGGCGAAGCGGTCCAGGTAGGTCACGTGCTGGAACACATTGGCGTCGAGCGAGCCCTCGGCCAGCGCGAAATTGGGCTGGATGTAATCGTTGAACTCGACGATGCGCACCTTGTAACCCTGTTTCTCGAGGATCGGCTTGATGCCCAGCCTGACCTGGTCGGCATACGGTCCGGCACTGGTGCCGATGACGATTTCCTTCGGGGCCTTCGCCTGCGCATTGGTGGCGACGGCAAGGGCAATGGCCAGGATCAGCGGGCTGGCGAGCAGGATGCGGCGGTTCAGGCTCATGGGGCTCCTTAGATTTTTCTGTTAGCGCTTGTCCAGGCGGCGCGCGATGCGCCCACCGCCGAACTGGATCAGCTGCACCATGGCGATCAGGATGGCGACCGTGATCACCATGACGTCGGTCTCGAAGCGGTAGTAGCCGTAGCGGATGGCCAGGTCGCCGATGCCGCCGCCGCCGACCACGCCGGCCACCGCGGAATAGGACAGGAAGCTGATCGCCAGCACGGTGAGCGCCAGCACCAGGCCCGATCTCGCTTCCAGCAACAGCACCCGGGTGACGATCTGCAGGCGGGTGGCGCCCATTGCCTCGGCGGCCTCGATCACGCCGCGCGGCACCTCGTGCAACTGCTGCTCGACCAGGCGCGCGAAATAGGGGATGGCGGCGCAGGACAGCGGCACGCTGGCCGCCAGCGGGCCGATCGAGGTGCCGGCGACGATGCGCGTGAACGGCACCAGGGCCACCATCAGGATGATGAAGGGGAAGGAGCGCACGGTGTTCACCAGCCATCCCAGCACTTTCCCGATGCTGCGGCCACGACCCGGCTCGGCCGAGCCATTGAGGAACAGGACCACGCCGAGCGGACCGCCGAGCAGCACCGCGGCCGAGAGGCCGATGCCGAGCATGAGCAGGGTTTCTCCAAAAGCGCGCCACAGCTCGGGTGCGACGATCATGAGTTTTTCAAGCATGCAGCTCTCCTGGCGGGACGCCGGCATGCGTCTCGGCGGCGTGGGCTTCGGTGGCGTGATACAGCAGCTCGCGGCCGAGCGAGGTCTTGCGCGGCTCGCTGTGGTCACGCAGGTCGAACAGTTCGGCGATGCGTCCATCCTCGACTACGGCCGCGCGCTGGCACAGGCTGCCCAGCGCCTGCAGCTCGTGGCTGACGATGACGATCGTCACGCCCAGGCGCGCATTGATGTCGCGCAGCGTATCGAGCACGCTGCGGGTGGTGTCCGGGTCGAGGGCCGACGTCGGCTCGTCGCACAGCAGCACCGCGGGATAGCTGGCCAGCGCGCGTGCGATCGCCACCCGCTGCTTCTGGCCGCCCGACAGGCGCGCCGGATAGCTGCCGGCCTTGCCCTGCAATCCAACCAGTTCCAGGCATTCGGCCACGCGCGCCTTCAGGCGCGGCGCGTTCATCGCACCGTGGATGCGCAGCGGGAAGGCCACGTTCTCGAACACGGTGGCGTTGGCGAGCAGGTTGAAGTGCTGGTAGATCATGCCGATGCGGCGGCGCGCTTCGCGCAGCTCGCGCGCGCCGAGAGCGGTCAGCTCCTGGCCGGCGACGACGATGCTGCCGCCGTCGGGTTTTTCCAGGAGGTTCATCAGGCGCAGCAGGGTCGACTTGCCGGCGCCGCTGCGACCGACCAGGCCGAAGATCTCGCCGGGCAGGATGTCGAGCGAGACGTCGCGCACGGCGTCGAAGCTGCCGCCTTCCGGCAGCGGAAAGGCCTTGCTGGCGCGCTCGATGCGGATGACAGGGACGGAGGTCGTCATGTCGTTCATGAGTAAGGCGTCGGATCGGGCACGCGGCCGCTGAGCGCGTAGCGCCCCAGATCGCGCAGCTTGTAGTCGACCGGGTCGTGCAGGGTGTGCACGCGTGCGTTGCGCCAGAAGCGGTCGAAGCCGAAGCGGCTTGACGTGGCGCGCGCGCCGAGCAGTTCGAACATCTGGTTGCTGATCTCGATCGCGGCGCGGTGCGCCAGCACCTTGGCTTCGGCGACGGCGACCGCCACTTCGCCGCGCTCGCGCGCCGTGACGGCGTCGCCCTTGCGGATGGCGGCGTCGAGCTGGCGCCCCGCGTCGTCGGCCAGCAGTGCGGCGGGTCGCACGGTCAGCCACAACTGGCCGTAGCGGTGCTGGGTGAAGGGATCGTCGATCGCATCATCCACGCCGGACGCGAACCAGGGGCGCGCCTGTTCGAGGGTGTAGTCGCGCGCGGCGTCGAAGGCGCCCTGCGCGATGCCCAGGTACAGATTGGTCATGACCAGCTGGGCGACCTGGGAACGCAGGGTGGAACGGGCGGTCGGCGCCTGGCTAGGTGCCTGCAGCACCAGCGCGGTCGGCAGGTAGACCTTCTCGAAGTGGACGTTGCCGCTGTCGGTCTGGCGCTGGCCGAAGGCGTCCCAGTCGGCTTCCACGTGCACGCCGGCCTGCTCGGTGGGCACCACGGCGATCAGGGCGGCGTCGGCTTCCTTGTCCCAAGCCGACACCGTCAACCAGTCGGAGCCCACCGAGCCCGACGAAAAACTCTTGACGCCGTCGAGGATGTAGCCGGCCGGCGAGGCGGTGGCGCGGGTGCGCTTGTCGAGCGGGTTCAGGGCGTTCCCCCAGAACAGCTTCTGGCGCACGGTCGCAGTGAGCAGGCTGCGCTGCTGCAGCTCGGTGCCATAGAGCCCGATGCCGGCCAGCTGCAGGTGGTGGAAGCCGAACAGGTGGGCCAGCGCGCTGTCGGCCTTGGCCAGGATGCGCACGGCCGCCATCACGGTGGCCCAGTCGGCGCCCTGGCCGCCGAATTCGGCGGGGATAGACAGCGTGAGCAGGCCTGAGGCGCGGATCAGTTCGCGTTCGTGCTTCGGGTGACCGCCCGCGCGGTCGCGTTCGACGGCGGTGGCGGCCAGGCGCTCGGCCAGGTCGGCGGCGATGGCCAGCGGATCGGATCGGACCGCGGTGGCGTGGTCGTCTTGTGGACGCAGTTGCTGCAGGATCGAGGACATGGGGCGGTGTGCCGATGTTGAGTGAACTGCCATCTTGCATCCCAACCCGGCGCCGCGTGAACGAAGAAATCCGGCCATGAATATGCGCGAAAAGTTAAAACGGCAAACGCATATCGATGGGCGAAACGATTCGTTGGACCGATCGCGCGCCCGGCGTACGCTGTGGCGATCGTTGTCAACACTGGAATCCACCATGAGTGTCATCTTGCTGGGCGGTAGCCCATCGTCGCAGTCGTCCTGCAGTCGCCTGCTGCAGCACGTGGGAGAAAAACTCGCCGTCCACGGCTGGCGCACGACGCGCCTCGAGGTGCGTGAGTTGCCCGGTCCCGCCCTCTTGCGCATGGATGCGAACGACCCGGAGCTGGCGCGCGCGCTGGCGCTGGTGGCCCAGGCCGACGCGCTGGTGGTGGCCACGCCAATCTACAAGGCGGCCTACACCGGCATGCTCAAGCTGTTCCTCGACCTGCTGCCGCAGGACGGCCTGCGTGGCAAGGTCGTGCTGCCGCTTGCGACCGGCGGCAGCCAGTCGCACCTGCTGGCGCTCGATTATGCGTTGCGTCCGGTGCTGGCCTCGATGTCGGCGCGCGCCATCCTGTGCAGCATCTATGCCACGTCCGAGCAGGTCGCCTGGGACAGCGAGCGCGGTACGCGACTGACCGGTCCGATCGCCGAGCGTGTCGCCGAAGGTGTCGAGCAGCTCGATGCCGAACTGCAGGCGCGGGTGCAGACCGCCGCTGCTGCCTGACTTCGCCGAGAAACCATCATGTCCACTCCTAACATCTTCTGGTTCATCCCTACCCATGGCGACAGCCGCTATCTCGGCACCACCAAGGGTGCGCGCGCGGTCAATGCCGACTACCTGAAGCAGGTGGCGGTCGCCGCCGACACCCTCGGCTACGACGGCGTGCTGCTGCCAACCGGCCGCTCCTGCGAGGACGCCTGGATCGTCGCCTCGTCGCTGATCAATGCCACCACCAGGCTGAAATTCCTGGTCGCGATCCGTCCCGGCCTGTCGACGCCGGGGCTGGCGGTGCGCATGGCCTCCACCTTCGACCGCCTGTCGAACGGGCGCCTCTTGATCAACGTCGTCACCGGCGGCGACCAGGGCGAGCTCGAAGCCGACGGCCTGTACGCCGATCACAGCAAGCGCTACGAGATCTCGAGCGAATTCTTCAAGGTCTGGCGCGCCAGCATGGCGGGCGAGGGCGGCGCGGCAGGCTACGATTTCGAGGGCAAGCATATCCAGGTCAAGGGCGCCAAGACGCTGTATCCGGCGGTGCAGAAGCCGTATCCGCCGCTGTACTTCGGCGGCTCGTCCGAGCCGGCGCACGAACTGGCGGCCGAGCAGATGGATGTTTACCTGACCTGGGGCGAACCGCCGGCGGCGGTGGCCGAGAAGCTGGCCGACATCCGCGCGCGCGCCGCGAAGCACGGCCGCACGCTAAAGTTCGGCATTCGCCTGCACGTGATCGTGCGCGAGACCAATGAGGAAGCATGGCGCGCGGCCGACGAGTTGATCAGCCACCTGGACGACGAGACCATCGCCAAGGCGCAGGCCGCGTTTTCTAAAATGGATTCGGTCGGCCAGCGCCGCATGGCGGCCCTGCATGGCGGGCGGCGCGACCAGCTCGAAGTCTCGCCCAACCTGTGGGCGGGCGTGGGCCTGGTGCGCGGCGGGGCGGGGACGGCGCTGGTGGGCGACCCCGAGACGGTGGCGGCGCGCATGCGCGAGTACGCGGATCTGGGCATCGAGACCTTCATCCTGTCGGGTTATCCGCACCTGGAAGAGTCGTACCGCTTCGCCGAACTGGTGTTCCCGCTGCTCGGGAAAGGGCAAGACCAGGGAGAGCAATCGCTCACCGGCCCGTTCGGCGAGATGATGGCCAGCGACATCCTACCGAAGAAGGCCGCCTGACACGCCTTCCATCGCGCTTTGCTATGATGGCGCGATGACTATCCTGCTGGTTCCCGGCTATATGGCCGACGAGACGCTGTGGGACGATATGCGCGAGCGGCTGGCCCCCTTTGGCCCGCTGGCGCATGCCGACCTGCGACACGATTCCACCCTCGAAGACCTGGCGCGCCGCGCATTGGCCGAGGCGCCGCCGTCCTTCATCCTGATCGGCTTTTCGATGGGCGGCTATGTCGCGCGCGAGATCGTGCGCCAGGCGCCCGAGCGCGTGCGCGCGCTGGTGCTGATCGCCACCTCGACCCGGCCCGATTCCGACGCCGTCCGCCAGGGCAAGCGCACGGTGGCCAGGGCCGCCCCGTCAGTGTCGTTCGCGGGACTGAGCCGCACCGCGATCGCCAGTTCGCTGCATCCGCGCGAGGTGGGTAACGAGGCGCTGATCGAGCGCGTGCGCATGATGGGCGTGCGGCTGGGCGGCGTGGCATTCAGGAACCAGTCGATGGTAGAACGGCCGGGCGACCTGCACCTGCTGGGCGATATCCAGTGTCCGACCCTGGTAATCGCGGCCGGGCATGACCGCTTGCGCAGCCTGGAAGAAGCGCAGGAGCTGCATGCGGGAATCGCAGGGGCGCAGTTTGCCGTCATCGAAGACAGCGGCCACATGATCCCGCTCGAGGCGCCGCAAGCATTGTGCGATGTGATCGTGCCGTGGCTGGAAGCGGCGCCAACGTCACGCCGGTGCGAACCTTGAACACCAGCCATCCAGGCCGCGGATCGCTTCTTCCTTGAGCTTGGCCTCGATCTCGATATACGGCGCGCCAAGGTAGGACGAGGGCATCGTCGCGATCAGGTCGGAATGCTGACGGTCGTTGAAGCCTTCGCGGCCGTTCGAAATGTGCACCAGCTGGTGGGCCGGGTCGGGCCAGGTGGCGCGCGCCCTTGCCACCATCTCGGCCACGCTCGGATGTTCGTAGCTGTCCAGCTTTTCGTGGACGATATGGTGGTGGGCGTCGAACACCATCGGCACGCCGGCGCGCACGCACACGGCGTGGATCTCGTCGGCGCTGTAGGCATATTCGTCGTTCTCCAGGCCGATGCGGCAGCGGATCGCGTCCGGCAGTTCGGCAATGCGCGCGACCAGCTTGTCTTCGCGGCCGGCCTTGCCGCCATGGATTTCCAGCAGCGCCCAGGGCGAGCGCGGCTGGTCAAGCAAGTCCATGATGTCGGCATGCATCTGCAAGATCTTCACGCTGTTGGCCACCACGTCTTCCGAGTCCGAACTGAGCACCACGAACTGGTCGGGATGCATCACCAGGCGGATGCCGCGCTCGATCGCGCGCCGGCCCGAGCGGCCCAGCGTTTCCTTGAACTGCTGCAGGATGTCCAGTCCGAACGGCGTATCGGAAAACGGGAAGATCGACGACGGCATGCGGTAGAGGGCGATGCCTTCGCGCTCGCAGTAGCGCAGCGCATTGTCCAGGGTCTGAATATTGTCGCGGTAAATGTCTTCCAGCACACGCCGTTGGCCATCTTCCGAATGCTCGAGCAGGCGCTTGCGCGTGAGCGCGCGGTAGCGCACATCCTTGGAAACGGTGATGCAGACGAGGCCGAGTCGTGGTTGCGGGGCGGGCTGGGTCATGTGTTCTGGGCCGGCGCAGCGAGACGCGGACGGGAGGTTGATGTTGAGAGGAAGTCTATCCGAAGCAGCTTTTTGGGGAGGCACGGCTCGGGGCGCAATCCGGGTCGAAGGCGGGGCAGGCATTGGCCTGCCCGCCACGGCAGTGGCGGTGTTTAACGCGGCGCGGCGAACACCTGGGTCCAGTAGATGATGCCGGCCTGCCGCTCCGGCGTGACGCCATAGGCGGCGCCCATCTCGGTGAAGTCGCGGTTCATGATGTTGGCGCAATGTCCAGGGCTGTCAAGCCAGCCTGCGACGGCCTCGCGCGGCGAACGCTGGCCGAAGGCAATGTTTTCGCCTACTCGACGCCAGCGGTAGCCGGCGCGCAGGACGCGGTCGGCGGCCTGGCTGCCATCGCTGGCGCGGTGGCTGAAGTAGCGGCGCGTGGCCATGTCACGGCTATGGACCAGTGCTGCATCGCCCAGCGCGGCGTTCCAGCTCAGGGGCGGCGCAGCCGGGAACGCCTGCTTGCCGCAGGAGCGGGCACTGGCGCGCGCGGCATTGACTTCCTCCAGGATCGCGCGGCCGGCGTCGCGCCAGTCGGGGTAGGTGGCCGAGGGCAGCGGCGGCGCCGGACGCGCCAGCACGACGGTCCAGGTCGCTCCCTCGCGGTAGCTGCCGACGGCCGAGAACCGGTCGCTCAGCAACACCCTGCAGTATTTTTGGGCCAGCACGGTCATGGCGGCCTGGGCGTCCTCGGGGCCGGTGACGTAGACCGCCTGTGCCTGCGCGGCGGCATAACCCGTGCGTTCCAGTGCGGATTCGATGAAGGTGCCGGGGCCGATGCGCACCTGGGCCAGGGACGGATGCGGATCGAGCGCGGCGGCCGGCGCGGCCGGACGGCCGTCGCAGGCGCCGGGAGCGGCGCGGTAGGCATTGACCAGCGCTGCCAGCGGATCGCCGCCGGCGGGATTTGGAGCGGGTAGGGCCTGCGCGGCAGGCGGCGCCAGCAGAATCGCGGCTACTGCGGCCAGCGTCGGCAGGGCAAGGCGGAATGCAGGGGAAGGAATCGGACCGGGCATCGAACTCTTCAAGGACGGCATGGCAGCCGGCGACGCCGGTGCACGATGTTGGCTGAGTCTGTTGAAGATGGTGACGGTCGCCTGGATTTCCAGGGTTGCCCGGCCGTTCGGTGGCGGTGACAGCAATGACCGGCGCGCGCCGCCGGCATCGGGGACTTATGCTGCTGGACTTATTGCCCTGGCTGTTGTAACTGGGTTTGCGGGGTGCGCACCAGCCTGGAGACATCCAGTCCCTGGGCGGTGAGGCGTGCGAGCAGGGCGTCGTAGGCAGCCGGCTCGACCTGCGGCGTGCGCGACAAGATCCAAAGGTATTCGCGCTTGGGTTCGCTGACTGCGGACAGCTGGTATTTGTCGTCGAGGTCGATGACCCAGTAATCGCCCCAGACCATCGGGATGAAGGACAGGATGGCGGGCGCGAAACGCACCTTGAGCTTGGGCGAGGTGGCGCCGCCGAGCTGGCGCGCCACGCCGTCGGCCACGTCGAATTTGCCCTCGGCGGTGCGGCAGCGGTTGACGACCTGCACGCGACCATCCTCGCCCAGGTTGTAGCTCGCGGTGGTGTCACCGACGCATTTTTTCTGAAAATCGTTGGGGAATTTTGCGATCTCGTACCAGATGCCCATATAGCGCGGCACCACGAGCGATTCGATCGGCTGCAGCGGCCGGGCGCTGTCCGCCGCCAGCGCCGGAACGGCGCACAGGCCGGACAGGACCAGGGCGGCGCACGACGCGAAGAACGAAGGCTTGGCGTTCATCGGAACCTCTTGTAAATATTCGGGCTCCTAGCATAAGTGACAATGGGATTGCTGTGTCGCATGATTTGCATGCGCGCTGCATGATGACATGCATGCCTTCGCCGCGCCGCGCAGGCGAACGCCTGTTGAAGATCTAGAGTGCGGACAGCGCGGGCCCGTCCGGCTTGCCAAGCCAGGTGGTCGCGAACTGCTTTTGCGCGGCCGCGAGCGCGGCTTCGTCACCACGCTTGCGATACACCTCGATCAAGCCGCGCAATGCCCAGCCATTGCTTGGCGTGCGCGCCAGCGAATCGCGGAACGTTTTCTCGGCGGCGTCCGGTTGGCCGCTGCGCAGGAGCGCCACGCCGAGCGACTGGCGCACCGGGTAATACCAGTAGGGCGGTTCCATATAGGGCAGCGCGTCCTGCACCGCGATTGCATTGCGGTAGGCCTTGACCGCACGCGGCAAGTCGCCTCGCGCATCGGCGATCCGGGCCTCGGCCACCGAGCGGGCGGTCTGGACGATCTCGCGGCCGGGAATATTCCAGTCGTTTACCGCCTTGAAGTCGCCACTCTTCTCGATCTTGTCGAGCGCGGCGACTTCGCGCGCAGCGGCATCGAAGTCGCCCTTGCGCGCATGGCCGACGGCGCGCGCGTAATGCCACATCGCCTGCACGAGGACATATTTGGGGCCGGGGTCGGGCAGGGCGAGCAGGGTGTCCGCATCGCTGAACTGGACGTGGGCGAAGTACGGCGCCGACTTGACCGGCTGCAGCGCGCCGATGGCTTCCAGAAGGTCGGGCGTGATCACCTTGTCGAGCTTGCCAGCGGCCTCGAGTGCCGTGCGGCCGTCGCCGCCCATCAGGGCCGACACCATCACGAAGTGGATATTGTGCGGGTAATAGGCGCCGCGGTAGACGGGGTCGCTGGCCGCGTCGGCAAAGTAGCGTTCGTCGGTGGCGACCGCCATGACATTCGAGCGCAGCGCTTCGCGGTACATGCCCAGCCGGTAGTAGATGTGCGAAGGCATGTGCACGATGTGGCCGGCGCCAGGGATTTGGCTTGCCAGCACGCGCGCGGCGGGCAGGGCTTTTTCGGGCCGGGTCGAGGCTTCCATCGCGTGGATGTAGTAGTGGGCGGCCCCGGCATGGGTGGGGTTGCGCGCCAATACTTTCTCGAGCGCGGCAACCAGCTCGGCCGTGCGGTTCTTGGGCTTGGCGCCGCCGGCCGCCCAGAAGTCCCAGGGCGACAGGTCCATCAGCGATTCGGCAAACAGCACCTGGATGGTGTCGTGGGTCGGGAAGTCGCGCGCGGCCTCGGCCATGGCGTCGGCATAGGCCTTGTCGAGCGCGGCGCGGTCGGCGCCGGGATCGGCGCTGTAGCGGCGCGCCACGGCGCGGATCACGGCCTGTTCTTCGGGGCGGGTACGGGGCGCCAGGCGGCTTGCCTCGGCCGCGGCGGCCACCGCCGGTGCGACAGCCTCGGGGAACATGGGGGCGTTGATGTTCGGGCCCAGCACCAGCGCCTCGCCCCAGTAGCACATGGCGCAGCTTGGGTCGGCATCCTGCGCGGCACGGAAGGCGCGCGCCGCCTCGGCGTGGTTGAAGGAAAAGGTGAGGCGGATGCCCTGGTCGAAATAGGCCTGGGCGCGCTTGCTGGTGGTGGTGACCGGCACATGCAGCTTGCCCAGGTTGTCGTACAGGGGCGGCGGTGCTGCCTTGCCCGGCTTGTCGGCGGGCTTGGCGCCCGACTTGGCCGGCGCGCCCTGGCCGGGTGTGAAGGGACGGGTTTCGGGCTGAGTTCCGGGCTGGGCCTGCGCCTGCACCAGGTGGGCCAGCAGGGGCGGCGTGCCGGCGCGCGCCGGCGCACAAGTGGCGCCGCTTGTCCCGGCGAATAGCGGATCGAAGCCGGTATTGGCCGTGCCGCGCCCCGACCAGAGCGATGGCATGGCGGTGAGCGCCACTGCGCCGATGACTGCGGTGGCCAAGACGACGATGGCGGCAATGGCGGCAATGCCGCGCGGAACAGGGCGCGATTTCATGATGTCTCCCGAAGCGGCGCCATGTGTGCGGCGCCTGCTTTGTCATTGGAGTCGAATCATTCGCTTGATTTCCCACTTCAGGATTGAGAAGGCACAAGATGCGGCGCCGAACCAGGAGGGGTGTGGCCAGTCATATTGAAACACGAGTATCCCTGCTGAAGGAGATCCGATCATGAGCCAGCCAACCCAGCCCTCGCCGTCGTCCCAGGCGGGCCCCAACGTTCCCGGCCCCGATCTCGCGGCGATCAAGCAGCGCCAGCAGGCCACCTGGGCCAGCGGCGACTTCGCCGTCGTCGGCGTCACCCTGCAGATCGTCGGCGAACTGCTGGCCGAGGCCGCCGACGTGCGCGCCGGCGAGCGCGTGGTCGACGTCGCCGCCGGCAACGGCAACGCCACGCTGGCCGCGGCGCGGCGCTTCGCCCGCGTCACGTCCACCGACTACGTGCCGGCGCTGCTCGAGAAGGGGCGGGCGCGCGCCGCCGCCGAGGGTTTGGCGATCGACTTCCGCGAAGCGGACGCCGAGGCGCTGCCGTTCCCGGATGCCATGTTTGACGTCGCGCTGTCCACCTTTGGCGTGATGTTCGCGCCCGACCAGGCGCGCGCTGCCGCCGAGATGCGGCGCGTGGTGCGGCCCGGTGGACGCATCGCCATGGCCAACTGGACACCAGAAGGCTTCATCGGCCAGCTGTTCAAGGCGGTCGGCAAGCACATTCCGCCGCCGGCCGGGCTGGCGTCGCCGCTATTGTGGGGAAATGAAGATCATGTGCGCCAGCTGTTCGGCGCCGACGCGCTCCAGGCGCGCATCACGCGCAGGATGTTCAACTTCCGTTACGCGTCGCCCACGCACTGGGTGCATGTGTTCCGAGATTACTACGGACCGCTGAACCGGGCGTTCGCCGCCCTTGCGCCGAATGCTGCAGATGCGCTCGAGCAAGACTTGCTGGCCCTGATCGACCGCTTCAACACGGCCGGGCCAGATTCGATGGTGGCGCCGGCCGAATACCTCGAGATCGTGCTGACCCGCGAGGCGACGGGCGCGCTGCACTAGGCGCCGCTTCCTGATGTGGCAAAAGACCGGCGGCGGAAGACGACCGCCGGCCGCGCAGGGGATTGCGCGGATGAGCGCTTACACCTTGCGCACGAATTCCGTCTTGAGGCTCATGGCGCCGAAACCGTCGATCTTGCAGTCGATGTCGTGGTCGGCATCGACCAGGCGGATATTTTTGACCTTGGTACCTTGCTTGATCACGCCGCCCGAACCCTTCGGTTTCAGGTCCTTGATCACGGTAACGGTGTCGCCGTCCTGGAGGATATTGCCCGAGGCATCTTTGTAGACGCGCACGCTGTCGGCCGCCGCGGCGGCTGCCTGGACCGGCCACTCGTGGGCGCATTCCGGGCAGACATATTGACCGCCGCCATCTTCATAGGTATAGGCGGATTGGCATTGAGGGCAGGGAGGAAGGGTTTGCATGTGAACCTTGAAATATCAACGCTGACCCGGGAGGGCAGCAAAAGGAAGGGTCGTCGGATGCCGTATCGCTGAGATCGGCTGCGTGCCATCGAACGGGTCGCAGCACCGTCGAATCGCATCGTATGCTCTCGCCATGTGGGTCGAAACCGATGTCAAGGCCAGCGCCGACGACCATCAGTCAGCGCGCATGATACCAGAAGGAAACACGTCGACGGCCAGCCACGATGCGTAACTGAGCTCTTAAGCCCTTCTACTTCCTTCAAAATCTTCTCAAGTCCTCTCAAGTCCCCGGAGTAGCCCCAATCCTTTCCAGCAGATCTAGGCCAGTCGCATGCTCCCGGATCCCCGCATCCCGGCAACCGCTTCCCGCTCAGCCAGTGCGCATCTGCCTCAGCCAGGCGCCCGGCGACAAGCCGACGGCACCCTTGAAGCGCCGGGTGAAATGGCTCTGGTCGGCGAACCCCGCGGTCACCGCCACGGTCGCCAGCGACATGCCGCTCAATAATAATTGGCGCGCATTGGCCAGCCTCACCGCATTCAGATAGACATGGGGCGGCACGCCGAACTGCCGCTCGAATGCACGGCTCAGGTAGACGCGCGAGACACCGGCTTCGCGCGCCAGTTCGCCAATCGAGATGTCGTTGCTCGCATGTGCGCGGAGATAGTCGCGCACCCGCTGCAACCGGCCCAGGCCGGCAAGCACGGGCGTCCGCGCCGCCGTTTGCCGCTCGCCGAAGCGCAGCAGCAGTCCCATGAATGCATTGAGCAGCAGGGATTCGGCGCGCAGCGCTTCCTGGGCTTGTCCGGTCGCCTCTATAGCGTTGTGCAATTGTTTTGCCGCTTCCGGCGCGTGCACGACGGCATCGCGAAAATAGCTTGCAGGAAGAACGCCTGCCGCCCGCTCGCGCAATACCGTCATCACGCCGGGATCGACATACAGCATGCTGTAGTCGTAGCTGTCGGTCTTGCCACGCAGTCCGTCATGCGCCTGGTCCGGGTTCAGGAAGATCACGTTTCCCGGCGCGCTGGTCTGCCTGGTGCCTTGGCAATTGAACGTCTGCACGCCGCTATACGTCAGACCGATCCCGAATTCCGGATGGCTATGCCGCTCGAACGTGTAATCCGTGAAATGCGCTCGCATCAAGGTCACGCCCTGCACGCCGGTAGGGCGGTAGCGCACCCAGTCTGCCGTTGATGCCAGGTCTGGTCCGGACTGGTCGTGGTTCTCTGTGTCCATCGTGATAGCCGTTGAGCGGGAAGCTCATGATGACAGGCATTTATGCCACGCGCTTGTACAGATGTAAACACGGCTCATCCATAAGTACGCCGATTCGGCGCCGGCCGAGGTTACAGCGATACAAGACGCCACCCCTGGCCCCTCGCACACTGGATGTTTTTCACTACCCGAGCGAATCATGTACATCCACCGAGCGCGCACTGAGGACATACCGAAAATCAAGGAATTGTATGACAAAGCGATCGCCTTCCAACGCCGGCAGGGATATCCCTACTGGAATACGCTGGACCTGGCGGTGGTCGAGGCCGACATCGCCGCCGGCGCCCAGTATCTGCTGTCGGTCGATATGCACACCGTGGGCATCTTCAGTTTCTGCCCGCCGTCGCCGATGGACGAGGACCTGTGGCAGGGCCTGCAGCCGCATGCGGCCCGCTATATCAACCGCATCATCGTCGATCGTCTATGGCAGGGACGGTCATTGTTCGGCCTGATGCTGGCCTGGAGCGAACGCGAGACGCTGCGCCTGGGGTTCGACCGCCTGCGCCTGGATACCTGGGCGGATAATCCACGCCTGAGCGATTATTATTCCCGCTTCGGGTTTGTCCACATGGGCGAGCGCACGGCGTCGAGCGGCCCGGACCTGTCGCCCCAATACCGTGGCGTTCGCCTGATGATCATGGAAAAACTGCTGGCGCCGGCAGTGGACGATCCGCGGGCATTGTGATCGCAGGCACGAAAAAAAACGCCAACCGGTGAAGGTTGGCGTTTTTTCGCTATTCTTGGTGGCCCGGGGCGGAATCGAACCACCGACACAAGGATTTTCAATCCTCTGCTCTACCAACTGAGCTACCAGGCCAAGAGAGGCATGATTATAGCCAGCGATTTTCAGTTGCGCAAGTGC
>DDKG01000166.1:1983-2113 GCA_002339265.1 Massilia sp. UBA2604 | reverse complement strand
GGGTTGGCATATCGCTATAATGAGCACCATGACCACGCCCACGACCTCCACTACCCGGACCGATGTTTGCATCGTCGGCAATGGCGCCATCGCCAAGACCACCGCCCTCGGCTTTGCCCAGGCCGGGCAT
>DDKG01000166.1:1237-1725 GCA_002339265.1 Massilia sp. UBA2604 | reverse complement strand
GCCCGGGTCGGCACCCTGGCCTGGATCGTCGAAGACCATAACCTGAATCAGGCGCTGGATGCCGCGCTCAAGTTTGCCCACAACGTGCAGCGCGTTGAAGGCCGCGCCTGCGAGCTCGTTTGCCACGGCGAGGGCGCCACGGTGCGCCTGGAAGACGGCCGCCGCATCGAGTCCGCGCTGCTGGTCGGGGCCGACGGCCGCGAATCCTGGGTCCGCGGGCAGTGCGATATCGGCGTCGACTACCGCATGTACCACCAGCGCGCCATCGTCACCAACTTCGCCTGCGACAAGCCGCACCATGGCGTGGCCCACCAGTGGTTCACCTGCGCCGACGGCATCATCGCCCTGCTGCCGCTGCCGGGCAACCGCGTCTCGCTGGTATGGTCGGCGCCCGAGACCCTGGCCGATACACTGATGGACGAGTCGCTGGGCGAACTGGCGATCCGGCTCGGCGAGTACGCCGACGACAAGCTGGGCGCCCTGCGTCC
>DDKG01000166.1:0-1045 GCA_002339265.1 Massilia sp. UBA2604 | reverse complement strand
TGCGCAATCTTGGACTCAACTTGCTTGATAAAATGCCTGCTTTGAAGCGGCGCCTGATGGCGCATGCGATGGGCAAGTCATCAATCTGAGGAATCAAGCATGGTCAAAATGAAGCTCGCCGTCCTGCTGGCGACGGCGCTGCTCGCATCGTGCGTCGATGCGCAGAACACGGTCGAGGCAAACATCAAGAAGGCGCTCGAACCGCACCTGGGCGGCGCCAAGATCGAGTCGGTCAAGGAGACCCCATATGGCGGCCTGTACGAAGTGCGGGTCGCGGGCGACATCCTGTACACCGACAAGAAGGGCGAATTCCTCGTGATCGGCCAGGTGTATGACGTCAAGAGTTCGCGCAACCTGACGCGCGAACGCATCGACGACATCAACAAGATCAAGTTCAGCGACCTGCCGCTCGAGATGGCGCTCAAGCAGGTCAAGGGCGACGGCAAGCGCGCGATCGCGGTGTTCGAGGACCCGAACTGCGGCTACTGCAAGCGCCTGCGCCAGACGACGCTCAACGAGATCGACAACGTCACCATCTACACGTTCATGTACAACATCCTGTCCCAGGATTCGTTCACGAAGTCGAAGAACATCTGGTGCGCGCCCAACCGCAACAAGGCCTGGGATGACTGGATGATCAACGGGAAGGTGCCGCCCGCGACGCCGGCCGCCTGCGAATCGCCGAACGACAAGGTGCTGGCGCTCGGCCAGAAGCTGCGCATCACCGGCACCCCGGCCATCTTCTTCAGCGACGGTACCCGCATCCCGGGCGCGATCGACCTGAAGTCGCTCGAAGCCAAGCTCGATTCGCTGGAAGCGAAGCCGGCCAAATAAGGCAGTCGCCGGTCATGGTTGTCGTCCAGGAGCGCGCATGCTGACCTTGAACATCAACGGCAGAGACTTGCAAGTCGACGCCGATCCCGCCACGCCCGTGCTGTGGGCGCTGCGCGACAACCTGAACCTGACCGGCACCAAGTTCGGCTGCGGCGCGGCCCTGTGCGGCGCCTGCACCGTGCACCTGGACGGCGCCCCGATCCGCGCCTGC
>DDKG01000170.1:4726-5787 GCA_002339265.1 Massilia sp. UBA2604 | reverse complement strand
CGGCGCGGCGCGCATCCGCGTGACGTACCAGGTCGACGCCGACGGCCTGCTGTCGGTGGCCGCGCGCGAAATGCGTTCGGGCGTGGAAGCGTCGATCACGGTCAAGCCATCGTATGGCCTGGCCGACGACGACGTGGCGCGCATGCTGCAAGAGTCGTACAGCTCGGCGTCGGAAGACATGCAGATGCGCGCGCTGCGCGAAGAGCAAGTCGAGGCCGAGCGCATCCTGCTGGCGACCCAGTCGGCGCTGGACGCCGACGTCGAGCTGTTGTCGGCGGAAGAGCAGGCCGCGATCGGCCAGCAGCTGCAGGCGGTGCGCGATGCGGTGACGGCGTCGAACGACGCATCGACCGCGCCGGGCCAGCGCCAGGACGCCCTGCACGCTGCGGTGCAGGCGCTGGCCAAGGGCACCGAAGAATTCGCCGCCCGCCGCATGGACAAGAGCGTGCGCAAGGCGCTGGCGGGCAAGTCGCTGGACGAAGTCTGATCGCGGAAAGCCCGCTGACTCAGCGCTCGGCCCGCGCCTCTTGAGCGTCGTTCCCGCGCAGGCGGGAACCCAAGTTCCTTGTGCACCCGCTGCGCTTGAAACAAGCAGCTGAGCAAGCACCTTAGGTTCCCGCCTTCGCGGGAAGTCGTTACCTCCAGTGGAGGTAACGACGTAGCGACTGACGCGGCATAAAATAGCAATAGCGCACCACACACAACATACAAACCGAGGTAACCCAAGTGCCACAAATCGTCATCCTCCCACACCCGGTGTTCTGCCCCGACGGCGCCGTGCTCGAAGCCCCAGCCGGCAAGTCGGTCTGCGACGTCCTGCTCGACAATGACATCGAGATCGAGCATGCCTGCGACCGCGTCTGCGCCTGCACCACCTGCCACGTGATCGTGCGCGAAGGCTTTGAATCGCTGAACGAGCAGGAAGAGAAGGAAGAGGACATGCTCGACAAGGCCTGGGGCCTGGAGCCGAACTCGCGCCTGTCGTGCCAGGCGATCATCGCGGAAGAAGACCTGGTGGTCGAGATCCCGAAATACACGATCAACCACGCCGCCGAAAAGAA
>DDKG01000170.1:0-4522 GCA_002339265.1 Massilia sp. UBA2604 | reverse complement strand
TCGATCGAGCTGCTCAAGGAGCTGCACATCCTGACCCGCGACGGCAAGTTGAACCAGGACAGCCGCCGCAAGCTCAAGCAGGTCTACCACCTGTACAACTTCATCGAGCCGCTGCTGCGCGACGTGAAGAACGAAAAAGGCAGCGTCTCGCTCGTCGACCACGGCGCCGGCAAGTCCTACCTCGGCTTCATCCTGTACGACCTGTTCGTCAAGGCCGAGGGCGAAGGCTCACACATCTACGGTATCGAGACGCGCGAAGAGCTGGTCAGCAAATCGACCGAGCTGGCCGCGCGCCTCGGGTTTGGCGGCATGTCGTTCCTGCCGCTGTCGGTCGCCGAATCGACCACCTCGACCGAACTGCCGGAGACGATCGACATCGTCACCGCCCTGCACGCCTGTAACACCGCCACCGACGACGCCATCGACTTCGCCCTCAAGAAGAAGGCGAAGCACATGGTGCTGGTGCCGTGCTGCCAGGCCGAAGTCGCGTCCGTCCTGCGCAAAAATAAAGGCAAGGACCTGGGCCGGAGCGCGCTGACCGAGATCTGGCGCCACCCGATCCACACCCGCGAATTCGGCAGCCAGATCACCAACGTGCTGCGCTGCCTGCAGCTCGAGGCGCACGGCTACCAGGTGACCGTGACCGAACTGGTGGGCTGGGAACACTCGATGAAGAACGAGCTGATCGTCGCCACCTATAAAAACCTGCCGCGCCGCCGGCCGGCCGAGCGCCTGCACGAAGTGCTGCATGAGGTTGGCCTGGACGAGATGAAGAGCCGTTTCTACACCCCGCTAGCCGAGACCACGGAATAAGAAGATGAGCCAAGACCAACAGCGCTGGATCGACCTGCGCAGCGACACCGTCACCCAGCCGAGCGCCGCGATGCGCGCCACCATGGTGGCCGCGCCCGTCGGCGACGACGTCTATGGCGACGACCCGACCGTCAACCGTCTGCAGGACTATGCGGCCGAGCTGTTCGGTTTTGAGGCCGGCATGTTCGCCCCGAGCGGCACCCAGACGAACCTGATCGCGCTGATGACCCACTGCGGCCGCGGCGACGAATACCTGGTCGGCCAGGAAGCGCACACCTACAAGTACGAAGGCGGCGGCGCCGCGGTGCTGGGCAGCATCCAGCCGCAGCCGATCGCGAACCAGCCGGACGGCAGTATCGCGCTGGCCGACATCGAGGCCTATATCAAGCCGGACGATATGCACTTCGCGCGCACGCGCCTGCTGGCGCTGGAAAACACCATCGGTGGCCGCGTGCTGAGCCAGGAATACATCGCCGCTGCCACCACGCTCGCACACGACAAGGGCCTGGCGACCCACCTCGATGGCGCGCGCATCTGCAACGCGGCCGTCAAGCAGGGCATCAGCCTGGTTGACGCGGTCAAGGGATTCGATACCGTCTCGGTCTGCCTGTCCAAGGGCCTCGGCGCGCCGGTCGGTTCGGTCCTGCTGGGGCCGAAGTCCTTCATCGAGCAGGGCAAGCGCTGGCGCAAGATGCTGGGCGGCGGCATGCGCCAGGCCGGCGTGATCGCCGCCGCGGCCCATTACGCGCTGGAGAACAACGTCGCGCTGCTGGCCAACGACCATGACAATGCGGCCGAACTGGCGCAGGGCCTGGCGAAGATCGAGCAGCTGACCGTCTCTACGCCGCAAACCAATATCTTCTGGATGGACGTGCCGGCAGCCGCCTGCGCGCCGCTGCGCCAGGCGCTCGAGCGTGCCGGCATCCGCGCCACGGTCGGTCCGAAAATGCGCCTGGTAACCCATCTCGATATCTCGAACGCCGACGTCAAGCACACGGTCGAGGTATTCACCGCTTTCTTTGCCGATTGGCGCGCATGACCGAATCATTGAAAACCGACGACGGCATCCGCCTCGCGAAACGCGTCGCGGAAGTAGCAGGATGCTCGCGCGCCGAGGCCGAACGCTATATCGCCGGCGGCTGGGTCAGCGTCGATGGCCTCGTGGCGGAAGACCCGGCCACCCGCGTCACGGCGCAGCAACAGGTCGTGCTGCTGCCCGGCGCCACCCCGGTCGAACCGGAACCGGTCACCATCCTGCTGCACAAGCCGGCCGGCGTCGATCAGGATGCGCTGCTGGCCGGGATCGGCGCGGACACGCAAGTGCTGGACAACGGTTTCGGCAAGCCGTTCCTGCGCCGCCACCTGTTCAAGCTGGCGCTGGCGACCCCGCTCGAGACGACGGCTTCGGGCTTGGTCGTCTTCAGCCAGGATTGGCGCGTGATGCGCAAGCTGGTCGAGGATGCGCCGCGCAACGAGTACGAATACGTGGCCGAGGTCGAGGGCCAGATCGCCGAAGGCGGCCTGGATAAACTGGGCCGCATGTTCCGCGCCAGCTGGCAAAGCGAGACGCGCCTGCGCATCGCCGGCAAGAACATCCAGCGCGGCCAGATCGAGCGCCTGTGCGGCGACGTCGGCCTGAAGGTGACCGCGCTGCGGCGCCTGCGTATCGGCCGCATTTCCATGGGCAGCCTGCCGCCAGGCGGCTGGCGTTACCTGCGCGACATCGAGCGCTTTTAAGTTTTGACTGTCATGCCAAGTTCGTTCCGCCTGGTCGCGACCAGCGTCCTGTTTTTCCTGTTGCTTGGCCCCGTGATGCCGGTGATCGAATTCACCCTGGCCACCTTGTTCACCAAGGGCCGCATCGAGATCATGCCGTCGTTTTATCTCGCGGCGCTGCTGTTCGGCGCCCTGATCGCGGGCGCGCTCGGCCTGGCGCACGGCGTGCTGGTGGCGCTGGCCGTCAAGCTGGAACCGCTGCGCCGGCGCCTGCAGACCACGCCGCGCCGCGTGCTGCTCGGTGCAGCGGCAGCGCTGCTGTGCGGCCTGGCGATGACCGCGCTCACGCTCTACATCGCACGCCATTCCTACGGCGACCTGCTGGGCGGAATGGATCCGACCAACCCGGATCCATGGAAGATCATCCGCGCCTATATGGTGATCGAGCTGTTCATCGTCCCGGCGCTGGTCTGCGGCATCCTGTTCCAGCTGCTGCCCTGGTCGCGCAAGCTGATGCAGCGCGCCGTCGAACGGGCTTGAGAAGTCACACTGCTGTCATCTTGCGTCAATATGCTGTCGATTTTCTACTCTTGGAAAATCGACAACCATGTTCCTGCGCCGTCCTGCTGAGTCCACCAAGTCCGCTAAATTCCTTCCCATGATGAGCGCGATCGCGCTGGCCTGCATGCTCGCGGCATGCGGTGGCGACGACGACGATCCGACGCCCACCACGCTGGCGCTGGAAAAGATCGGCAGCTACAACGGCGGGGCAGTCGGCGCGGCCGAGATCACGGCCTATGATGCGGGCAGCCGCCGCCTGTTCGTCGTCAACGGCGCCAACGGCACGGTCGATGTACTGGACCTGGCGGCGCCCGCCGCGCCGAAGCTGGTCGGCACCATCAAGGTGGCGGGCCTGGGCAAGGCGGTCAACAGCGTCGCCGTGCACGACGGCCTGGTGGCGCTGGCGATCGAGTCCGATCCAAAAACCGAGCCAGGCACCGTCGCCTTCTACAACGCGGCCGACCTGAAACTCGTCAACAGCATCAAGGTCGGCGCGCTGCCCGACATGCTCACCTTCACCCCGGACGGCAGCAAGGTGCTGGTCGCGAACGAGGGCGAGCCGAGCGGCTACGGCGTGGCCGGCACCGTTGACCCCGAAGGTTCGGTGAGCGTCATCACCGTCAACCGCGGCGGCGCGCCGAGCGTGGCCATCGCCGACTTCCGCGCCTTCAACGGCCAGGAAGCGGCCTTGCGCGCGCAGGGTATCCGCATCTTCGGACCCAACGCCAGCGCGGCCCAGGACTTCGAGCCGGAATACATCACCGTCAGCGACGACGGCCGTACGGCCTACGTGACCCTGCAAGAGAACAATGCGATCGCCATCGTCGACGTGGCGACGGCCAAGGTCACGGCGGTCAAGCCGCTCGGCTTCAAGGACCATAATGTGGCCGGGATGGGCATGGACGCCTCGGACGAGGACGGCGGCGCCAACACCAACAGCGGCTCGCCGGCGATCAAGATCGGCCCGCAGCCGGTGAAGGGCATGTACCTGCCGGACGCCATCGCCAGCTACACGGTGGACGGCAAGCGCTACCTGATCACCGCCAATGAGGGAGATGCGCGCGCCGACTGGCCGGGCTTCAACGAAGAGAGCCGCGTGCGTGCCCACTGCACGGCAGGCCTCGATCCGGCGGTGTTCCCGGATGCCGCCAACAAGATCTTCGATTCGAACCTGGGCCGCCTGCGCGTGACGACGACGCCGAATGGTGGTGTCACCGGCAAGAACGCGGCAGGGCAGTGCACCGAGTTGTACACCTTCGGCGGCCGTTCGTTCTCGATCTGGGATGCCGACATCAAGCGCGTCTACGATTCGGGCGACGAATTCGAACAGCGTACCAAGGCGCTGCCGAACGTCAAATTCAACGCCAGCAACGACAACAACGACCTGGAAGACCGCAGCGCCTCGAAGGGCCCGGAGCCGGAAGGCGCCGTG
>DDKG01000167.1 GCA_002339265.1 Massilia sp. UBA2604 | reverse complement strand
TCGCCGAAGTGCTGCTCGAGCTGGTTCGAGACCTGCTGCGACAAGGTCATGCGCGGGTCGAACATCACCCGCAGCAGGCCGATGATCTTGAGGTCGGTGTTCAGGTTGGCGTGCACCTTCTTGATCGTGTTGACCAGGTCGGACAAACCCTCCAGCGCGTAGTACTCGCACTGCATCGGGATGATCACGCCATGCGCGGCGCACAGGCCGTTGAGCGTGAGCAGCGACAGCGCGGGCGGGCAGTCGACCAGGATGAAGTCATAGTCGGCGTCGACCGCGGCCAGCGCATCCTTCAGGCGGCGCTCGCGGTTTTCGAGCGACACCATCTCGACTTCGGCGCCGGCCAGCTCGCGATTGGCGGGCAGCACGTCGAAGCGTCCGGCCTCGGAGCGCACGCGGGCGCCCGCCACGTCCGACTCGCCCAGCAGCACCTGGTAGATCGACGACTCTAGCTCGGCCTTGTTGATGCCCGCGCCCATGGTCGCATTGCCCTGCGGGTCGAGGTCCACCAGCAGCACGCGCTGGTCCAGTTTTGCCAGGCCCGCCGACAGGTTGACGGAGGTGGTGGTCTTGCCTACCCCACCCTTCTGGTTCGCAACGCAAAAAATCTTCGCCATCTATTCTCTTTCTTGAAAGCGGCTACAAGACGCCATACCGTTCATACCATACAAACCATTTTAATGATTCGTACTGTATAAATGATATAAACGATTTATACAGTTAATACTATTTACGCGGATTTCATGATGAAGACCAGGTGGCGCTCTGCCCCCAGCCTTGGCACCTGCAGCGGCTGCAATCCCGTCACTTTCCAGTCTTGTGGAAGCCGTTCGCGTTCCTCGCTTGGCGCCACCCCTTTCAGGGCGATGAATTGGCCGCCCTCTTGCAGCAGGTGTCCCGACCAGTTGACGAAATCGGACAGGTCCGCAAAAGCGCGCGAGGTGATGACGTCGAATTTGTCGCTCACTGCCAGGTCTTGCACCTTCATCGTGTGCACGGTGACGTTGGCCAGCCCCAGCTCCGCCTTCACTTGCGTGAGAAAGGCGGTTTTCTTGTGCACGGTGTCGATCATCGCCACTTTCATGTCGGGCCGGGTAATGGCCAGCACGGTGCCCGGCAATCCGCCCCCTGCCCCCACGTCCAGCACATTGCGCGCATCCTTGAACGCCGGCACTGCGGCCAGCGAGTCGAGCAAGTGGTGGGTGACCATCTGCATCGGGTCGCGCAGCGAAGTCAGGTTGTACACCGCATTCCACTTGTGCATCAGCTGCAGGTAAGCCATCAGCTTGCCCTGCTGTTCAGCGCTCACTTCCAATCCCATCTCGGCGATGCCGTCTGCCAGCACCCTTGCCAGCGCATCGTGGTCGAACGCGTACTTCATTCCGCTGCCTCCGTGGTAGTCGGCGCGAAGCCTTTGACGCCACGTTTTTTCAGGTGCACCAGCAGCAGCGAGATTGCCGCCGGCGTCACGCCCGAAATACGAGAAGCCTGGCCCAGGGTTTCAGGACGCTGCTTGTCGAGCTTCTGGCGGACTTCGAACGACAGCGCCGCGATCTCTAGATAGTTCAGGTTCTCGGGCAGCTTCAGGTTTTCGTAATGGTCGTGACGCTCGACTTCGCGCGCCTGGCGATCGATATAGCCGGAATACTTCAGCTGGATCTCGACCTGTTCCTTCACCGCCGGATCTTCGACGCCAGGGCCGGCCAGCGGCTGGCCTTCGACGCCGTTCATCGTCATCAAGGTGTCGTACTCGACACCAGGTCTTCTCAGCAGATCGGCCAGGTTGTATTCGCGTTCGAGCGCCTGCCCCACCACGCGTTCCGATTCGGCGGCGGCCAGGATCCGTGGATTGACCCAGGTCGATTTCAGTCGCTCGAGCTCGCGGGCGACCGATTCGCGCTTGGTCTCGAAGGCTTGCCAGCGCACGTCGTCGACGATGCCGAGCTGGCGGCCGATCTCGGTCAGGCGCATATCGGCATTGTCTTCGCGCAGCGACAGGCGGTACTCGGCGCGGCTGGTAAACATGCGGTACGGTTCGGCCACGCCTTGGGTGGTGAGATCGTCGACCAGCACGCCGAGATAGGCTTCGGAACGGCCCGGCGTCCAGGCGTCCTTGCCCTGGGTTTGCAGCGCGGCGTTCAGGCCGGCCAGCAGGCCCTGGGCCGCAGCTTCCTCATAGCCGGTGGTGCCATTGATCTGGCCAGCGAAGAACAGGCCCTTGATCGCCTTCGTTTCGAGCGACGCCTTCAGGCCGCGCGGGTCGAAATAATCGTATTCGATCGCATAGCCGGGACGCAGGATGAAAGCATTCTCCATGCCGCGCATCGAACGCACCAGTTCCAGCTGGACGTCGAACGGCAGGCTGGTCGAGATCCCGTTCGGATAGAACTCATTGGTGGTCAGGCCTTCTGGCTCGAGGAATATCTGGTGCGACTCCTTCGAGGCGAAGCGGTGAATCTTGTCTTCGATCGACGGGCAGTAGCGCGGGCCAACGCCTTCGATCACGCCGGTGTACATCGGGCTGCGATCCAGGCCGGCGCGGATGATGTCGTGGGTACGCTCATTGGTATGCGTGACCCAGCACGGCACCTGGCGCGGATGCATCGCCACATTGCCCATGTACGAGAACACCGGCACCGGATCGAGGTCGCCCGGCTGCTCGGTCAGCACCGAGAAATCGATGCTGCGGCCGTCGATGCGCGGCGGCGTGCCGGTCTTGAGGCGGCCCTGCGGCAGCTTGAGTTCCTTCAGGCGCGCCGACAGCGAAGTCGCCGGCGGGTCGCCGGCGCGGCCGCCCGAGTAATTCTGCAGGCCGACGTGGATCTTCCCGTCCAGGAAAGTACCGGCGGTGAGCACCACCGCGCGTGCGCGGAACTTCAGGCCGACCTGGGTGACGGCGCCGACCACGCGGTCACCCTCCACCATCAGGTCGTCGACCGCCTGCTGGAACAGCCACAGGTTCGGCTGGTTTTCCAGGCGCGAACGGATTGCGGCCTTGTACAGGACGCGGTCGGCCTGGGCACGGGTGGCGCGCACGGCCGGGCCCTTGGACGAATTGAGGATCCGGAACTGGATGCCTGCCTCGTCGGTGGCGATGGCCATGGCACCACCGAGGGCGTCGACTTCCTTGACCAGGTGGCCCTTGCCGATGCCGCCGATCGACGGATTGCAGGACATGGCGCCGAGGGTTTCGATATTGTGGGTCAGCAACAGGGTCTTTTGGCCGGTGCGTGCGGACGCAAGTGCGGCCTCGGTTCCGGCATGGCCGCCGCCGACGACGATGACGTCGAATTCAGTAGGAAATAGCATGATGGGGTGTGGAGCGAGGAGACTAATGCGCGATTATAGATTCTTTTTTCCTGCCGGGCTCTCCATGGGTCTGAAAACGACAGATTTTGTTTCACGTGAAACCTTACTCTTCGGTTCTTACCGGCGTGTTTCACGTGGAACAGGGAGCAAAGAAAAAGCCGGGTAAAAACCCGGCTTCGATGTTTCACGTGGAACAGTCGGCTACCAGCCCAGCTTTGTGAACGAATCGTAGGCTGTCTTTACAATCAGGGCGGAGACGACGAACAAGAACAGTTTGCGCACGAAGCCGCTGCCGTGCTTCAGCGCGAGCCGAGTACCGATCACCGAGCCGACGATCTGGCAGCCCGCCATCAGCAAACCCAGCTGCCACAGCAAATGACCGCTGTAGCCGAACCACATCAGCGCCGACAGATTACAGGCGACGTTGACGACCTTGGCCGCTGCCGAAGCGCTGAGGAAGTCGAAGCCGAAGAAGCGCACGAACAGGAACAGCAGGAAGCTGCCGGTGCCGGGTCCGAAGAAGCCGTCATAAAAACCGATGGCGGCGCCGATGCCGATCGCCCAATAGCGCTCGGCCATCCCGCTGTGCAACGGCGCGTGCACGGCGCCGAGGTCTTTCTTCATGAAGGTGTAGACGGCGACCGCGACCAGCACGAACGGCAGCAGCGCGCGGACGAAGTCGGCCGGCACCCGCGTCACGGTCCAGGCGCCGACGAAGGACAGGGCAAACGCGGCGATGGCGGCCGGCGCCGCGGTGCTCCACGCAACCCGCACGCGGCGCGCGTAACTGGCGGCGGCCGAGCCGGTACCGAATATCGCTGCGAGTTTATTGGTGCCGAGGATGGTTGCCGGCGCTTCTTTGGGCAACAGGGAGAACATTGCGGGAAGCTGGATCAGGCCGCCACCGCCGACAACGGCGTCGACCAGGCCCGCGGCGAAGGCGGCGCCGCCGAGCCACACTACATCGATCATGGGAGACTTTCAGGGAGGTGCAGAGCCGACATTTTACGGCAAGCAAGCCGTACTGACACGGCGCCACCCCTCTCCCGCTACCGGTTCAAGCCGGTGTGACAGCTGCCGGCGATCGGGCAAAATAGATGAGCAATTCATTGAGCCGGTCGGCGCCCGACAGCTGCAGCCAATGGCCCACACCGTCGATGCGCGCATACTCGAAACCGGCGCGGCACTGCTCGCGCGTGTCCAGCATCTGCTGCTCTCGCAGCGCGGGATCGTGTTCGCTCCAGACGCCCAGCACCGGCACGTCGACCGGCTTCCAACGCTTGCCGCCTGCACCCTTCAGATTGGCGCGGTAGTAATTGAGCGCGGCAGTTAGCCGCCCCTGCGGCGCGAGCGCATCGATCCACAGTTGTTGCTGTTCGCGACTACGATTCATCCTGCGCAGCGCCGCCCAGTTACCTGCCCTCAAAAGGGTCTCGGCCAGGACCGGCGTCATGAACACCGCCATATACCAGAAGCGCAGTTTTTGCCCGAGTCCGGACTTGGCGAGCGCCTTGGGATGGCCGACCGACAGCGCCGCATAGCGGCTGACACGCCGCGGCGCATGCATCGCCAGATGCCAGCCAACCTGGGCACCCCAATCGTGGCCGACCAACGTCGCCTGGTCGATGCCCAGCGCATCCATGAGCTGCAGCACGTCGTCGGCCACGAATTCGATCGCGTAGGCATTGACGTCGTCCGGCATATCGGTCTTGCCGTAGCCGCGCAAGTCGGGAGCGATGACCTGGAAACCGGCCGCAGCGAGGGCCGGGATCTGGCGCCGCCAGATTGCGTGAGTATCCGGAAAACCATGCAAGAGCAGGACTGGCGGGCCCTCACCAGCAGTCACGTAGTGCATGTTCAAGCCATTGACGCTGGCGTACCGCGACACGATCTCCATTCGTTTCCCCTGTACCCCAGCTCGACGGAAATACAGCTTACCAGAACGTAAACGCCTGTCTAGACCCCATCTGTGGATAAGCTACTTGATATCCACAGGTATCGTTTGTGCAGAACTCGGCTTTTTTGCACAGGCAAAAATCTTGTCCAGATTTGCCACCAAGCAGTTTGCTCAGCAGTGCACGGACTTATGCGTGACATAAATCCCTGATTTTTCGTTCTTTAATGGGGTTGTCCACAGAAACCGGCTACCGTTAACCACTACTATCAGCGTTGTATACAGATCTTGGTTGTAAACCTGACGAGCCTGCGAAAAAAAAAATTTTGGCCGAGTGTGGCAAATCCGGGAAGCGATATCACGCAAGCGGGCGTCGCGTGTCATCGCGACTGCACGCCCTCGCATTTGCTGGCCAGCGCCATCAAGGCAAATGAAAAAGTCGACCTCTGTGGAAAACCGAATGAATATCCACAGGATGGAATGTGCAGAAACCCCTGGCTTGTCCAGACCCGCGATTTCTATCCAACTTTCCTACAGCGCCGACACAGGCGTTTTCCAGCGGGTTAACACGACCGTAAACCACTGATGTTGTGGAAAAAATCGGTTTTATCCACAAAGCGACGCGCGTTTACTACTACTATCATTTTGTATACAAGCTTTTAGCTACAACAATATAAGGAAACGCAGATTCCGCCGGCTCTGGACACGCCTGAAGACTGCAAACGATGAAAGTCGCGCAAAAAAAAACCCCTGGTATTCACAAGACCTGGCTACAGAGAACGCATCAGCGCCATCAACTGCAAGCCAGACTGCAAAACCAGGGGCAGCAATGCCTGCCGAACAGCAGTGACACGGATCCGGCTGTGGAAAAGCCGCTGCATATCCACAGCATCAGATGTGTAGAACAGGCGGTTTTTCCGAAAGCCGATTTGTTGTCCAAGAACCGTGCAAGCCGAACGCAAGCTTTTTCCAGCCTGTAAACGACGGTGTAAACCGTTGATACTGTGGAGTAAACCTGCTTTATCCACAGAGATCATCGCGTTTACCTACTACTATCAACCTTGTATACATATCTCTTAATTAAATAAGCAAACACAGCGCAAGCAAAAAAAGCGTCTTCCAGAACGAGCCATTCGCCTCTCCCAGCAAGAACCAAGATCGTTGCAATTCAAGGACTGAAGGCGATGGAAGCTGTGTACAATCCGTCCCTTATGCACAGTTGCCAATCTGAACTGCTTGCAGAGCTCAACAACGTCTCTACACACCTACTTATCTGGAAAACATGCGTCTAGGGATCATCAGCGCCTTGCACGAAGAACAGGCAGGGCTCGTGGAAGCCATGGAAGGGCCCGCCAAGCTCATCTACGGCAAACGCGAGTTCTGGGTCGGACGACTGTGGGAAATCGACGTTGTGTGCGTTTTATCGCGTATTGGCAAGGTTGCCGCTGCCATGACCGCGACAACGCTTGTGGAAAAGTTCGGAGTTACACACATCCTCTTCACGGGCGTTGCCGGTGCGGGAGACAAAACGATCCGTGTCGGCGACATCGTGGTGGCCGAATCGCTGGTCCAGCACGATATGGATGCCAGTCCCCTGTTCCCGCGTTTCGAAGTGCCGCTGACGGGCCAGACGCATTTCCAGCCCGACCAGCAGCTGTCGCTACGCCTCTCCAGCGCGGCCCACGCCTTCCTGGAGTGCGACTTCCTTGAGACGATCTCCGAGACCGAGAGACAGGCCTTTGGCCTGGCACAGCCGCGCGTGCATCGCGGCCTGATCGCCAGCGGCGACCAGTTCGTCAATGACCGCCTGCGCATCGATGCCTTGAATGGCGCCCTGCCCGGGCTGGTGGCGGTGGAGATGGAAGGCGCCGCGGTGGCGCAGGTGTGTCACGAGCTCGACGTGCCGTTCGCCGTCATCCGCGCGGTATCGGACAATGCCAATGAAAACGCGGCCCACGACTTCATGCGCTTCGTGAAGTCGGTGGCCGCGCAATATGCCTTCCACATCACCCGGCGCCTGTGCCGGCATCTGGTGGAAGCGCCGCTTCAGCCCAGGAGCGAGTCGGCGGGGATGTAGTCGTAACCGAGTGCCTGGGCGACGGCCTCGAAAGTGACCTTGCCCTGGCAGACGTTCAGGCCATGGCGCAGGTGGATATCGTCCGCCAGCGCGCGCCGCCAGCCTTTATTGGCCAGCGCCAGGGCATGGCCGATGGTGGCGTTATTCAGCGCGAACGTCGAAGTACGCGCCACCGCGCCCGGCATGTTCGCGACGCAGTAATGGACCACGCCATCGACCAGGAAGGTCGGATCGGCATGCGTCGTCGCATGCGAGGTCTCGAAACAGCCGCCCTGGTCGATCGCCACGTCGACCACCACCGCGCCCTTCTTCATGCGCGAGACCAAGTCGCGCGTGACCAGCTTCGGCGCCGCGGCGCCCGGCACCAGCACGCCGCCGATCACCAGGTCGGCGTCCAGGACCGCCTCCTCGAGAGCATGGGCGTTGGAATACAGGGTCGAGATGCGGTTGCCGAACATCAGGTCGAGCTGGCGTAGCCGGTCGACGTTTTTATCCAGCACCGTGACGCGCGCGCCCGTGCCCACCGCCATCTGCAGCGCATTGGTACCGACCACGCCGGCGCCGATGACGACGACGTGGCCGGCCGCCACGCCAGGCACGCCGCCCAGCAGCAGGCCCATGCCGCCCCGGGATTTCTCCAGGTGGGCGGCGCCGGCCTGGATCGACATGCGGCCCGCGACTTCGCTCATCGGCGCGAGCAGGGGCAAGCCGCCGCCCGGGCCGGTGATCGTTTCGTAGGCAATGCAGATGGCGCCCGATGTGACCAGGGCTGCGGTTTGCTCCGGATCCGGAGCCAGGTGGAGGTACGTATAGAGGATCTGGCCTTCGCGCAGCATGGCGCATTCGGCTGGTTGCGGCTCCTTGACCTTGACGATCATGTCGGCGCGCGCGAAGACCTCCTGGGCGCTGTCGACGATGGTGGCGCCGGCCGCGGTGTAGTGTGCGTCGAGCAGGCCGATCTCGCTGCCGGCGCCTTGCTGGACGATGACCTGGTGGCCGTGGGCGACCAGTTCGTGGACCGAAGGCGGCGTGAGGCCGACCCGGTATTCGTGGTTCTTGATTTCCTTTGGAACGCCTACAAGCATGGTTGTCTCCTGTTGTGGGTTGTTCTTGCTGGTGGTTCTCCTGCTGTTCTTTGTTCGTTGGACGCGTGGACGGCGGAGCCGTCCACCCTACGCTAAGTTGACGCTGTGCCTATTCTTACAGGCCCAAGGTCATCAGGCTTGCGTTGCCGCCAGCGGCCGTCGTGTTGACGCAGACCGCGCGCTCGGCGACCAGGCGCCACAGGTCAACCGGGACCAGGGCGTCGGTGTCGACGATGCCGACGATCGCACCGGGACGCGCCGCCAGTTGGGTGCGCAGCGCGCCTGCCAGGCCGGTTTCGACCAGCGCGATCGCGACGTCGGCCGCGTCGATCTCTTCCTTGCCCACGAAACGAACGCGTTCCTTCACCGCCGCCGGCAGGTTGGCCGGAATCGCATCAGGCGTTGGCGCCAGCACCAGCGCACGGTTGCCGGTGGCGAGGGCTGCTGCCAGTTGATTCAGCAGGCCGGCCGCGGTGGCAGGCGCGCACAGCACGGTGCCGCGCGGCGTGAACGACAGGCGGTTGCTTTCGCCGGTCGGGCCGGGCAGGCTAATTGACACGCCGTTGAGCGAGGTGCGTGCATAACCCTCGGCCAGCGCGGCCACTGGCTGCTGGCCATTGGTGCGCAGCCAGCCAATCAGGGCTTCCAGCGCGGCCTCAGGCTGGCGTACGTGTTCCATCAGGGGCGCCGCGCCGCGCTGCAGGCGTTTCAGGTACAGCGGGCCGCCGGCCTTCGGACCGGTGCCCGACTTGCCTTCGCCGCCGAACGGCTGTACGCCGACCACCGCGCCGACGATGTTGCGGTTGACGTAGATATTGCCGACGTGGGCGCGGTTGACGATGTTGTCGATGGTCTCATCGATGCGCGAATGCACGCCCAGGGTCAGGCCGTAGCCGGTGGCGTTGATCTGATCAATCACCTTCGGCAGATCGGCGCGGCGGTAGCGCACGATGTGCAGCACCGGACCGAAGACTTCCTGCTTGAGTTCCGCCAGTGAGGCGATTTCGAGAACGGTCGGCGGCACGAAGGTGCCGGCATCCTTGACCGAGGCCGGCAGCTCGAGCGCGAAGTGGCTGCGCGCGGTGGCTTTGGTGCGCTCGATGTGGGCTACTAGGCCCCGCTGGGCCTCGGCGTCGATCACCGGGCCGATATCGGTCGCCAGGCGGTCCGGGCTGCCCACGCGCAGTTCCTGCATCGCGCCCTTGAGCATCTTGATGGTTTTGTCGGCGATGTCCTCTTGCAGGAACAGCACGCGCAGCGCCGAGCAGCGCTGGCCGGCCGAATCGAAGGCCGAGCTCAAAACGTCCTGCACCACCTGTTCCGGCAGCGCCGAGGAGTCGACGATCAGCGCGTTCTGGCCACCGGTTTCGGCCACCAGCGGGATGTCGATGCCTTCCTGTTCGGCGCGCTTGGCCAGGGTGCGGTTGATCAGCTGGGCGACTTCGGTCGAGCCGGTGAAGATCACACCCTTGATGCGGCTGTCCGCGGTCAGGGCGGCGCCCACCACCTCACCACGGCCTGGCAGCAGCTGCAGCGCGGCGCGTGGCGTGCCCGCCTCGAGGAACAGTTCCACGGCGCGGCTGGCGATCAACGGGGTCTGCTCGGCCGGCTTGGCCAGCACCACGTTGCCTGCTGCGAGAGCGGCGGCCACCTGGCCGGTGAAGATCGCCAGCGGGAAGTTCCACGGGCTGATGCAACTCACGGGACCGAGCGCCTCGGCGGCGGCCGAGCCACGGATCTGCACCGCGTAGTAGCGCAGGAAGTCGACCGCTTCGCGCAGTTCGGCGATCGCGTTCGGCAGCGATTTACCCGCTTCGCGCACGGCCAGGGCCATCAGCTCGACGCCGTTCTGCTCGAACAGGTCGGCGGTGCGTTCCAGGATCGCGGCGCGTTCGTGGGTGGCGGTGGCTGCCCATTCGCCGGCGAAGGCGCTGGCCGCGGCCAGGGCGGTTTCGACGTCGGTGCGCGAGGCTTCGCTCACCTGGCCGACGATGTCGCTCGACATCGCGGGGTTGATCACATTGGCGGGCGTGCCGGCATCAACCGAACCCGCGATCAGCGGACCGGCGAGGTGCTGGCGCTGGTGCGCAAGACCGTCCGCAACTTTGGCCAGGATGTCTTCGTTGACGAGGTCCATGCCGGCAGAGTTTTTACGCTCCGCGCCGAACATGTCGAGCGGCAGCGCGATCGCCGGATGCGGGCGGCCAGCGCTGGCGCGCGCGATGTCGAACGGATCGGTGAGCAGCGTGTCGATCGCCACGTTCTCGTCGACGATCTGGTTCACGAACGAGGAGTTGGCGCCGTTTTCCAGCAGACGGCGCACCAGGTAGGCCAGCAGCGTTTCGTGCGAACCGACCGGCGCGTAGATGCGGCAGGCCTTATCCAGGTTCTGGCTGCCCACGACCTGGTCGTACAGGGTCTCGCCCATGCCGTGCAGGCACTGGAATTCGTAGTTGCTGACCTGGTCCTGCTTGGCCCAGGTGTAGATCACCGACAGCGTGTGGGCGTTGTGGGTGGCGAACTGCGGATACAGCACGTCGGCCGCCGCCAGCAGCTTGCGCGCGCACGTCAGGTAGGAGACGTCGGTGTACACCTTGCGCGTATAGACCGGATACCCCGGCATGCCGTCAACCTGGGCGCGCTTGATCTCGGCATCCCAGTAGGCGCCCTTCACCAGGCGCACCATGAACTTCTGGCCGCTGCGCTTGGCCAGGTCGACCAGGTAGTCGATCACGAACGGGCAGCGTTTTTGATAAGCCTGGACCACCAGGCCGATGCCTTCGAAGCCGGCCAGGTCGGCGTCGAACGCCAGTGCTTCGAGCATGTCGAGCGAGATCTCAAGGCGGTCAGCTTCCTCGGCGTCGATATTGATGCCGATGTTGTAGCTCTTGGCCAGCAGGACCAGGCTGCGTACGCGCGGCAGCAGCTCGCCCATCACGCGCGCGTATTGCGCGCGGCTGTAGCGCGGGTGCAGGGCCGACAGCTTGATCGAGATGCCCGGACCGTCCTTGATGCCGCGGCCGTTCGAGGCCTTGCCGATCGCGTGGATCGCGGCTTCGTACGAGGCGTAGTAGTTCTTGGCGTCGCTATCGGTCAGCGCCGCTTCGCCCAGCATGTCGTACGAGTAGCGGTAGCCGCGGGTCTCGTTGTCGCGGCTGTTCTTCAGCGCTTCATCGATGGTCTGGCCGGTGACGAACTGGTTGCCCAGCATGCGCATCGCCATGTCGACGCCCTTGCGGATCAGCGGTTCGCCGCCCTTCGCGATCAGGCGCGTAAGCGCCGAGCCCAGACCCCGCTCGCTATTGGTCGACACCAGCTTGCCGGTAATGAGCAGGCCCCAGGTGGCGGCATTGACGAATAGCGACGGCGATTCGCCCAGGTGCTTGCGCCAGTCGCCGCGGCTGATCTTGTCGGCGATCAGGCGGTCGGCGGTCTCGCTGTCCGGGATGCGCAGCAGCGCTTCGGCCAGGCACATCAAGGCCACGCCTTCTTCCGACGACAGCGAGAACTCGTGCATCAGCGCGTCGACGCCCGAGGCGCGGGTGCGCTTCTCGCGCACTGCCGAGACGAGGCGATGCGCCAGCGGCTGGGCGTCCGCGCTGGGCGTGGCGCCTTGCGCGAGCAGCCATTGCACTGCCTCTGCCTCGTCGCGGCGGTAGGCGGCGGTAATGGCGGCGCGCAGGGGCGTTTGCTCGCGCTTGGTTTCAGCGTGGAGGGCGTCGAAGGGGACGAAGGTGGAGGCCGGGGAAGCAGCGATCTGCATGGCTATCTAGTCAAAAGAAAAATACACAACGAGGGCCACCGCACAGCAAAAGCGCCGTACCACATCAGGTGGCCGGCGCAGTTTGGAACTCGGTGGAAATGATTCGATTGTAGAAGGATTTCTTCTGGATTAATTCTGCTTTTAACGGATACTAGCAATAGATAGTTTTTGATGCGACAATCTGACCGAATAAAATTAACGGGAGACACCCGATGTTGGACAAGATCAGCAAGAAGATCCTCGCCGAGCTGCAAAATGACGGTCGCATCAGCAATGTGGAGCTGGCGGCGCGGGTGAACCTGTCGCCGGCGGCCTGCCTCGAGCGCGTGCGCAAACTGCACGAATCGGGCTACATCATGGGCTACACGGCCCAGTTGAATCCGCAGCTGCTCGACGTGTCGCTGCTCGTCTTCATCGAGGTGGTGCTGGACCGCACGACGCCGGAAGTCTTCGACGCGTTCAAGCAGAGCGTGCAGATGATTCCCGAGGTGCTGGAATGCCATATGGTGGCCGGCGGCTTCGACTATCTGGTCAAGGCGCGCGTGAAGGATATGGCGGCCTACCGCGAGTTCCTGGGCAAGACGCTGCTGCAGAAAGGCGTGCGTGAAACGCACACCTATGCGGTGATGGAAGAAGTCAAGAATACGACCAAGCTGCCGATTCGCTGAGTTTTACACGGTGCAGCAACTGAAACGGCCAGGCATTTGCCTGGCCGTTTTGTTTCACGTGAAGCAATTTGTAGGCGCCGACACCGACGCTGGCGCTGTCAGACGATCTTGCGCACGCCGGTCTTGGAGGCGCTTTCCGCCATCGATTCCAGGTTCTTGCGCAGCCAGCGGTGGGCCGGACTGCGGCCATCGCGTTCGTGCCACAGCATGTCCAGGTGGACGGCGGGCAGCTGCAACGGCAGTTCCTTCCAGATCAGCACGTCGGTCATGCCGGTCGAGACCATCAAGTGCTTCGGCAGCACGGTGATCAGGTCGGAGTTTGCCACCACCCTGCCCGCCGTGAAGAACTGGTTCACGGTCAAGAGGATGCGGCGCTCGCGGCCGACCTGGGCCAGCGCCTCATCGACCAGGCCATGGGCGCGACCCGAGAAGCTCACCAGCAAGTGGTTGGCCTTGCAATAGGTATCGAGATCCAGCTTTTCCTTGGCCAGTGGGTGGTCCTTGCGCATCACGCACACATAGACGCCGGAATACAGGCGTTCGTGGCGGATCGGCGAACCAGTCTCGTACGACAACTGGGCCGCGACGCCGGGGAAGAAGCCGACCGCCAGGTCGATGTCGCCGCGCAGCAACATCGGACGCGGCTCGCGCGTCGTCAGCGGCACCATGCGGATGTTCACGCCCGGGGCTTCGCGTTCGATCGAGCGCATTAGGGAAGGCAGCCACAGCGCGGCGGTAGCGTCGGCCATCGCCATGCGGAAGGTCGCCTGAGCCTTTGAGACGTCGAAGGTTTCCGGCATCACCGCGGCTTCCAGCGCCGCCAGGGCCTGGCGCACGGCCGGCCACAGGGCCTCGGCGCGCGGGGTCGGCTTGACGCCGTAGGCGGTGCGAATCAGAAGCTCGTCGCCCAGGCTTTCCCGTAGTCGCTTGATCGCATTCGACACTGCGGGCTGGGTCATGGCCAGGTGGCCGGCGGCGCGGGTCAGGTTTTGCTCGGTCATCACCGCGTCGAACACGCGCAGCAGATTCAGGTCAAGCGT
>DDKG01000168.1 GCA_002339265.1 Massilia sp. UBA2604 | reverse complement strand
GTCGGCGCCGTCGTGATCAGGTCCATGTCGAATTCGCGCTCCAGGCGCTCCTGCACGATCTCCATGTGCAGCAGGCCCAGGAAGCCGCAGCGGAAGCCGAAGCCCAGCGCCTGCGACACTTCCGGCTCGTACATCAGGGCGGCGTCGTTGAGCTTGAGCTTTTCCAGCGAGTCGCGCAGCGCGTCGTACTGGTTCGCTTCCACCGGAAACAGGCCGGCGAACACCTGTGGCTGGACTTCCTTGAAGCCCGGCAGCGGCTCTGGCGCCGGACGGCTGGCCAGGGTCACGGTGTCGCCCACGCGGGCGGCGGTCAGTTCCTTGATGCCGGCGATGATGAAGCCCACCTGGCCGGCGGTCAATGCGGGGAGCGATACCGAACGCGGGGTAAACACGCCAATATTTTCGACCAGGTTGACCGAATCGGTCGCCATCAGGCGGATCTTGTCTTTTGGACGCAGGGTGCCGTTGACCACGCGCACCAGCATCACGACGCCGACGTATGGGTCGTACCAGGAGTCGACGATCAGGGCCTGCAGCGGCGCGTCCGGGTCGCCCTTCGGCGGCGGCACTTTGGCGATCAGGGTTTCCAGCACGTCTTCCACGCCCAGGCCGGTCTTGGCTGAGCACACGGTGGCGTCGGACGCGTCGATGCCGATCACGTCCTCGATTTCTTTCTTGGCGTTGTCCGGGTCGGCGTGCGGCAAGTCGATCTTGTTCAGGATCGGCACCACTTCCACGCCCAGGTCGAGCGCGGTATAGCAGTTGGCGACCGTCTGCGCTTCCACGCCCTGCGAGGCGTCGACCACCAGCAGCGCGCCTTCGCAGGCCGACAGCGAGCGGCTGACTTCGTACGAGAAGTCGACGTGGCCCGGGGTGTCGATCAGGTTCAGGTTATAGACCTGGCCGTCGCGCGCCTTGTACTGCAGCGCCGCGGTCTGGGCCTTGATGGTGATGCCGCGCTCGCGTTCCAGGTCCATCGAATCGAGCACCTGGGCGTCCATTTCGCGGTCCGACAGGCCGCCGCACAGCTGGATGATGCGGTCGGCCAGGGTCGATTTGCCATGGTCGATGTGGGCGATGATGGAGAAGTTACGTATGTTGTTCATTAACAAAGCTCAAAACCAAAAAGGCCGCGGAAGGCGGCGACTACGACGAATAAGGCGCACTGCGGTGCAGCACAAACGGGCTGCGCAATACGAAAAAGCGCTGCGTCGGGGGCCGTGCCGGTCCCCAGGCGAGCGCCTTGGAATTCTTTGGAAGGTATGCAACACCGCTCCGACCCGGCATTTTACCGGATTTCGAGGCAGAAAGGCCGGTTTCCAGAGGGGCGCTCAGGACGCACACCGGGCCAGGTAGCCCCGCACGGCGGCCTCGTCCAGGAAGTAATGGCACAGCTCGGGTTCGGCCAGGTCGCCATACAGCACCGGCACCAGCTCGTCGAAGCGCGCCACCAGCGCAGGGTCGGCGTCGACGTCCAATACGGCGACGTCGAACGGCTGCCCCGGCGGCTCGAGCGCGCGCAGCGCCGCCAGCATGTCCTCGCACAGGTGGCACCAGCTGCGCGAATACAGCGTAAAGCGCGGCGCCCTGCCCTGCCCCGCTGTCACTGGCGCGGCTTGAGCGTAATGTACTGCGAGGTGTCTTCGCGCTGCACCAGCAATGCCACCGCCTTCGTCTTGTCGTGTTTGGCCAGCAGGGCCTTGAACTGCTCGACGCTGGTGAGCGGCGTATTGTTCCACTGCAGGATCAGGTCGCCGGGCTGGATGCCGGCGCTGGCGGCCGGCCCCTGCGCCTCTTCCACCAGCAGGCCGTGGTCGATGCCCAGCTCCTTGCGGTCGGCCGGCGAAATATTCGACATGTGCAGGCCCAGCGCGTCCGGCGCGGCGCCCGGCGCCGGTTTCTTCGGCGCCTGGCGACCCTGGGTCGGACGCTCTTCTTGCAGCTCGACGATGGTGACCGGCACCTCGACCTGGGCGCCGCGGCGCCACACGGTGACGCTGGCGCGGCTGCCCACCTTGGAGGCGCCCACCAGGCGCGGCAGGTCGCCCCGGGTTTCGATCGGCTGCTTGTTGAAAGCCAGGATGATGTCGCCGACCTTGATGCCCGCCTTCTCGGCCGGGCCGCCCGGCTCGACCATCGAGACTTCGGCGCCACGCGCCTTGCCCAGGCCCAGCGATTCGGCGACGTCGCGCGTGACGTCGCTGATCGAGACGCCCAGGCGGCCGCGGGTGACTTTACCGGTGGCCTTGAGCTGGTCCGACACGCGAATCACCTCGTCGATCGGCACCGCGAACGAGATGCCGTTATACGCGCCGGACAGCGTCGCGATCTGCGAGTTGATGCCGATGACTTCGCCGCGCAGGTTGATCAGCGGGCCGCCCGAGTTGCCGGGATTGACTGCCACGTCGCTCTGGATCAGCGGCAGGTATTCGCCGGTATCGCGCGATTTGGCCGAGATGATGCCGGCGGTGACGGTGTTTTCCAGGCCGAACGGCGAACCGATGGCCAGCACCCACTCGCCGACCCGGATCTTGCTCGAGTCGCCGGTGCGCAGGTAAGGCAGGTTGGTCGCGTCGAGCTTGAGCACGGCGACGTCGGAGCGGACGTCGGCGCCCAGCACCTTGGCCTTGAACTCGCGGCGGTCGGAGAGCGTCACGGTGACCTGGTCGGCGCCCTCGACCACGTGGGCATTGGTCAGCACGAAGCCGTCGGCCGAGATGATGAAGCCGGAGCCCACGCCGCGCTGCACTTCGCGTTCTTCTTCCTGTTGCGGGCCGCGGCGGCCGCCGCCGCGAGGGACCATCTGGCCGCCGAAGAAGCGGCGCAGGAATTCCTGCATTTCTTCTTCGCCCGGCGCGCCGCCGCGGGTGCGCACGCGCTCGGTGGTGCGGATATTGACGACGGCCGGGCCCACCTTGTCGATGACGTCGGTGAAGTCGGGCAAGCCGGTGACGGTCGGGGTGGGGACGGGGGCGGCGGCGTGGACGGGCTGGATGAATGCCGTGGCGCCGGACACGAGCAGTGCCGACAGGAGCAGGCTGGCAGTTTTACTGGTCATGGATTCGCTATCGAATGGCTAAGATTGACTGAATGGTAAGCCAAATTGCGCGCTTTGTCGCGCCATCACCGCGGTGCGCCACCCCTCAAAGCGGCGCCCCCGGCATAGGATGGAGGGATTTTAAGCGTGGAGTAAGGATCCAGGAGAGGAGCCCCAGGAAGGAGTACGCTGAAGGGACGTCAGGAAGACGCGCTCTTGGCCAGCACGGCCGCGAGGCTGCCCGGCTCGAGGGCGATGGAGGCGCGGCGCAGGGGTGGCGGGTCGTTCGCCAGGCGCTCGGCGAGGCGCGTGCGAAACGAGGATAGCTGCACGGGCGACAGTGCCGGCCCCGGCTCCTCACGCAAGGCGTCGCCGATCAGGTGGTACAGGTCCCAGGCTTGCCGCCCGTCGCTGGCCTGGAGCGCGGCCAGGGCCAGCTCCAGGTCGGCGTCAGGCAAGGCGCCATCTTTCAGGGCAGATATCTGCTCACGTAATTTCTTGTTGGTGTCCATCGGTGGTTCCATCGACGTCGGTAGTGTTCAATATGTGCTGTGTTCGTACGATCCCGCTACCTATCGACGTTTGTCAACCGGGAAATCGAGTAAAGGGCGTAATTTCTCGGCAATGACTTCGCGCGCCCGGAAAATCCGGCTGCGCACCGTACCTATTGGACAGGCCATCACTTCGGAGATTTCCTCATAGCTGAGTCCTTCGATTTCGCGCAAGACGATCGCCGTGCGCAGTTCGAGCGGCAATGCCTCCATGGCCGCGTTGACTGTATGGGCGATTTGTTTGCTGGCGAGCATGGATTCAGGTGTATTAATGTCGCGCAAGCTGTCTGCATCATCGAATCCTTCGGCGCGTTCGGCATCCGTCTCGGTCGAGGTCGGTGCGCGCCTTCCCTGGGTTACTAGAAAATTCTTGGCAGTGTTGATTCCTATTCGATAAAGCCACGTATAAAAAGCCGAATCCCCACGAAAATGGCGGAGGGCCCGGTAAGCTTTGATGAAGGTCTCTTGCACCACGTCTTCGGCTTCGGCCGGATCGTGGACAAGACGCGACACCAGGCGCATCAGGCGACGTTGGTACTTGGAGACGAGCAAATCGAAAGCCCCCTGGTCCCCCGCCTGGACGCGCTCTACCAGCAACTGATCACACTCGCGTTCTGTCGTCACGGACCATGCCCCATTGGCGACCCTCTCGCGAGGAAGCACCGATGTATTTAATCGGTACTTCCTTAAGAGTTGGCCCCCTGCAATAAGTTCACACTGTTTTGTATCGGTATTGTTGCAGCGCCATTCGCCAGCGCACGCACGGCCACCGCCAGCGCGCGGTACTGGCCGGCGCCCACGGCGTCTGGCAGCAGCACCAGCGGCCAGGTCACGCCGTCGTCGGCGCGCAGGCGCAGCAAGATGCAGCAGGGCCAGACCGTGGCGCCGGGCAGCAGCGTCATGGGTGAGCCCGGCCCCGGAACCCCGGCTGCCGGCCCGCCCTTCCCCAACTCCTGTTGTACCGTCAGGCGTATCTGCCCAACTCCAGAAATATCAATCCGGCGCACCGTTGCAATCGAGTGCAAAAGCGCCATGGAATGTGTGAGATGGCGTGCGCCACCGAGGCCCCAGCGGCGGCCCGGTGAGCCGGCCAAGGCGGGGAAAAACAGGCGCGCCAGCGACAGCGCGGCCAGCAGCGGCGCGCATGCGACAGCGCCGCCGAATGCGAAGCGTTCAGGCAGCAGCAGGCCCACGGCCAGGGCGGCCGCGCACAGGGACGCGCAGAAGGCGGCGAGCAGGCAGCGCAGGCGACGCGACGGCGCGATGACGGCGGACACCGCAAGCGACATGAAGCACAGGGTGAATCGAGGGAAGAACCTGCCGGTTCTTGCGAATTGGCAGGATGGCGGGCGGAGGAGTATCCGGAAAAAGCGTCGGAGAATACGCCTCTACCGCCAGCACCGGCCGGCCGCCACGAACGGGCGACAGGCCGGGCTGTTGGAAGCGCCCATCCCATTAGACCGGGATGGGGCAATCAGGTTCAGACTTTGGCGAAGATCAGCGTACCGTTGGTGCCGCCGAAGCCGAAGGAGTTCTTCACCGCGTAGTCGATCTGCATCTCGCGCGCCGTGTTGGCGCAGAAGTCCAGATCGCACTCCGGATCCTGGTTGAAGATATTGATCGTCGGTGGCGACACCTGGTTATGGATCGCCAGCACGGTGAACACCGATTCCAGGCCGCCGGCGCCACCCAGCAGGTGACCGGTCATCGACTTGGTCGAGTTCACGACCAGGTTCTTGGCATGGTCGCCGAAGACGCGCTTGATGCCCTGCACTTCGGCCTTGTCGCCCAGCGGGGTCGAGGTGCCGTGCGCATTGACGTACTGCACCTGGTCGACGTTGATGCCCGCGTTGTTGAACGCATTGACCATGCAGCGCGCCGCGCCGGCGCCGTCCTCGACTGGCGAGGTGATGTGGTAGGCGTCCGCGCTCATGCCGAAGCCGATGACTTCAGCATAGATCTTGGCGCCACGCGCAACGGCGTGTTCATATTCTTCGAGCACCATGACACCGGCGCCCTCGCCCAGCACGAAGCCGTCGCGGTCGCGGTCCCATGGACGCGAAGCCGTCGCCGGATCGTCGTTGCGGGTCGACAGTGCGCGTGCCGAGGCGAAACCGCCCAGGCCCAGCGGCGACACGGTCGATTCGGCGCCGCCCGCGATCATCACGTCGGCATCGCCGTACTCGATCAGGCGCGCTGCCGCGCCGATGCTGTGCAGGCCGGTGGTGCAGGCGGTGACGATGGACAGGTTCGGGCCGCGCAGGCCGAACTTGATCGAGAGATCGCCCGAGATCATGTTGATGATCGATGCCGGCACGAAGAACGGCGAGATGCGGCGTGCGCCGCGGCTTGCGTATTCTTCCTTGGTCGCTTCGATCATCGGCAGGCCGCCGATGCCCGAACCGATCACCACGCCGATGCGGTCCGCGTTCTCTTCGGTGACTTCCAGGCCCGAATCCTGCAGCGCCTGGATGCCGGCTGCCATGCCGAAATGGATAAACGTATCCATGTGGCGGCCTTCCTTGCCCGGCAGGTAGTCTTCGACGTTGAAATTCTTGACCTCACCAGCGAAGTGGGTCGTGAATGGCGCTGCATCAAACTTGGTGATGTTGGCAATGCCCGACTTGCCGGCCAGTGCCGCGTCCCACGTCTCGGCAACAGTGTTGCCGATCGGTGAAATGCAGCCCAGGCCAGTGACGACGACACGGCGGTTGCGTGAACGACTCAAGCGATTCTCCCAAAAACTGTAAAGCGACTACTTAGGCCTTGACGTGCGCGGTTGCGTAGTCGATGGCTTGCTTGACGGTGGTGATCTTCTCAGCCTGCTCGTCAGGGATTTCCATTTCGAACTCGTCTTCCAGTGCCATCACCAGTTCAACGGTGTCCAGCGAGTCAGCACCGAGGTCGTCAACGAACGAGGAATCGATTTTGATGTCTGCTTCGGCAACGCCCAGTTGCTCAGCGACGATTTTTTTAACGCGTTGTTCGATATCCGACATGTTTTGGCTCCATTAAGGTATGTGTTGCGGAAAGTGCGCGCATTTTATCAGGTTTGCGACCCGAAAAACTATTTTCGGCGACTGCGGCTAATTCGCCGGAAAGTCCTGCTAAAAGTCGGGATTGCGCCCATAACGATCCCGGTTTAGCGGGGCTGATGGACGCAGGTATTACTTTACTGATTAATTCATGTACATGCCGCCATTCACGTGCAACTCGGTGCCCGTGATGTAGGCGGCCGTCGGCCCGGCCAGGAAGGCCACCGCATGGGCGATGTCTTCCGGCTGGCCCAGGCGGCCCAGCGGAATCTGGGTCAGCAGCGCCTCGTGCTGGCCTTCGCCCAGCGCGCGGGTCATGTCGGTGTCGATGAAGCCCGGCGCCACGCAGTTGACGGTGATGTTGCGGCTGCCGATCTCGCGCGCCAGCGCGCGGGTCATGCCGGCCACGCCGGCCTTGGCGGCGGCGTAGTTCATCTGGCCCGGGTTGCCGGCCGCACCGACCACCGAGGTGATGCTGATGATGCG
>DDKG01000169.1 GCA_002339265.1 Massilia sp. UBA2604 | reverse complement strand
AAGCGCTCGACATGCTGAACGGGGCCAGGCGCCCCCTGATCACCGCCGGCGGCGGTATCATCAATGCCGATGCGGCGGCGCTGCTGGTGGAGTTCGCGGAAATCACCGGCGTGCCCGTCATCCCGACCCTGATGGGATGGGGCGCCATCCCCGATGACCATCCGCAGATGGCGGGCATGGCCGGCCTGCAGACCAGCCACCGCTACGGCAATGCGACGATGCTGGCGTCCGACTTCGTGATGGGCATCGGCAACCGCTGGGCCAACCGCCACACCGGCGGCCTCGAGGTGTTCACCAAGGACCGCACCTTCGTGCACATCGATATCGAACCGACCCAGATCGGCCGCGTGTTCGGCCCCGATTTTGGCATCGTGTCCGATGCGAAGGCGGCGCTCGAACTGCTGGTGGAGGTGGCGCGCGAGTGGCGCGCCAGCGGCCGCCTGCAAGACCGCAGCGAATGGCTGGAAGCATGCCAGGAGCGCAAGCGCACCATGCTGCGCAAGAGCGATTTCGACACGGTGCCGGTCAATCCCTTGCGCGTCTACCACGAGATGAACGAGTACTTCGGACGCGACGTGCGCTATGTGGCCAGCATCGGTCTGTCGCAGATCGCCGCCGCGCAGTTCCTGCACGTGCACCACCCGCGCCACTGGATCAACTGCGGCCAGGCCGGCCCGCTGGGCTGGACCATCCCGGCGGCGCTCGGCGTGCGCGTGGCCGATCCCGACGCCGACATCGTCGCCATCTCGGGCGACTACGATTTCCAGTTCCTGATCGAGGAGCTGGCGGTGGCGGCGCAGTTCAAGCTGCCGTACATCCACGTACTGGTCAACAACGCCTACCTGGGCCTGATCCGCCAGGCGCAGCGCGGCTTCGAGATGGACTACTGCGTCCAGCTGGCGTTCGAGAATGTCAATGCGCCGGAACTGGAAGGGTATGGCGTCGACCACGTCGCCGTGGTCGAAGGCCTGGGCTGCAAGGCGCTTCGCGTATTCCGGCCGGATGACATCATTCCCGCCTTCGAGCGTGCGCGTGCGCTGATGCAGCAGTACAGCGTGCCGGTGGTGGTCGAGATCATCCTCGAGCGCGTCACCAATATCGCGATGGGCACCGAGATCGATGCGCTCAACGAGTTCAACGAAGTACTGGATGTGAAATAACACGAGCACAGGAGACCGAGATGACCCGACTTGCCGCCAACCTGACCATGCTGTTCAACGAAGTCGATTTCCTCGACCGCTTCGAGCACGCCGCCAAGGCGGGCTTCCGCGGCGTGGAATTCCTGTTCCCGTATGCGTACCGGGCGGACGACATCGCCGCCCGTCTCGATGCATTGCGCCTCGAGCTGGTGCTGCACAACCTGCCGGCCGGCGACTGGGCGGGCGGCGAGCGCGGCATCGCCTGCCATCCGGGACGCGAAAAGGAATTCGAGGACGGCGTCGGCGCGGCGATCGAGTATGCGAAGGCGCTCGGCGTCAGGCAGATCAACTGTCTCGCCGGCATCGTCCCGCCCGGCGTCATGCTGGAGGAAGCCTACGTCACGCTGCTGGCCAACCTCCAGTTCGCCGCCGGCAAGCTCAAGGAAGAGGGGATTCGCCTCTTGATCGAACCGATCAACACCTTCGATATCCCCGGCTTCTTCCTGCACGGCACGCGCCAGGCGCTGGAGCTCATCCGCGCGACCGGCGCCGACAACCTGTTCCTGCAGTACGACATCTATCACATGCAGCGCATGGAGGGCGAGCTGGCGGCGACGATCAAGGCCAACCTTGGCCAGATTGCCCACATCCAGCTGGCCGACAACCCGGGACGCTTCGAACCGGGCACGGGCGAGATCAACTACCGCTACCTGCTCGGCATGCTCGACGAGATCGGCTATGAGGGCTGGGTCGGCTGCGAATACAAGCCCCGGGCCAGCACCGCCCAGGGCCTGCACTGGATGGCCGATCACGGCCTGCAGGCGCCGCCCGTGGCCCGCGTCGCATGACACCACAAATGGAGGAGACCATCATGACGAAAGTAGGATTCATCGGCCTGGGCATCATGGGCGGCCCCATGGCCACCAAGCTGCAGGAGGGCGGCTGCAAGCTGTACCTGCACGACCTGAAAAATCCGCCGCTGGCCCTGATCGAGGGCGGCGCCACCGTGTGCACCAACGCCACCGAGGTGGCCAAGCGCGCCGACATCATCATCGTGATGGTGCCCGACACCCCGCACGTCGAACAGGTGCTGTTCGGCGAAGACGGCGTGGCGGCGGGCCTCACGCCGGGCAAGATCGTGATCGACATGAGCTCGATCTCGCCGATGGCCACCAAGGAATTCGCGAAGAAGATCAACAAGCGCCAGTGCGACTACCTCGACGCGCCGGTGTCGGGCGGCGAGGTGGGGGCGCGCGCGGCGACGCTCACCATCATGGTGGGTGGCGGGCAGGAGGCCTTCGACCGCGCCCGGCCGCTGTTCGAGCTGATGGGCAAGAACATCACGCTGGTGGGCGGCAATGGCGATGGCCAGACCACCAAGGTGGCGAACCAGATCATCGTCGCGCTGAACATCCAGGCGGTAGCAGAGGCGCTGCTGTTCGCCTCGAAGGCCGGCGCCGATCCGGCCCGGGTCAGGCAGGCGCTGATGGGCGGCTTTGCCGCCTCGCGCATCCTGGAAGTGCATGGCGAACGGATGGTCAAGCGCACCTTCGCGCCGGGCTTCCGCATCGAGCTGCACCAGAAGGACCTGAACCTGGCGCTGCAGGGCGCGAAAAGCCTCGGTCTCTCGCTGCCCAGCACCGCCACCGCCCAGGAGCTGATGAATTCCTGCGCCGCCCACGGCATGGCCCAGCTCGATCATTCGGCGCTGTGCCAGGCGATCGAGCGGATGTCGAACCACGCCATCGCCGCCGCCTGAGGCGGGGACCCACCAGCAGGGGAATCACATGGAAACCTGGGTGTTTCATCATCCGGCCTGCCTGGGGCACGAGCCCGGGCCGGGCCATCCCGAATCGCCGCAGCGCATCCATGTGGTGATGAAGGCGTTGCGCCAGCCGGAATTTTCGCAGCTGGCCTGGCGCGAGGCGCCGCTCGGCACGCGCGAACAGGTGTTGCTGGTGCACGGCGCCGAGTATGTCGACGCGATCGCCGCCGCGGCCCCAAACAGCGGCCTGGTGGCGCTGGATGGCGGCGACACCCTGATGTCGCCCGGCAGCTGGGAGGCGGTGATGCGGTGCGTCGGCGCCGCCTGCGCCGGCGTCGATGCGGTGATGGCGGGCGAGGCCGCCAACGTCTTCTGCGCCACCCGGCCATGCGGCCACCACGCCGAGCCGGAGCGGGCGATGGGCTTCTGCATCTTCAACCAGGCCGCGATCGCCGCGGCCTATGCCCTCGACGCGCACGGCCTGCAGCGCGTCGCCGTCGTCGATTTCGACGTCCATCATGGCAATGGAACGCAAGCGGCGTTCTTCCACCGCCCGCAGCTATTCCTCGGGTCGAGCCACCAGTCGCCGCTGTATCCGGGGACCGGCGCCGCCAGCGAGACGGGCGCCAGCGGCAATATCGTCAACCTGCCGCTGCCGCCGGGCTGCGGCTCGAAGCTGTTTCGCGCGCAGATCGCGGGCGAGTTGCTGCCGGCATTGCGGCGCTTCGCGCCACAGCTGATCGTCATGTCGGCCGGGTTCGACGCGCACCATGGCGACCCCCTGGCCAATATGGCGCTGGAAGACGAGGATTTCGCCTGGATTACACGCGAGGTGATGATGGTAGCGGGAGAGATGTGCGAGGGCCGGATCGTCTCGATCCTCGAAGGCGGCTACAGCGCCGAGGGACTGGCTGGCGGCAGTGCGGCGCACGTGCGTGCGCTCATGGGGCGCTGATGGCCCCCGCCGCCGTTGTGTCGCGCCGCACCATGTGGTGCGGCGCCGGAGCGCGGAATTACAGGCCGCAACCGTAGTAGGCTGGGTCCGAATCCTGGCCGGTGTAGCCTGGCTCGAGCTTTTCGCGCAGGCTCAGCGTGAAGAAAGCGACGACGAGCGACAGCAGCGAGTGCGACGGAGCTGCGAAATTGGTTTCGGCTGGTGCGTTGATCATGTTGAACTCCTGGAAGTTGGTTTGTGCGATGCTGTAAATATAGGGACTACTTACTGGCGCTTCCAATTTCGAGTTCTGATACCAGTTATGTGAAGTGTGAATGTCGGCACTTTATAACTGCTGTGCGGACGTAAGCTCACTCTGGGCAACGCGGTTCACCCATTTTTGTGAGAGAAAAAGAAGTTGCTGCGCCACAACGGTCCCTCCAAGATGAGGGAGGGCCGGGTGTTGCCTGGCGTCAGACGTCCACTGGGGCTGCCGGAATCAGGTCCGCGATGCGGGTCTTGCCTTCTTCCAGCAGAAACTGGCGGAACGCCCGCGCCACCGGCGGCAGTCGCTTCTCGCGCCGATGCACGACATACCAGTTGAGCATCAAGGGAAAACCCTCGACCTCCAGCACCACCAGGCTGCGCGCGGCAAGCTCGCGGCCGATCGTATGCGCCGACAGGAAGCCCAGTCCGATCCCGGCGATCACCGCCTGCTTGATCGTCTCGGTACTTTTGATCTCCATCGCGACAGTCAGTTCGGCCAGGTGGGGGCCGAAAGCATCCTGCATCGAGAACCAGGTATCGGAACCCGGTTCGCGGATCACGAACGGGTGACGGATCAGCTCCGCCATCGAAACAGGTCCGCGTCCGGCCAGCGGATGGTCGGGCGCGCCCACGATCACATAGGGATGGGGCGCGAAGGCATCGTTCTGCGTGTCGAGTTCGGCCGGCGGACGCACCATCACGGCCAGGTCGGTGCGGTTCGCCGCCAGCTTGTCCAGCAGCTCCTCGCGGTTGTGCACGGTCAGGTTCAGCTGCACACCCGGATGCTGGCGCGCGAAGGCGACCATCAGTTGCGGAAAGAAATAGTCGCCGGCACTGATGACTGCCACATTCAACTTACCGCCGGCAATCCCTTTGAGCTGCGCCATCGCATCTTCCGCTTCATCGAACTGCTGGATGATGGCGCGACAGAAGTGCAGCAGCTCGTCGCCCGCCTGGGTCAGGTAAATCTTCTTTCCCAGCTGCTCGAACAAGGGCATCCCCACATGGCCCTCGAGCGTGCGGACCTGGGTCGACACGGCCGGCTGGGTGAGGTGCAGCTCCTCGGCGGCGCGCGAAAAGCTGAGGCGGCGCGCGACCGTCTCGAAGACCTTCAGTTGACGCAGTGTCGCGTTCTTCATCGCTTCCCCCGCCCACGTATAAGTAGTCGTGAATGATTATCCCTAAAAACTTTCACTATTACTCATCATTTTGTTGGACTACGATGGATTTCAGACAGCTCGACCACAACCACCACTGGAGAGTGCCATGACGACGATCCGCAGCAGCAGTGACGATGCCGAATGCAACGCCTATAACGCGGCCTTTCATGAACTGGGACTGAGCTGGGTCTGGGATACCGGACTGTATGCGAGCGCGGTCGGCGACGCCGATGACCGCACCGGCCTGCGCAACTACCTGGCGCGGCATCAGCCCCACCTGTTGATCGCGCACGACGCCGATTTTCTGGTCGACGCGATCCTGGCCGCCAAGGCGCGCTGCCAGTCGCAGCTGAGCGCCGCCGGCTGCAATCCCGCGGCCTTCATCGACTGGTCCGCGCTCCAGCAGCGGCAGATCGGGGTCTAGTTTCCGCCTGCTGAGCGGAGATTTTCGAATCTTAACCGTGGTCAAGGATATACGGAAATCGTTCTTCCACAATCAGCCCATCCACCGACCCGACGCACGAGAGACCTCCCATGATCCGACACTGGATACGCTTCCAACACCTCGATACCGTCCGTTTTGGCACGATCGAGGGCGACAAGATCCGGATCTTCAAGGGCGATATGTTCGACAGTCCGCGACGCACCGACCTGGCGATCAACCTGGCCGAGGTCGAGGTGCTCACCCCGTGCGTGCCGGGCAAGGTCCTGGCGATGTGGAACAACTTCCATGCGCTCGGCCAGAAGCTGGGCCTGGCGCCCCCAGCCGAGCCGCTGTACCTGATGAAGCCGTCGACGACCTACCTGGCGCCGGGCGGCACGATCCGCAAGCCGCTGTGCGAGGGCAAGGTGGCGTTCGAGGGCGAGCTGGCGATCGTGATCGGCCGCCGCTGCAGCGCCGTCCCGGTGGAAGAAGCGGCTGACTACGTGTTCGGCTACACCTGCGCCAACGACGTCACCGTGGGCGAGATCATCGGCCGCGACCCGACCTTTCCGCAATGGGTGCGCGCCAAGGGTTTCGATACCTTCTGCCCGTTCGGCCCGGTGATCGCCACCGGGCTCAACCCAGCGATGCTGGTCGTGCGCACCACCCTGAATGGCGAGGTGCGCCAGGATTATCCGGTCAACGACATGGTGTTTTCGGTGGCCGAGCTGGTCAGCAAGATATCGCAAGACATGACACTGGAGCCGGGCGACCTCCTGCTGTGCGGGACTTCGGTCGGCGTCGGCTCGATGCGCCCGGGCAGCACGATCGAGGTAGAGATCGACGGCATCGGAAAGCTCATCAATCGGTTCGAGTAAACGACGACAAGGGGTGGGTCATGAAGATCGCAGTAATTGGAGCGGGGGCCATCGGCGGCCTGGTCGGCGCCAGGCTGGCGCTGGCGGGCGAAGAGGTGACATTCATAGTGCGGGGCGCCAATCTGGCGGCGATCAGCACGAACGGGATCAAGCTCATCGAGATGGACGGAGAGGAGAAGATCGCCTCGCAAGTGCGCGCCACGGACGACTATGACGCGGCCGGCGAGCAGGACCTGGTGATCCTGGCGCTGAAGGCGCACCAGGTCGACGGCGTGTCGGCCCAGATCGGCAAGCTGTTCGGGCCGCGCACCGTGGTGGTGACGATGCAGAACGGCATACCGTTCTGGTATTTCCACCGCCATGGCGGGGAGTTCGACGGGCGCACCGTGCACAGCGTCGATGCCGGCGGCGAACTGGCGCGCCGGATTCCGCCGGAACGGGTGCTCGGCTGCGTGGTCTATCCGGCCGCCGAGCTGGTGGCGCCGGGCGTGATCCGGCACATCGAAGGCTCACGCTTTCCGCTGGGGGAACTGGACGGGACGGCGAGCGAACGGGTGGCTGCGGTGTCGGCCGTCTTCCAGAACGCCGGTTTCAAGTCGCCGGTACTGGACAATATCCGCGCCGAGATCTGGCTCAAGCTGTGGGGCAACGTCAGCTTCAACCCGATCAGCGCGCTGGCGCATTCGACCCTGGTCGACATCTGCGAATACCCGCTCACGCGCGAGCTGGCGGCGGAGATGATGCGCGAGGCAGAAGCGGTCGCGACCAAGCTGGGCATCACCTTCCGCGTGACCCTGGACCGGCGCATCGAGGGCGCCGCGCAGATCGGCAAGCACAAGACCTCGATGCTGCAGGACGTGGAGGCGGGCAGGGGGCCAGAGATCGATGCACTGGTCGGCTCGGTGATCGAACTGGCGCGCATGACCGGCACGCCGACACCGCATATCGATTCGGCGTATGCGCTGGTGAAGCTGCTGGAGCAGACCATGACCGAGGAGGGTGGTGGGGTGAAACTGCAGCGGCCAGTTGCGGCCTGAGCGGTTGTCGAAAGACCAGACCCGCTTCGCCTAAGCGTTGCACTCAGCCCGTCGCCCCCGCGAAGGCGGGGGCCCAAGTGCTGCTTGCGCTACCGAGACGCTTGCAAACTTGGGCCCCCGCCTTCGCGGGGGCGACGGTTCTTAAGCTAACGAAGATTTTGCGCCAACGAAGATAACAACTCCGTTGGGACCCTCAGATCTTTCCGCGATTCTTCAACCGGCTCAACGTCTCCGGCGACAGGTTCAGATACGCCGCCAATTCCTTCTTCGGCAGCCGTTCGAACAGGTCCGGATGCTTGCGCATGAAGCGGTGGACCCGTCCCGGCGCATCGAGCAGGTGCAGCGTGATCGTGTGCGCCATGATGGCGCTCATCACGTTCATGACCTCGTACTCGAACGCCTGTTTCACGGTGCTGTGACTGCGCATGTAATCGACCCATTGCGGCAGCGGCATGCGCGCCACCCGTACCTTGGTGACGCAGGCGATGCTGAATGGCGTCGGCATCTTGAGGCACCAGGCGGCATAGCTGGTTTCGATGTCCCGCTCCGCCGAAAAGCGCAGGATCATTTCCTTGGCCTCCTGGTTGGAGACCTGGCGCTTGAGAATGCCGTCCAGGATGAAGTACTGGGACATCTCGTGCACGCCCTGGTTCATCAGCAAGTCGCCCTTTTGATGATTTTCGATCGTCAGATACGGCTCGAGCGCCGCCATCTCGCTATCGCGTAGTTCCTTGAGTACCACATTCTGCTTCAGCTGAAGACGAATGATGTTTCGTTCGGAGTGATTTGCAATAGTCGTCATAACGCGGCCGTTTAGCAGGATTCTCGCATCATGCGGCCAAAATTGACCATGGTCAATGAGACAAATCAGGCGCGCTGGCTATGATGGTTTGCGGGCGATACACACCGCGTTCTGCCCGGATCGACAATAACTGGAGACAGCAATGACTAACCACGTATCGGTAGACGTGACCGACGGCTTCCACCTGGTAATCGATGCCCTGAAACACAACGACATCGATACGATCTTCGGCCTGGTCGGCATTCCGATTACCGACCTGGCGCGCCTGGCGCAGGCCGAAGGAATGCGCTTCATCGGCTTTCGCCATGAACAGAACGCCGGCAATGCCGCGGCGATCGCCGGTTACATGACGCAAAAGCCGGGCATCTGCCTGACGGTCTCGGCGCCGGGCTTCCTCAACGGCTTGACGGCGCTGGCCAACGCCACCACCAACTGCTTCCCGATGATCCTGATCTCGGGCTCGAGCGAACGCGAAATCGTCGACCTGCAACAGGGCGACTACGAAGAAATGGACCAGCTGAACGCGGCCAAGCCCTACGCCAAGGCATCCTACCGCATCAACAAGGCCGAGGACATCGGCATCGGTGTCGCCCGCGCGATCCGTGCCGCCGTGTCGGGCCGCCCGGGCGGCGTCTACCTCGACCTGCCGGCCCAGTTGCTGGCGCAGACGATCGAGGCGGGCCACGCCAAGCGTTCCCTGGTCAAGGTGGTCGACCCGGTGCCGCGCCAGATTCCGGCCCCGGATTCGGTGCAGCGCGCGCTGGAGCTGCTCAAGACCGCCAAGCGGCCCCTGATCCTGCTCGGCAAGGGCGCCGCCTATGCCCAGGCCGACGACGACATCCGCGCGCTGGTCGAACGCACCGGCATTCCCTACCTGCCGATGTCGATGGCCAAGGGCCTGCTGCCGGATACCCATGCCCAGTCGGCCTCGGCGGCCCGCTCCTACGTGCTGGCCGAGGCCGACGTGGTCGTGCTGATCGGCGCGCGCCTCAACTGGCTGCTGGCGCACGGCAAGGGCAAGACCTGGGGCAAGCCGAAGCAGTTCATCCAGATCGATATCTCGCCGACCGAAATCGACAGCAACGTGGCGATCGCCGCGCCGCTGATCGGCGATATCGGCTCCTGTGTGGCGGCCCTGCTGGGTGGCCTCGACGGCGCCGGCATCGCCAAGCCGGACGCCGAGTGGCTCGGCCCGATCGCCGAGCGCAAGGAGCAGAACACGGCCAAGATGGCGGCCCTGCTCAACCGCGAAGCGGCGCCGATGAACTTCCACACCGCCCTGCGGGCCATCCGCGACGTGCTCAAGGAGCATCCGGACATCAACCTGGTGAACGAGGGCGCCAACACCCTGGACTATGCGCGCAGCATCGTCGACCAGTACCAGCCGCGCAAGCGTTTCGACTCCGGCACCTGGGGGATCATGGGCATCGGCATGGGTTATGCGATCGGCGCCGCCGTCGTCAGCGGCAAGCCGGTGGTCGCGATCGAAGGCGACAGCGCCTTCGGATTCAGCGGCATGGAACTCGAGACGATCTGCCGCTACGAGCTGCCGGTGACGACCATCATCTTCAACAACAACGGCGTGTACCGCGGCACCGACGTCAACCCGACCGGCGGCAAGGACGTCGCCCCGACGGTGTTCGTCAAGAACGCCCGCTACGACAAGATGATCGAGGCCTTCGGCGGCATCGGCTATCACGTCACCACGCCGGAAGAGATGACCCGCGCCCTGGCCGAGGCGATCGCCGCCGGCAAGCCGGCCCTGATCAATGCCGTGATCGACGAGACCGCCGGCACCGAGAGCGGCCGCCTGACGAATCTGAATCCGCAGAGTAACGCCAAAAAATGACAGGCAGTACAGCGACACGCACGACCGCCGGCGCCCACGAGGCCGCCGGTGGAGCCCGCAATATCGACTGAACAAAGGAGACTGACATCATGAGCAAACCACTCGAAGGCATCAAGATCATCGACTTCACCCACGTCCAGGCCGGCCCCGCCTGCACCCAGCTGCTGGCCTGGTTCGGCGCCGACGTGATCAAGGTCGAGCGCCCCGGCGCCGGCGACGTCACGCGTTCGCAGTTGCGCGACATCCCCGGCGTCGACGCCCTGTATTTCACCATGCTCAACAGTAACAAGCGTTCGCTGACGCTCGATACCAAGAAGCCGGAAGGGAAGGAAATCCTGACCAAGCTGATCAAGGAATCGGACGTGCTGGTCGAGAACTTCGGTCCGGGCGCACTCGACCGCATGGGCTTTACCTGGGAGCACATCAAGGAACTGAACCCGGGCATGATCGTGGCCTCGGTGAAGGGCTTCAGCGACGGCCACCACTACGAAGACCTGAAGGTCTACGAGAACGTGGCGCAGTGCGCCGGCGGCGCGGCCTCGACCACCGGCTTCGACGACGGCCCACCGACCGTCAGCGCGGCCGCCCTGGGCGACAGCAATACCGGCATGCACCTGGCGATCGGCATCCTGACCGCCCTGCGTGCGCGCGACGTCACGGGCAAGGGCCAGAAGGTGGCGGTGTCGATGCAGGACAGCGTGCTCAATCTGTGCCGCGTCAAGCTGCGCGACCAGCAGCGCCTGGACCGGGTCGGCTACCTGGAAGAGTATCCGCAATACCCGCACGGTAAATTCTCCGACGTCGTCCCACGCGGAGGCAATGCCGGCGGCGGCGGCCAGCCAGGCTGGGTGCTCAAGTGCAAAGGCTGGGAAACTGACCCCAACGCCTACATCTACTTCACCATCCAGGGCCATGCCTGGGCGCCGATCTGCAAGGCGATCGGCAAGGAAGAGTGGATCGACGACCCCGCCTACATGACGGCCGGCGCGCGCCAGGACAAGATCTTCGACATCTTCGGCACGATCGAGGCCTGGCTGAAGGACAAGACCAAGTTCGAGGCGGTCGACATCCTGCGCAAGTTCGACATTCCCTGCTCGCCGGTGCTGTCGATGAAGGAAATCGCCGCCGACCCGTCGCTGCGCGCCAGCGGCACGATCGCCGAGGTCCAGCACAAGGAACGGGGCACCTACCTGACCGTGGGCAGCCCGATCAAGTTCTCGGACATGAAGGTCGACATCAAGGGTTCGCCGCTGCTGGGCGAGCACACCGACGAAGTGCTGGAGAGCCTGGGCTACAGCTCGAAGGACATCGCGGCGCTGCACGAGAAGCAGGTGGTGTGATCGCGGGATTGGCTCGATAAAACGAAAGTCCGGTGCGCGTCGGCGGTTTGCGGCGCGCACTTATCTTTTACGGGGGTGGGACAATGCAAGCCAATATCGATTTTCAACAACTGCTGCAGGCGCTGGGCGACGGCGTCATCGTCTGCGACGCGAAGGGCGACATCACGTTCTGGAATGCGGCCGCCACGCGCATCTTCGGCTTTACCGAAAGCGAGGCGCTCGGACAGTCGCTGGACCTGATCATCCCGCAACGGCAGCGCCAGCGGCACTGGGACGGCTATCACAAGACCATGGCCACCGGAGAGACGCGCTACGGCGCCGACGTGCTGCGCGTGCCGGCGGTGCATAAGGAAGACAAGCCCTTGTCGATTGCGTTCACGGTGGCGCTATTGCATGGGGCTGACGGGGAGGGGTCTTCGATTGTCGCCCTGGTGCGGGACGAGACCGAGCGCTGGAGCGAGGAGCGCAAGCTGCGCGCGCGGCTGGCGCAGCTCGAGACGGCGCAGGCGTGATCGGGCGCCTGGAAGCGCACGGCGCATTGGCCCGCGGCCTCAATACGTCATTCCCGCGCAGGCGGGAATCCAAGTCAGTTATGCCGCCACTCCGTTAAATCGTAGTGGCAATGCGTAAAACTTGGATTCCCGCCTACGCGGGAATGACGTGCGGGAGCTGCGGGACTGACGTGCGGAAGCTGCGGGACTGACGTGCTGGGGCTAACGGACTGGCGTGGAAATCAGCCCGCGTCGCCACCCGGCGGCGGTGGCGGCATATGATCGCGCCGATGCTCCAGCAAGGCCTCGATCACGATCGGCCTGAGTCCCTCGCCCTGGTGTTCGTCAAGATGCGAAAACAGCTGGCTGCGCATGCGCGGCGCCCAGAAGCGCTGCAGGTGGTTGGCGATCTCGGTGCGGCCTTCCCGCGGGTTCGGGTAGGACTCGAAGAAGGTGCCGATCTGGTTGGCCATGGTGACCAGGTTCTCGATATTCATGGGGTCTCCATAGCGATGTTGGCGCCGTGTGCGTAGGCGACGAAGTCGTCGCCGCGGGCAAAGGCGACCAGGGTCAGGCCGCAACCGAGCGCGGTGCGCACGGCGAGGGCGGTGGGGGCGGAGATGGCCACCAGGGCGCCAATGCCGACGGTGGCGGCTTTCTGCACCATCTCGACGCTGGCGCGGCTGGTGAGCAGGCAAAAGCCGTCGGCCAGATCGGCGCCTCCGAGGTGCAGCCCGCCGATCAGCTTGTCGAGCGCATTGTGGCGGCCGACGTCCTCGAACGCCGCGCGCGGCATGCCGTCGCGGCCGCACCATATCGCCGCATGGGTGGCGCCGGTGATGCGGTTGAGCGGCTGCTGGGCCCTGGCATCAAGCAGGGCGCGTCGGATCGCCCCGGCGGACAGCGCCCGCGTCGGCGCCAGCCAGGGCAGGGGACGCACCACCTGGGCCAGGCTGTCGACCCCGCACAGGCCGCAGCCGGTGCGGCCCGCCAGGCTGCGCCGCCGCTCCTTGAGGCGCATGAAGGCGCCGGCGGCGAGGTCGATGTGGGCGGTGATGCCGGCCGCGGCGTGTTCGATCTCGACGCCATAGAACTCTGCGGGCGAGGCGATGATGCCTTCGCTCAGCGAAAAGCCGAGCGCGAACTCCTCCAGGTCGGCGGGCGTCGCCAGCATGACCGCGTGCGAGACGCCGTTGTACTCGAGCGCCACCGGCACTTCCTCGGCCAGCTCGTCCTGGGCGCTGCGCAACGCGCCGCCACGCATGCGCGCCACCGTCATGCAGGCGCTCGGAAAGTGCTGGACGGGCGCTTGCACCTTGGCGTGCGCATCCATGTCGAGGGCGTCCATCATGCGACCGGCTCCGCCAGGCCCAGTTGCATCTGGTTGAAGCGGGCATACTCGAGCTGCCAGTCCGACTGCTGCTGGACGTGCATCACCTGCACCGCCGTGACCTTGTATTCGGGGCAGTTGGTCGCCCAGTCGGAATTCTCGGTCGTGATGACGTTGGCGCCCGACTCGGGGAAGTGGAAGGTGGTGTAGACCACGCCCGGCTGCATGCGCTCGGTGATCATCGCCCGCAGCACGGTCTCGCCGGCGCGGCTCTGCACGCCGACCCACTGGCCATCCTCGATGCCGCGCTCCTGCGCATCGTGCGGGTGGATCTCGAGGCGGTCTTCGGCGTGCCAGCGCACGTTCTCGGTGCGGCGCGTCTGCGCCCCGACGTTGTACTGCGACAGGATGCGGCCGGTGGTCAGGATCAGCGGATACTTGCGCGTCACCTTCTCGTCGGTGGCGACGTACTGGGTGATGATGAAGCGGCCCTTGCCGCGCACGAAGCTGTCGACGTGCATGGTCGGCGTGCCTTCCGGCGCCTCGTCGTTGCATGGCCACTGGATGCTGCCCAGTTCATCGAGGCGGCGGTAGCTGACGCCGCTGAAGGTCGGCGTCAGGCGCGCGATCTCGTCCATGATCTCGGACGGGTGGCGGTAGTTCATCGGATAGCCCAGGCGGTTCGACAGCGCGACCGTGACTTCCCAGTCGGCGTAGCCGGCCCGTGGCGGCATCACCTTGCGCACGCGCGAGATGCGGCGCTCGGCATTGGTGAAGGTGCCGTCCTTTTCCAGGAACGAGGAACCCGGCAGCAGCACGTGGGCATACTTGGCCGTCTCGTTCAGGAAGATGTCCTGCACCACGATGCACTCCATCGCTTCCAGCGCCGAGGTGACGTGCTGGGTATTCGGGTCGGACTGGACGATGTCCTCGCCCTGGCAATACAGGCCCATGAAACTGCCGTCGAGGGCCGCTTCGAACATGTTCGGGATGCGCAGGCCCGGTTCGGCCTGCAGCGGCACGCCCCAGGCCTGTTCGAACAGGGTGCGCACGGTGGTGTCCGAGACGTGGCGGTAGCCAGGCAGCTCGTGGGGGAAGGAGCCGATGTCGCAGGAGCCCTGAACATTGTTCTGGCCGCGCAGCGGATTGACGCCCACACCCGGACGGCCGACGTTACCGGTGACCATGGCCAGGTTGGCGATGCCCATGACGGAGGTCGAACCCTGCGCGTGTTCGGTCACGCCCAGGCCGTAGAAGATCGCGCCATTGCCGCCGGTGGCGAACAGGCGCGCGGCTTCGCGCACCTGCTGCGCCGGCACGCCGGTGATCGCCTCGGTCGCTTCCGGCGAGTTCTCGGGCTGGGCGACGAAGGTGCGCCACTGTTCGAAGGCGCGCAGGTCGCAACGCTCGGCGATGAAATCGTTGGCCATCAGGTCTTCGGTGACGATGACGTGGGCCAGCGCGCTGATCATCGCGACGTTGGTGCCGGGCCGCAGCTGCAGGTGGTGCTGGGCGCGGATGTGCGGCGACTTGACCAGGTCGATGCGGCGCGGATCGATGACGATCAGCCGCGCGCCCTGGCGCAGGCGCTTCTTCATGCGCGAGGCGAACACCGGGTGGCCGTCGGTCGGATTGGCGCCGATCACCAGGATCACGTCGGCTTTCTCGACCGACTTGAAGGTCTGGGTGCCGGCCGATTCGCCGAGGGTCGTCTTGAGGCCATAGCCGGTGGGGGAGTGGCACACGCGCGCACAAGTATCCACGTTGTTGTTGCCGAAGGCGGCGCGCACCAGCTTTTGCACCAGATAACCTTCTTCGTTGGTGCAACGCGACGAGACGATGCCGCCGATGGAGTCCCGGCCGTGCTTGGCCTGGATGCGCTTGAACTCCGAGGCCGCATAATCGAGCGCCTCGTCCCACGACACCTCCTTCCACGGGTCGGTGATCTTGGCGCGGATCATGGGCTTGAGGATGCGGTCCTTGTGGGTGGCGTAGCCCCAGGCGAAGCGGCCCTTGACGCAGGCATGGCCCTCGTTGGCCTTGCCGTCCTTGGCCGGGACCATGCGCACCACCTGGTTGCCCTTCATCTCGGCCTTGAGCGAGCAACCGACGCCGCAATAGGCGCAAGTGGTGGTGATGCTGTGCTCGGCCTGGCCGAGCCAGATGACGGATTTCTCGGTCAGGGTGGCAGTGGGGCAGGCTTCGACGCAGGCGCCGCACGAGACGCACTCGGAGTCCATGAACGCTTCGCTCTGGCCGGCCGACACGCGCGCATCAAAGCCGCGGCCCGAGATGGTCAGCGCGAAGGTGCCTTGCGTCTCCTCGCAGGCGCGCACGCAGCGGTTGCAGACGATGCATTTCGACGAATCGAAGGTGAAGTAGGGATTGCTCTCGTCCTTCTTGAGCTTCAGGTGATTGGCGCCCTCGTAGCCGTAGCGGACCTCGCGCAGGCCGGTGACACCGGCCATGTCCTGCAGCTCGCAGTTGCCGTTGGCGGGGCAGGTGAGGCAGTCGAGCGGGTGGTCGGAGACGTACAGCTCCATTACGCCCTTGCGCACTTCCTGCAGCTTGGGGCTCTGGGTGCGCACGACCATGCCCGCTTCGGCCGGTGTGGTGCAGGACGCCGGATAACCGCGGCGGCCTTCGATCTCCACCAGGCACAGGCGGCAGGAGCCGAACGGCTCCAGGCTGTCGGTGGCGCACAGCTTGGGGATGTTGATGCTGTTCTCGGCCGCCGCGCGCATCAGCGAGGTGCCGGCCGGGACGGTCACCTGGACGCCGTCGATGGTCAAGGTGATCATCTCGGTGGCGAGGTCGATCTCTTTCGCCGGCGTGCCGAAATCGCGGGTGAGGATGGTTTCGATCATCGTGTTCTCCAAAGCCACTCAGGCGGCCAGTTCATCGCCGGCCACCTGGCCGAAGTCTTGCGGGAAGTGATTGAGCGCCGACAGCACCGGGTAGGGCGTCATGCCGCCCATCGCGCACAGCGAACCATTGAGCATGGTGTCGCACAGGCTGCGCAACAGGATGACCTGTTGCGGGCGCTCGGTGCCGGCGCGGATCTTGTCGATCACCTCCACGCCGCGGGTCGAGCCGATGCGGCACGGCGTGCATTTGCCGCACGATTCGACGGCGCAGAATTCCATCGCATAGCGGGCGAGGTGGGCCATGTCGGCGCTGTCGTCGTGGACCACGATGCCGCCGTGGCCGAGCACCGCCCACAGCGAGGCAAAGGCTTCGTAGTCGAGCGGGGTGTCCCACTGCGATTCCGGCAGATAGGCGCCCAGCGGGCCGCCCACCTGCACCGCCTTGATCGGCCGGCCGCTGGCGCTGCCGCCGCCATATTCATACAGGATCTCGCGCAAGGTGACGCCGAATGCCAGTTCGATCAGGCCGCCGTTCTTGATATTCCCCGCCAGCTGCACGGGCAAGGTGCCGCGCGAACGCCCCATGCCGAAGTCCTGGTAGAACTGGGCGCCCTTGTCGAGGATGACCGGCACCGAGGCCAGCGATAGCACGTTGTTGATGACGGTCGGCTGGCCGAACAGGCCGGCCAGCGCAGGCAGGGGCGGCTTGGCGCGCACCACGCCGCGCTTGCCCTCGATGCTTTCCAATAAGGCGGTTTCTTCGCCGCAGATATAGGCGCCGGCGCCCTTGCGCACCTCCAGTTCGAAGGCGCGGCCCCTGCCGGCGACGTTCTGTCCCAGCAAACCGGCGCGCGTGGCGGTCTGGATAGCGTGGTTGAGCGCCGCGATCGCATGCGGATACTCGCTGCGCACATAGATGTAGCCGCGGGTGGCCCCGACCGCCAGGCCGGCGATCGTCATGCCCTCGATCAGGACGAAGGGATCGCTCTCCATGATGATGCGGTCGGCGAAGGTGCCGGAATCGCCTTCGTCGGCATTGCAGACGATGTATTTTTGGTCGGCGGGCGCGCGCAGCACCGTGTTCCACTTGATCCCGGTGGGGAAGGCGGCGCCGCCGCGGCCGCGCAAGCCCGATGCCGTCACTGCAGCGACGATGTCGGCGCCGCTCATGTTCACGGCCTGGCGCAAGCCGCGATAGCCGCCGTGCGCCTCGTACTCGCGCAGCGACAGTGGATCGGTGACACCGCAGCGGGCGAAGGTCAGGCGGGTTTGCCGGGCGAGATACGGAATCTGTTCGACGAGGCCGAGCGCTAGCCGGTGCGTGGATGCGCCCTGGTGGAAGCCGGCGTCGAACAGCGCGGCGACGTCGGACTCGTCGACGGTGCCGAAGCCGATGCGGCCTTCGGGGGTATCGACTTCGACCAGCGGTTCGAGATACAGCAGGCCACGGGTGCCGTTGCGCACCAGGTCGATGGCAAGGCCGCGCCGCTCCGCTTCGCGGGCAATCGCGGCGGCGACGTCGTCGGCTCCCAGGGCCAGCGCGGCCGAATCGGCCGGGACATAGATGCGCACGCTCATACTGTCTCCTCGGTGGCTGGGGTCAGCTTCGCGACAAGTTTGTCGAAGCGCGCTGGCGTCACGCGGGCGTGGACGGCGTCGTTGATCATGATGGCCGGCGCGGTAGCGCACTGGCCGAGACAGTACACCGGCTCCACGGCGAAGCCGCCGTCGGCAGTATGTGCGTGCAGCTCGCAGCCCAGCGTTCGCTGGACGTGCGACAGCAGGGCGTCGCCGCCCATGCTCTGGCACGCTTCTGCGCGGCACACCTGCACCGTGCAGCGCGCCGGCGGCGTGGTCTTGTAATAGTGATAGAAGGTGATCACGCCGTGGACCTCGGCGCGCGAGAGGTTGAAGCTTTGCGCGATTCCCTCGACCGAGTCGGGCGGAATGAAGCCGAGCCGGTCCTGGATCGCGTGCAGCACCGGCAACAGCGCGTCCTGGCCGAGCAGGCCATCGTGTGCATGCAGTGCAAGGATGTCGCCGATGACGCGCTGCGCGACATTGGTGTCTGGTGCATTCATGGTTGTCTCCATCTCTGCCTTGCATATGTTTGTGGGAACATATATAACGGCTTTTATGTAACTGCTTGGTCCAGAGTAGCACCCGTTTCACGTGTGTTCAATATGAAGGATTTTGCATATGATCAGGGTAGAGATACGGCCGGACTGGATCGTCCGCGATGCCTCCGGCGAGCCGACTGCGCTGCCGGCGCTGCTTGGCTTGCTGCTGGCGGTGAGCGAGCTGGGCTCGATCAGCAAGGCCGCGACGGCGCGCGGCATGTCCTATCGCCATGCCTGGGGCCTGCTGCAGCAGTTCTCCGAGCAGTTCGGTGTCGAACTGGTGCACAAGGTGCGGGGACAGGGCACGGTGCTGTCGCCGCTCGCCGAAAAGCTGATGTGGGCCGACCGCCGCATCCACGCCCGCCTGACTCCCACGCTCGATAGTCTGGCGTCCGAACTGCAGCAGGAACTGGCGCGGGTACTGGTCGGCGACGCACAGGTGCTGCGCCTGACCGCTTCGCACGGCTTTGCGGTAGCCGCGCTGGTGACGCAGCTGAACGAGCATGGCGTCACGGTCGACATCAATTATCGCGGCAGCAGCGACGCGGTGGCGGCGCTGGCGCGCGGCGAGTGCGACCTGGCGGGCTTCCACTTGCCGGTGGGCGAACTGGAAGGGGCGGCCGCCGCCAAGTACCGCCCCTGGCTCGATCCCGAGCGCCATGCGCTGCTGCACCTGGCGTATCGCATGCAGGGGCTGTTCGTCGCCAAGGGCAATCCGAAGGGCGTCACCGGCCTGGCCGACCTGGCGCGCCCGGATCTACGCTTCGTCAACCGCCAGAAGGGCTCGGGCACGCGGGTGCTGCTGGAACTGCTGCTGGCCGACCTGGGCGTCGACCCTGCGGTGATCAACCGCTCCGGCACCGCCGAATTCACGCACGCGGCGGTGGCGGCCTACGTCGCCAGCGGCATGGCCGACGTGGGCTTCGGCGTCGAGACGGCGGCGCGCCGCTTCGATCTCGACTTCATCCCGATCATTCGCGAACGGTACTTCCTGGCCTGCCAGGCGAGCGCGCTGGACACGCCGCTCCTGACGTCGGCACAGGCGGCGATGGCGGGCGGCGCCTTCCGGGAAGTGCTGTCGGCGCTGCCCGGCTATGATGGCGCCCTGAGCGGCAAGCGGCTCGACCTGCACTTCCTCTTCAAGCAATAGCCAATGGCGCCGCGCGCGGTATGATGCCGTCCATGTCAACCAAGATCATGGCGGCATATGGACTGGATCGATGACTTGCGCGTACGCCGCGAGCTGCGGCGCTCACGCTACCAGGAGCAGCTGGCCCAGCTTGCGCCGGCCCTGTACGACCACTGGCGGCGGGCCGGACCGCAAGAATTTCCGGGCACGCCGGACGGGCGCCTGTTCTTCCATCGGGCCGCTACCGGGCTGATGGCGTTTTTCGATGCCTCCACACGGCGCAATCGGCCATGCGCGCTGCCGTCGCTGGCTGCGGACTCGGTCTGGCATGCGTGGATGCGCTGGGACGCCGACGATCTCGCGCGCTTTTGCCGGCGCCATTTCGGTACCCCGATCGCGCATCTGCCGCAGTCGGACCTTGGCCGCACGGCCCTGGCGCAGACGCTGGTCGGCTGCCGCGCGCTGGATGGGCGGCCTTCCCACGGCCCCGGCCTGCCACCGCTGTTTGCGCTCGACGCTAGGCTGCACATGCCGAACGGCCACGGCTACTGGATCGAGCGCGGCGACATCGTGTACCGGCGCCTCGATGCGGCAGGCCGCAGGACCGGGCCGGCAAACATCCATCCCGATCTCGCGCTGCCGGCGCTGTTCGGTGCGGGGCTGGTCAGCGAAATGACTTACCTGGCGCTGATGAAGAAACCCGATCCGGGTGCGTCTACCACCGATGGCGGCATTGCCTTCGCAGATTCTGCTGGCAGCGACGGTTGCGCCGATGGCGGCGGAAGCAGTTGTGGCGGGTGCGGAGGCGGTGGCGATTAGTCGCGGGCGCAGAAAAGAAAAGGGCCCGCGCGAGCAGACCCTGGTCATCGACGCATCACGCCGTCGCCGGCGTGACCGTCAGCGCATTCAGACGAAATTCTTGTTCACGAATTCCCAGTTGGCGACATTCCAGAACGCTTCCAGGAACTTGGCGCGCGCGTTGCGGTAGTCGATGTAGTAGGCGTGTTCCCAGACGTCGGCGGTCAGCAGCGGCACGTCGGTGGTGGTCAGCGGGGTGCCGGCGCCGGTGGTGTTGACGATGTCGACGCTGCCGTCGGCCTTCTGCACCAGCCAGGTCCAGCCCGAACCGAAGTTGCCCAGGGCCGACTTGTTGAACTCTTCCTTGAACTTGTCGAACGAACCCCATTTGGCGTTGATCGCGTCCAGCGCCTTGCCCGTCGGCGTGCCGCCGCCGTTCGGGCTCATGCAGTTCCAGAAGAAGGTGTGGTTCCAGACCTGGGCCGAGTTGTTGAACACGCCGCCGGTCGACTTCTTGATGATCTCTTCCAGGGACAGGTTCTCGAACTCGGTGCCCTTGATCATGTTGTTCAGGTTGGTCACATAGGTCTGGTGGTGCTTGCCGTGGTGGTATTCCAGGGTCTCGGCCGAGATGTGCGGTTGCAGGGCGTCCTTGGCATACGGCAGCGGCGGCAGGGTGTGTTCCATGTGTGCGTTCCTTAGTGGTTGGGAAAGGTTGCTGTTCTGATAGCGCCGTTATTCTAGCCGGTCTGCTGCATGATTGCAGGCAAGTATCGCTATCCGCTTCCCAATCACTCCAGGACGCTCTGCACCTGGGCCACGCCGACCTCGGCGCTTCCGTTGGCCAATCGCACCGTCAGCGTGTCGCGCGCGTGGATCTGGGCTGGATCGCGCACGATCTGGCCCTTGCCGTCACGGACGATGGCATAGCCGCGCTCCAGCGTCCGCTGCGGGTTGAGCAGCTCGAGCTGGGCGGCGAGGGCGTTCAGGGCTTCGCGCCGCGCCTTCACTTGGCTGCACAGGCTTGCGTTCAGGTGGCGGCTGTCCGACGCCAGGCGGGCGCGCAGGGCGCGCATGTCGGGACGGTGGCGCGACCAGCGCTGCTGCAGCTGGGCCAGCGCCAGGCCGTGGCGATTCACTGGCAGTTTCACCGCGTGGGTCATGGCCGTCGCCAGCGACAGCAGCTTCAGGCGCTGGTGGCCGATCTGGGCCGACGGGCTTAACAAGCGGCGACTCAGGTTGTCGAGGCCCTGGCCGGCGTCGTGCAGGCGGCGCTCCATGGCGCGCTTCAGGTCCATGGCGTCGCCTTCGAGCGAGGCCAGCCAGTCGGCGCGCGGCGTGGCGGCCAGTTCGGCGGCCGCCGTCGGGGTGGCGGCGCGCACGTCGGCGGCGAAGTCGGCGATGGTGACGTCGGTTTCGTGGCCGACGCCCGAGATCACGGGAATCGCGCAGGCGTCGATCGCGCGCGCCACGCATTCCTCGTTGAAGCTCCATAAATCCTCGATCGAGCCGCCGCCGCGGCAGACCAGCAGCACGTCGACCTCGGCGCGGCGCGAAGCGGTCATGATCGCTTCAGCGATCTTGTCGGCCGCGAACTGGCCCTGGACCGGGGCAGGGTAGAGCACGATCCGTACGTGCGGCGCGCGCCGGCGCAGGGCCGTCAGCACGTCGCGCAGTGCGGCGGCCTGCGGGCTGGTGACAATGCCGATGCTGCGCGCGAACAGCGGCAGCGGACGCTTGCGGTCGGCGTCGAACAAGCCCTGCGCGGCCAGCTTTTCTTTCAGACGCAGGAAGGCCTCGTAGAGCTGGCCCACGCCGGCGCGGCGGATCGCCTCGACGTTGATCTGGTAGTCGCCGCGCGCGCCGTACAGGGTTACCAGCGCGCGCACCTCGACCTTGTCGCCTTCGCGCGGGGTAAAGCCGGCCATCTGCGCGCGGCTGCGGAACATCACGGCGCGCACCTGGGCCGCATCGTCCTTCAGCGTGAAGTACCAGTGGCCGGAGGCGGCGCGCGTGAAGTTGGAGATCTCGCCGCCGATCCACACCAGCGGGAACGAGCGCTCCAGCAGGCGCGCCACCTGCTGGTTCAGGGCGGTAACGCTCAGGACGGCGGGGGCGGTGAAGGCCGGATCGGCGTCGTTCGGTGCTTGCATGGTGGGCTGGCGAAATGGCGAAAGCGAGCATTATCCACTATCGGCAAGCCGCAAGCGGTATCAGGGCCGGATGTCGGGATCGACGGCAATGTTGCTACTTTTCAATGCAATCTATTGAAAATCCTTGATAATCAACGGGTTACGAATAGGGTAATGTCGTTTAAGAGCGGTTTATCCACAAAAACTGTGGGGAACTCATCCGGTTTGGATAGGGGTGCGTACCGATTGGGCAGGATACGTAGAAATGTTACGAATCAATGACTTAAGTCCCTAGCAGGGAGCTTGATCACAAAGTTGTCCACAGAATCTGTGCAAACCTTTTGCGTCACCGGTCGGCCGCTCGCACAGCCAAACTGCCTTGTGCCGAGCCGAAAACGTCGCATCCGCCGCTGCCCTTTTTTGAGGCAGACTCATCTAAAATCAATGAAATCAAGAACTTAAGAAGTAAAGTTCGACCTTCCTCACATTCTTATCCACAAAAATTGTGCACATGGCGAATAATGTATGCACAGCTGCCTTATAAGCCAAACAAGCGGGGCAGAAGCGGCCTTCAAGGCGCCTTTTGTTGGCAAAAAGTGCCGTGTGCTGATATTTTGGGCAGTGATGTTTTATTGAGGTAAATCAAAGGCTTACTGTCATAAAGTGCTCATTGCTCACACTTTTGTCCACAAAAAGTGTGCGGAACCCGGCGCAATCGCACGCGAACTACAGCCGAGTTTTGCTGCCCGCAATTTAGGCTCGACAATTTAAGTCCATGGAATCAGTCACTTAGTCGAGTCCGGCTACCCTTGCGCACAATTTTGTCCACAGAATTTGTTCGCAACTACAGCATGAGTGTGAGCAACTTACTAAGCCCGAGCTCGATTGAGCCAAGTCATGAGACTGCCATTTTCTTGCGCAGGCGCAGAAAGCCCTTACAAATCAAGGTACTTGTTCCACCTCGCGGCCATTGCGCACAATTTTATCCACAGAAGTTGTGAAGAACTCTACTTGCCGCTTCGCTGCCAACTTGCTACATTGCCGAATTGATCTTTTTCCTCTCAGGAGTATCTCTTGCTCGCCATTTTTCAAGCCGCAGGTTGGCCCATCTGGTTCCTGCTGGTCGCGTCGATCGTTGCCGTCGCCCTCATCGTCGAACGCCTGATCACCCTGCGCCGCGAGAAGATCCTGCCCCGCAACCTGCTCGATGAAGTCATCCGCGTCTACCGCAGCGGCAAGGTGACCCCGGACGTGGTGGACAAGCTGGAACAGAACTCGCCCCTCGGCGCCGTGCTGGCTGCGGCGCTGCGCAACGTCGACGCCCCGCGTGACGTGATGAAGGAGTCGATCGAAGAAGCCGGCCGTGGCGTCGCCCAGAACCTGGAACGTTTCCTCACCACGCTCGGCACCATCGCCTCCCTGGCGCCGCTGATGGGCCTGTTCGGCACGATCGTCGGCATGATCGAGATTTTCGGCGCCGCGACGCCGACCGGCGGCAATAATCCGGCCCAGCTGGCGCACGGCATCTCGGTCGCGCTGTACAACACCGGCTTCGGCATCGCGATCGCCATGCCGGCCCTGGTGTTCTACCGCCACTTCCGCAACCTGGTCGACACCTATGTGGTCGACATGGAACTGCAGGCGGTGAAGCTGGTCGACGTCGTCCACGGTGCCCGCAAATGATGGACTTTCGCCGCGGCCGCAAGCGCGAGGAACCGGAGATCAACCTGATCCCGTTCATCGACGTGCTGCTGGTGATCCTGATCTTTGTGATGGTCACGACCACCTACAGCAAGTTCACCGAGCTGCAGATCACCTTGCCGACCGCCGAGGCCGAGAAGCAGGCGGAGAAGCCGTTCGAGATCAACGTGACGGTCGATGCCAAGGGCAACTATACGGTCAATAACACGCAGGTAGCCTTCCACAGCGTGGCCGGCCTGGCCCAGGACATGAAGAACGCCGCGCGCACGCCTGACGGGCAAGTCGTGGCCAGCCCGGTGATCATCGTCAACGCCGACCAGTTCGCGATGCACCAGATGGTGATCAATGTGCTGGAAGCGGCGCGCGTGGCCGGCTACGACAAGCTGACCTTCGCGGCCCAGACCGGCGCCGCCAAATAATCCCCTGGGCGCGCACCCCGCGCGCCTTCTTTCTCGTATGACTTCCCGACTCGAATCGACTTTGACCCGTGCCTGGCTCCGGCGCGGGCCGCTGGCTTGGGCGTTGCTGCCGCTGGCGCTGCTGTTCCGCCTGCTGGCCGGTCTGCGCCGGCTGCTGTTTCGCACCGGCCTGAAACGCGCCGAACGCCTGCCGGTGCCGGTGATCGTGGTCGGCAATATCTTCATTGGCGGCACCGGCAAGACGCCGCTGACGATCTGGCTGGCCGAGAGCCTGCGCGCGGCCGGCCTGCGCCCCGGCGTGATCTCGCGCGGCCATGGCGGCGAGGAAGGCGCGGCAATCGAGGTCACCCCGCTGTCCGACCCGCGTGAAGTGGGCGACGAACCGCTGCTGATCGCGGCCCGCGCCAGGTGCCCGGTGGTGGTCGGCCGCCGCCGCGTGGAGGCGGGCAGGGCATTGCTGCAGGCCCATCCCGACGTCGATGTGCTGATCGCCGACGACGGCCTGCAGCACTACGCGCTGGCGCGCGATGTCGAGATCATCCTGTTCGACGGTCGCGGCGTCGGCAACGGCTGGCTGCTGCCGGCCGGCCCCTTGCGCGAGCCGCCGTCGCGCCGGCGCGATTTCACGGTGGTGAACGCGCCCGAAATCACGCCCGGCCTCGCGCAGGCGGTCGGCGGCCAGCCATGGCGCATGCGCCTGGCCGGAGATTACGCCGAGCCGCTGCAGGGCGGCCAGCCGACGCCGCTGGCGCAATTAGCGGGCAAACGCATCGTGGCTGCCGCCGGCATCGGCAATCCGGGCCGCTTCTTCACCATGCTGCGCGCGGCCGGATTGACGGTCGGCGAGCTGCCTCTGCCCGACCACCACGACTTCCTGGATGCTCCATTTGACGGGGTCGATGCCGATGTCATCCTGATCACCGAGAAGGATGCAGTAAAATGTCGGCAAATTGATCATCTAAAAGACGATCCACGCCTGTGGGTCGTGCCGGTCACGGCGCAGCTCGACTTGCGCCTGGCCGAACAAATCGTGGAGAAATGTCGTGGACGCTCGCTTGCTTGATATCCTGGTCTGCCCGTTGTGCAAGGGACCGCTTGAACTCGACAAAAAGGCGCAGGAACTGACCTGCCGCGCCGACCGCCTGGCCTATCCGATCCGCGACGGCATTCCGATCATGTGGGCCGACCAGGCCCGCAAGATCGAGCCAGCATGAGTTTTACCGTCATCATCCCGGCGCGCCTGGCGTCGACCCGCCTGCCGAACAAGCCGCTGGCCGACCTGGGAGGCAAGCCCATGGTGGTGCGCGTGGCCGAGCGCGCGCGCGAATCGGGCGCGGCGCGCATCATCGTCGCCACCGACCATGAAGACATCGCCACCGCCTGCGCCGCGCATGGCGTGAGCGCGGTGCTCACCCGCCCCGATCATCCGTCCGGCACCGACCGCATCGCCGAAGTGGCGCAGGTGCTGGGCCTGGGCCCGGACGAAGTCGTGGTCAACCTGCAGGGCGACGAGCCGCTGATCGATCCGGCGCTGCTCGCGGCCTGCGCCGCCCGCATCGACGCCCACACGCCGATGGCTACCGCCGCGCATCCGATCCTGGACGCGGCCGAAGTCTTCAACCCCAATATCGTCAAGGTGGTGCTCGACAAGCTCGGCCGCGCGCTGTACTTCTCGCGCGCCACCATCCCGTGGCACCGCGACGCCTTCGCCGCCACCCAGGACTCGCTGCCGCTTGGCTACGCGCCGCTGCGCCACATCGGCCTCTACGCCTACAGCAACGCCTTCCTGCAAGCCTATCCGAAGCTGGACGTGTCGCCGCTCGAAGGCATCGAAGCGCTCGAACAGCTGCGCGTGCTGTGGCACGGCTACCCGATCGCGGTGCATGTCACACAGGATGCGCCACCGGGCGGCGTGGACACGCTGGACGACCTGGAGCGAGTACGCCTGCATTACACGTATTGATGTAGCCAAGAGTAAGCGTTGGGGCCATCTGCGCTGGATCAATAATCCTGATCGCTGGGCCCCAAAACTGGCTTGAAAGCCAACTTTTGTGGTAACTTCCGTGTCAAAGAAGTCTTGGCAGCATCAAACATAATTTATACAATCCACACAAATTTTCATTATTTTCTAGAATCTCAGGAAACTCATGCGTCTCATTCTGTTAGGAGCACCCGGCGCCGGTAAGGGCACCCAGGCAAACTTCATCAAGGAAAAGTTCAACATCCCGCAAATCTCGACCGGCGACATGCTGCGCGCCGCGATCAAGGTGGGTACCGAATTGGGCCTGGCTGCGAAAAAGGTGATGGATGCCGGCCAGCTGGTGTCGGACGACATCATCATCGGCCTGGTCAAGGAGCGCCTGAAGGATGCGGACTGCGCCAACGGCTATCTGTTCGACGGCTTCCCGCGCACGATCGCCCAGGCCGAGGCGATGAAGGACAGCGGCGTCACCATCGACTACGTGCTCGAGATCGACGTTCCTGACGAAATGATCCTCGAACGCATGACCGGCCGCCGCTCGCACCCGGCCTCGGGCCGCGTGTACCACGTCAAGTTCAACCCGCCGAAGGTTGCCGACGTCGACGACGAAACCGGCGAACCGCTGGTCCAGCGCGACGACGACAAGGCCGAGACCGTGTCGAAGCGCCTCGAGGTCTATCACAACCAGACCGAAGTGCTGCTGGGCTACTACGGCAAGTGGGCCGAGTCGGGCCTGCCGGGCGCGCCGAAATACCGCAAGATCTCGGGCGTCGGCCCGGTCGAGCAGGTGCGCGACAACGCGTTCGCGGCGCTGTCCGCGTAAGCGCCAGCGCATCGGCATCACCTGCCGATCAAATCAGCAGCACCGTCGTTCCCGCGCAGGCGGGAACCTAAGTTATATGCGTGTCGATAACGCTGAAAACTTAGGTTCCCGCCTGCGCGGGAACGACTCGTTTACGGCCTCGGGTTATGATGATTATGTGAGAAATTGTTTCTCGCGCGCCGTGCGCACGTTATCAAGACGATAATAGGTCATCGATCAAGTCAATACGGAGAGAGGTCCATCATGAAAACGTCGAACACCATCCTTGCCGTCCTGCTTGCAGCCACGGCCATCGGCGCCAGCGCCCAGACTACTGGCGTGACCCAGGGCCAGCCTGCCACCGGTGCGACCTACCGTCCGACGCTCGATGGTCAGCAGGCTACGACGTCGACTCCGGCCCCGACGATCGACATGCGTCCCATGACCCAGGAAGAGAAGGCCACCGGGCGCCAGGAACCGTCGCGCCTGAAGGACATCGATCCCGCCACCCATCCACAGCCGCAGAACGTGCGTCCGCAGCCAGGCCCGCAGATAAGCCCAGCGCCGCGTTCCCAGCAGGATGGGACGGCGGTGCAGCCGACGACGCGTATTGCACCACCGCCTGCGCCGGCCACGGCCCCCGTCGGTCCAACCTCGCGTCCGGTCGCCGGTTGTGTCGGCGCCACCTGCACCGACACCAGCGGCGCCACCACGGCCGGCCAGGTCGGCAATGCGAGCGTCAACAGCGAAGGCCGCCTGTGCAACCGCACCGGCAACACGATGCAATGCTTCTGACCTGATGCAGTGCAGTTCCGGATAAAAGTTCGCTACAATGTTTGACGTTAACGTAAACGTTAAACATGCGGCACCAAGAACTTTTATAAGGGACACACCATGCAAATCCAGAACAATGTCTTCATCGTCACCGGCGGCGCCTCGGGCCTCGGGGCTGCCACCGCGCGCATGCTGCATGAGGGCGGTGCGAAAGTCGTGATCGCCGACGTCCAGGAAGAGGCGGGCAAGGCGCTGGCGCAGGAACTCGGCGGCCAGTTCGTCAAGTGCGACGTCACCCAGGAAGCGGACGGCCAGGCGGTGGTCGCGGCGGCCGTGGCGCTGGGCACGCTGCGCGGCCTGGTCAACTGCGCCGGCGTCGCTCCGGCGGTGAAGACCGTCGGCAAGGACGGTCCGCATCCGCTCGACGTGTTCCAGCGCGCGGTCAATATCAACCTGGTCGGCACCTTTAATATGGCGCGCCTGGCGGCCGAGGCGATGAGCCAGACGCCCGAGTCCGACCACGGCGAACGCGGCATCATCATCAACACCGCGTCGGTCGCCGCCTATGACGGCCAGATGGGGCAAACCGCCTATGGCTCATCCAAGGCGGCCGTGGCCGGCATGACCCTGCCGATGGCGCGCGACCTGGCGCGCAACGGCATCCGCGTAATGACCATCGCTCCCGGCATCTTCGAGACCCCGATGCTGATGAACATGCCGCAGGAAGTGCGCGATTCGCTGGGCAAGATGGTGCCGTTCCCGCCGCGCCTCGGCCTGCCGAAAGAGTATGCCCACCTGGCCAAGGCCATCATCGAGAACGTGATGCTCAACGGCGAAACGATCCGCCTCGACGGCGCGATCCGCATGCAGCCGAAGTAATCTCTAAAAGCTCAGGCATTGTCCTGAAAGCAAGCTCGCGCGACATGAGGTAGCATGTCTGCGGTCTCGGGCGCGTTGCCGCTGTCGTGCGGTGGCGCGCCCGTTTGCTTTTGGGAGAATCATTTGAAACAGTTCAGCACTATCGCACTCGCCCTGGCGCTCGCCGGCGTCGTCCATCTGCCTGCCGGCGCGCAGGATTCGCTGCAGGCCGCGCCGGAAGCGGCCAGCGGCTTCCAGGAAAAGGCCGGCTGGCCGGCCCAGAAATACATGGTGGCCGCGGCCAATCCGCTGGCGGTGGATGCCGGCTACCAGATCCTGCGCCGCGGCGGCAGCGCGATCGACGCGGCGATCGCTACCCAGCTGGTGCTGACCCTGGTCGAGCCGCAATCGTCGGGCATCGGCGGCGGCGCCTTCATGGTGCACTACGACGGCAAGCATACCCAGGCCTTCGACGGCCGCGAGACCGCGCCCGCCAGGGCCGACGAGCACCTGTTCGAACGCCCGGACGGCACGCCGCTGTCGCGCACCGAGGGCGTGGTCGGCGGCCGCTCGGTCGGCGCGCCGGGCGTGCTGCGCATGCTCGAACTGGCGCATCGCCAGCACGGCAAGCTGCCCTGGAAGACCTTGTTCGAGCCGGCAATCCGGCTGTCGGAGGGGGGCTTCGCGGTCAGCCCGCGCATGCACAAGATGCTGGCCGGCGAGACCCACCTGCGCAAGGACCCGGTGGCGGTTGCCTATTTCTATGACAGGAACGGTGAGCCATGGCCTGTCGGTCATCTGTTGAAAAACCCGGCGCTGGCCAAGACGCTGCGCGAGATCGCCGAAGGCGGCGCCGGCGTGTTCTATACCGGCCGCATCGCGCGCGATATTGCGGCCAAGGTGGCCAGTCACCCGACCAATCCCGGCCTGTTGACGGCGAAGGACATCGCCGACTACCGGCCCAAGGTGCGCACGCCCGTGTGCAGCGACTACCGCCAGTACACCGTGTGCGGCATGCCGCCGCCGTCGTCGGGCGGGATCGCCGTGGCCCAGATGCTGGGCATGTTCGAGACCTTCGACATGAAGGCGCTGGCGCCAAGGGACGGCGTGCCCGGCGCCGAAGCCGTCCACGTGTTCTCGGAAGTGGGGCGCCTGGCCTACGCCGACCGCAACCGCTATGCGGCCGACGCCGACTTCGTGCCCTTGCCAGGCCGCGGCATCCCGAGCCTGATCGACAAGGGTTATCTGAAACAGCGCGCCAGCCTGGTCGGCGCCCGTTCGATGGGCGAGGCGAAGGCCGGCACGCCGCCGGGCATGGACGTCGCCTGGGGCACGGACAATGCGATCGAAACCCCGTCGACCTCGCACCTGTCGGTGGTCGATGCCGAGGGCCGCGGCCTGGCGATGACGACCACGATCGAGGACGCCTTCGGTTCGCGCCAGATGGTCGATGGCTTCATGCTCAACAACCAGCTGACCGATTTCTCGTTCAGCGCCCGCGATGCTGACGGCCCGGTGGCGAACCGGGTCGAGGCCAACAAGCGGCCGCGCAGCGCCATGTCGCCGACCATCGTGTTCGAGAAGGACAGCGGAAAATTGGTGCTCACCGTCGGCTCGCCGGGCGGCCCGGCCATCATCAACTACGTGGCCAAGGTGCTGGTCGGGACCCTGGACTGGGGCCTGAACGTGCAGCAGGCGATCGCGCTGCCCAATTTCGGCAGCCGTAACGGCCCGACCGAACTGGAACGCGGGCGCTTCCCGCAAGCCACGCAAGACCTGCTGCGCGCGCGCGGTCATGCGATCCGGGTAAGCGACCAGACCTCGGGCCTGCACGGCATCGAGCGGATCCGGGTGCACGGCGTGCCGATGTGGTTCGGCGGCGCCGACCCGCGCCGCGAAGGCATTGCCAAAGGTGATTGAAAGTGGGGTGGGGAAGCGACAAATCAAGACAATTTGTCGCGTTTCCCGCCCCATATTTGCCTCAAGACAAGCAGAGTTTGCTAACCTGTCGCCGTGGATAGCAAACAGAAAACCGGATTGATCCTGACAGGGGGAGGAGCGCGCGCCGCCTACCAGGCCGGGGTCCTGCATGCGATCTCGCGCATCCTGCAGGACGCCGGGCGTCCGGCCGCCTATTCTCCATTCGACATCATCTGCGGCACCTCGGCCGGCGCCCTCAACGCCACCGCGCTGGCCTGCCGCGCCGACAACTTCGCCAGCGGCGTGCGCGGCCTGCTGGCGGTGTGGGAAAACATCGTCACCCACACCGTCTACCGCGCCGGTTCGCTGGCCGTGCTGCGCTCCGGCGCGCGCTGGCTGTCGCTGCTGTCCTTCGGCTGGCTGCTGCGCAAGTGGCGCGCCGCGCCGCCGCGCTTCCTGCTTGACAACACTCCGCTGGCCGGCCTGCTGCACCGCGCGCTCGACCTGCCGCGGCTGGACGCCAACCTGGAGTCCGGCCGCCTGCATGCGCTGGCCGTCACCGCCTCGTCGTACAGCAGCGGCCACCACCTGACTTTCTACCAGACCGCGGCCCGGGTCGAGCCCTGGGTGCGCCACCAGCGCATGGCGCTGGCGACCCAGATCGGGGTCGAGCACCTGCTGGCCTCGAGCGCGATCCCCTTCGTGTTCCCGGCGGTGCCCCTGTACCTGGCCGGCCACCGCGAGTTTTGCGGCGACGGCTCGATGCGCCAGTCGGCGCCGATCGCGCCCGCCATCCACCTCGGCGCCACCCGGGTGCTGGTGGTCGGCGCCGGCCGCCTGAGCGAGCCGGCCGCGCTCGACCCGGGCCAGGCCAGCTATCCGAGCCTGGCGCAGGTGGCCGGCCATGCGATGTCCTCGATCTTCCTCGACAGCCTGGCGGCCGACGTCGAGCGCCTGCAGCGGATCAACCACACGCTGGCGCGCATCCCCGAGGAGGCGCGCACGGCGATGCCGCTGCGCCAGGTAGAGTTGCTGACCATCGCGCCGTCCGAACAGCTGGACGACATCGCGGCGCGCCACACGGTCAGCCTGCCGGCGCCGGTGCGCACCTTGCTGGGCGCCCTCGGCGCGCTGGAGACGCGCGGCGCGGCGCTGGCGTCCTACCTGCTATTCGAGGCCAGCTACACGCGTGAACTGATCCGCCTGGGCGAGCACGACACCCTGGCGCGGCGCGCCGACGTGCTGGACTTCTTCGCCGCATGAGCATGGTGCGCTTCTTCCTGTTCCTCGTTGCCTTGTTGCTGGCGCTCCCGCTGCGCGCGGCGGCGCCCGAGCCGACCCTGCGCTTCGAGCACCTGTCGGTGCAGCAGGGCCTGGCCCAGGAATCGATCCTGTCGATCGTCCAGGACCGCGACGGCTTCATGTGGTTCGGCACCCAGTCCGGCCTGTCGCGCTACGACGGCTACCGCTTCGTGCACTACCGCAGCGAGGTCGGCAACCCGCGCAGCCTGTCCAGCAACTGGGTGCGGGTGCTGCACCTGGACCGCCACGGCCGCATGTGGCTGGGCACCGACGGCGGCCTGAATCGCTACGATCCGGCCACCCGCAGCTTCACCCTGTACGCGCCGCACGAGCCGACCCGGCGCGGCACCGGCAACCGCCAGATCAAGGCCATGATCGGCGACGGCAAGGACGGGCTGTGGATTGGCACCGCCGACGGCCTGCAGCACTTCGATTTCGAGACCGGCAAGTTCACGGTCTGGCACCATGTGACGAACGACGAGCGCACGCTGCGCGACGACGGCATCCAGGCGCTGGCGCTCGATGGTGACGGGCGGCTGTGGATCGGCACCGCGGCGGGCCTGGACAGCCTGGCGCCGGACCGCCGGACGGTCGAACACCATCCTTCGGAACTCGACGTGCGTGCGCGACCGGTGCACGCGCTGCTGGTCGACGCCGGTCAGCGCCTCTGGATCGGCCGCTACGGCGGGCTGGAACGGCGCGAGCTGCGCGGGCTTGATGCCGGGAATCTGCGCCGCTTCGGGCCTGCCGACGGCGTCGGCGACTCGTGGATCACCACGCTGTACCAGGATCCCGACAACACGATCTGGGTCGGCACCCACGACGACGGCCTGCTGCGCTGGCGCGCCGGGGACGAGCGCTTCGACGCCTTCCGCAACGTCGTCACCGACCGCCACAGCCTGGTC